>CAZYTQ010000173.1:0-5734 GCA_964650135.1 uncultured Anaerolineaceae bacterium | reverse complement strand
TGACGCCCGCCGCCACTCGCGCACTCGCCACGTCCACGCCCCGGATCCGGGCATGGGCGAGCGGGCTGCGCACGAACGCCGCCTCGAGCATCCCGGCGATGCGGACATCGGCCACGAACGTGCCCTGGCCGGTGAGCAGCCGCGGGTCCTCGCGTCGCGGGCGGTGATCCGCGGCCAGGCCCGCGGTGGCGGCACTCCCGGTCACGGTGCGCCGCCCTCGGTGACGGTGCCTGGCTCCCGTCCCCAGGCTTGGCGCACCGCGGCGCAGATGTTCTGATAGCCGGTGCATCGACACAGGTGACCCGACAGCAGCCCGCGGATGTCGTCATCGGTCGGGTGCTCGGCAGGGTCCGCCGCGGTCAGTGTCATCAGGAAGCCGGGTGTGCAGAAGCCGCACTGGAGACCATGGGCATCGCGGAACGCCACCTGGAGCGGGGAGAGGCTCCCGTCCACCGGCGAGATGCCCTCGACCGTGGTGACCTCGTGGCCGTCCGCGGTGACCGCGAGCATGAGACACGAGCGCACCGGCTGGCCGTCCAGCAGCACCGTGCACGCGCCGCACACGCCATGCTCACAGCCGACGTGCGTGCCCGTCAGCGACAGGTCATCCCGCAGCAGGTCCGAGAGCAGCCGCCGGACCGGCACCCGGCGCCGGATCGGTGTGTCGTTGACCCGCAGCTCGATGTCGAGGGCGTCGACCGGACCCGGCCCGGGTGCCATGGTCGGACCGTCCGACACGGTCTCGCCCGTCGCGTGCTCCGCCGGCTGGCTCATGCCGCCATCGGCGGATCGTCCGCCAGGTCGGTCACCAGCTCCGCCACCAGCGCCCGGAGCCCATCGCGACGCCAGGCGGCATCGGCGTGGATGTCCTCCATCGGCTCGATCTCCGCCGCTGCGGCGTCAGCCACGATCCGCGCCGGCTCCCCGGCCGCCAGGGCTGCCTCGGCCATGACCAGCCGGACCGGCGTCCAGCCGACACCGAAGCCGACCAATCGGACGCCCGGGTCGTGCTCCGTGGCGGACCGCCTCCCCCCGACCACGCCCGCCAGCGCGAAGTCCCCGTGTCGTCGGGCCAGCTCCCGGATGGCGGTCCGTGGCCAGCCGAGCGGGATGTCGACACGCGTCAGCAGCTCGTCCGCGGCAAGGCACGTCGTCCACGGACCGAGGAACAGGTCCGCGGCTCGGACCGTGCGGGTGCCGGATGCGCTCGCCACCTCCACGGTCGCGTCGAACGCGAGCGCGAGAGCCGGCAGCTCGGCCGCGGCATCCGCGTGCGCCAGCGACCCGCCGATCGTGCCGCGCGTCCTGATCTGGACGTGCCCCACGTGGCGCAGCGCGGCCCGCAGCACCGGCAGCCGGTCGGCCAGGACCGGGTCCAGCTCCAGCGTCCGCTGCCGGGTCATCGCGCCGATGCGTGCCACATCGTCGGCCGCGCCGATCCCCTCCAGGCCCGCCACCCGGCCGAGGTCCACGAGCACGCCGGGACGTGCCAACCGGAAGTTGAGCATCGGTACCAGGCTCTGGCCGCCGGCGAGCGGCTTGGCCTCGTCGCCGAGCGTCGCGAGCGCGTCCAGCGCCTCGTCGAGGCTCGTCGGTCGGAGGTATCGGAACGGCGCGGGCTTCATGGCGTCCTCACCCCACCAGCAGCTCGTCGAGGCCGGCTGCGGCACAGGTGCGACGCAGGGCGTCCGTCGCGGCACCCAGCACGTCGCCCGGGTCCAGGTGGGTGAGGTGGCCACCACGCTGGAGCACCCGGCCGTCCACCAGGACCGTGTCGATGTTGGCGGGCTGGGCGGCGTACACGACGAGCTCCGCAGCGAGGCCGATGGGCGCCATGTTGAGGTCGTCCCGTCGGACCAGCACCATGTCCGCGCGCTTGCCCGGCGTGAGCGAGCCGCAGACGTCATCCAGGCCGGCCGTGCGGGCACCATCGATGGTCGCCATGCGCAGCACATCGGACACGCCCAGCGCAGCCTCCGAGCCGATGCGGGCTCGTTCGAGCCCCAGCATCAGGCGCATCTGCGCGAACATGTCCATCGACGCAGCGTACGCGGGATTATCGAAGCCGAGACCGACCACGACGCCCGCCGCTCGCAGCTCGGTGATGCGTGCCTGGCCCAGCTCCCGGTGGAGCTCGCTCATGGGGGTGACCGCCAGCGTGACGCCAGTCTCGCCCATGCGCACGATCTCGCGGTCGGTCAGTTGCATGCCATGGGCCAGCGCGAGATCGGGACCCAGCAGCCCGGCCTCGTCCAGCACCGTCAGCTGATGGATCCGCGCCATCTCGGCGCGGGTGCCGGCACAGTGCATCGAGATGGGCAGCCCCAGCGCCCGGGCTCCCTCGAGCTCGGTCCGGACCACGTCCATCGTGGATCGCGCCGGACCACGCACGGAGACACCGAGCCGGACCCGTCCATCGACGCGGCCAGCCGCGAACCACGAACGCTGGACGTCGGCGAGCACGCCGAGGTCCATGGGCTGGTCGACCGGGAGACCGACGCGGGCCATGATGGCCGCCATCTGGTCGAGCGAGAGGCCCCACTTGGTCGACGGCGCCCCGGGTGCGAAGCGTGCCCGGATGCCGCTCGCGACGAGCGCCCGGAGATGCGCCTCGGGCTCGTCGGGCGTCATCCAGTCGTGTGCGAAGTCGACGATGGTGGTGACACCCGCATGGATCGACTCCGCACAGGCGAGCAGCACGCTCGCCTCCGTGGCGGCCGCATCCATGTGTGGCGCGAGGCGCTCCTTGACCGACCAGCTGTCCCGGCCGTCATGGTCACCCATGATGCCCCGGAACAGGGCCGCCCAGGGATGCTCGTGGGCACCCACCATGCCCGGCATCACGACCATCCGAGCGGCGTCGATGACCGCCGCGTCGCTGGCCCGGGCGGTTAGGTCCGTACCGACCTCGAGGATGACCCCGTCATCGACCAGCACGTCACCGACGGGCAGCTCGCCGATGCCGGGATCCATGCTCAGGATGTGGCCGCCGCGGACCAGCAGCCGGCCGCGCTCCGGCAGCTGGGTCGCCATCACCGGCCCGCCGCCGAGTGGTCGTCGTGCGTCGATCGTGCCGCGCGCCGGGCGGCGTCGGCGCCGGGCGTCAGCTCGAGGATGTGCAGCCCGCCGCCCAGCCGATCGGTGACCCAGATGAGACCGTCCTCGTCCACCGTCACGTCGTTGAGCTGGCACGAGACCTGACCCGGCGGCGCATCGGGCACGTACCACGCGATCTCCACGGGCCGCGAGGCATCGGCCACATCGTAGACCCGCAGACCGCCGTTGAAGTACGTCAGGTAGATGGTGTCGCCGTCGATGAGCGAGCCCGGCTTGGGCTCATGCACGTTGTGGGGCCCGAAGCGGCCGCCACGCTCGCAGAAGTCCCCCTCGGGGACGGGCAGCGTGCTGATGACCGTGGGTGCCGTGGGGTCGCTGATGTCCACGAGCCGCGTGTTGGGCGCCACGCCCACGCAGCCCTCGGCGATGCGCTCCTCGGTGGTCACGGCCACGTCCCGGCCGGGCAGGGGGCACAGGGTGTGGGTGGCGCGGGCGATGCCGTGGCCGAGGTCCAGCTGGCCCACGAACCGGGGCGTCGACGGGTCGAGCACGTCGAGGATGACGGCACCCTTGTCCCACCAGCCGCAGTAGGCGAGCCCGTCACGCACGATGGCGTGGTGGAGGCGGACCCGCCAGGTCTCGTCGAAGTCGCGCGACTCGTGCTCGCGCTGGCCGGGATACCACCACCGTCCGACCTCACGGGGTCGCGCGGGCTCCGACAGGTCGAGGATGACCAGGATCTGGTCGATGAACCCCGCGTCGCTCGCCGTGACGTAGGCCAGCGGGCCGTCCCACCAGGTCATGCGATGGACGCCCTTGCCGGCCACCTCCCAGCGCGTGATCTCGCGCGGGTGGACCGGGTCGCTGATGTCGTGGATGACGAGGCCCGCCTCATGCGGCCCGCTGCGACGCGGGATGATCTCCCGGTTGGTGAGCAGGATGTCGCCCTGGATCTGCGTCTTGTGGGCATGGGTGTTCGGCGCGGCGGGGATGCGTGTCATGAACCGGGGTGCGCTCGGGTCATGCACGTCGAGGATGCTCGTGCCCGACTCGCCCATGTGACCCACGAACGCATAGCCGTCGTGGAGCTGGACGTGCATGCCGTCGCCAGGCCCGCCCAGGTCGGACCAGCCGATGCGCCGGATGTTCCAGGACTCAGCCACGGGGAGCCCCGCTCGTGGCGACGATGTCCCGCACGTCGTCGAGCGCAGGGTCCGTGCGCGCGATGGCGCCCGCCAGCCACGGCTGGAGCGGCTCGGTGGCGGTCGCGCCGGTCACATCCACGACCGTGACGCGTTCTTCGATGGGGCGTCCGGCGAAGCGGTCGGCGAACCAGTCCGCGGCGAGGTCCATGGCATTGGGCCCGAGGCGTGCCGCCGGTCCACCCCCGATGGAGTGGCGCTCCCCGCGATACACCACCAGCTCCCGGGGGCCGGCCACACGGTCCACCAGCCGGTAGGTGTGGCCGATGGGACTCAGCTCGTCATCCTCGCCCGCCAGCACCAGATAGGGGTGGGTCACCCCTGGCGCCTGGTCCACCAGGCTCCAGCGTCGCGCGAACGCATCGAAGGCGTCCTCGTCGACATAGCCCGCCATGGCCATGAAGCGCGCCTTGAAGGTCGGTGATACCTGCTCGAAGATGTGCTCGAGGCCCGGCTCGTGGACCACCGCCCAGATCGCGGTGCCGGCGAGGTCCGGGGCATGTGCCGCGATCTGGGTCGCCCACCAGGAGCCGAAGCTGACACCCGTCAGGCCCAGGCGGCTGGCGTCGATGTCGGGCTGTTGGCGGAGCACCTCCAGCGAGGCGAGCCCGGCCTCCACCATGTTGGTGCGGCCGATGAAGGCGCCGTCGAGGACCGCCTCTCCCTGGCCGGGCAGGTCGACCAGGAACCGCGCGATGCCCCGGTCCAGGTAGCGGTCACCGGACATCAGGACCGCGTGCTCCTTGAAGCTGTCCATGCCGCCGACGTGGAGCACGCAGGGGACCGGGCCATCCGCGTTCGGCGGGAGATGGAGGATGCCCGAGAGGGAGCCACGGCCATAGGGCACCCGGATGCGTCGCACGGGATGGGGCGCACGTTCCATCCACAGGTCGTGGCAGCGCCGCTTGTGCTGGTTGGCCACCTCGGCGCGGCGCACCTGCTCGGGCGATGCGAAGAACGTCCACTCTGCGGCGCCCCACAACAGGGACGCGATGAACGCATGCTTGCGCGCGGTCACGTCATGGCCCGCCGCGATGGCCGCGTCGGCGAGTCGCTCCCGACGGGCAGCCAGCGTCGCGAAGACGCGTTCGATGTCGGCCAGCTTCGTGATCCGCTCCCGAGCCTGGCCGAAGTCGATGTCCGCGTCGACCCCACCCGCATTGCCGATGTAGCGGGTGCGTCCCTGGTCCCAGTCCACGCCGACCTGGCGGATGACCGCGTCGACCAGCCAGCGCTGCTCCGACATCCGGCGCGTGGGCGCTGGCCAGCCGTCCGGGAAGGGGTGGATGTCGGCGTCCCAGCCGTCGGGGCCGGGCTGCGTGATGGGCTCGTCGGGCATCGTCATCTCCGGTGGCGCTCGGTCGGTTCGGTGGGTGCGGCAAGGAGACCGCGGGGGGTGGCGTGGAAGGTCCGGGCGCCATCGTCGGTGACCGCGACCAGTTCCCCGGTCTGGACACCGTGACGACGATCAGCGG
>CAZYTQ010000172.1:805-5884 GCA_964650135.1 uncultured Anaerolineaceae bacterium | reverse complement strand
CCCGCCATCGATGTCGTAGCCGCCCGTCGCCTCGGAGATCTCGAACGCCGAGAGCGACTTGCCGAGGTCGCCGGTGATGGCGAGATGGAACCGGATGACGATGCCCGTGGCCGGGTCGGCCTGCTCCTGCTGCTGAGCCGCGGCGTGCAGAGCCACGGTCGCGCCGGACGGCTCGTCCGTCACGGGAAAGCTGCCGATGTCCTGGGCGAGCGCGGGTGCGGCTGCGACGAGCGCCAGTGCGGTCGCCAGTGCGACGGTGGTGAAGCGGCGGAACATGTGCCCCCTTCCGGCCGACCGCCCCGGGCGATCGCCCTGTCGACCCGTCCCGGACGCGGACGGACCCAGCGTCCGCTGGCTCGACGGGTCGTGCCGGAGTGTACCGCGGCGCTCAGACGGCGCACCGGAGCACCGTGAGACCCGCGTTCTTGTCGGTGAGATAGATGACGCCGCGCGAATCGACCAGCACCACCTCCGACTGCGCGACAAGAGCTGTCTCGGGCAGCGGACCGTATCGCTGCACCGGATCGGCAGGCACGACCCACGCGATCTCGCGTGGGTCGTGCGGATCGGCGATGTCGTACACCCGCAGGCCGGCGTTGAACCACGTGAGGTAGATGCGGTCCTCGCGTCCCTCCAGCAGCGGGCTTCCCTGCGGCAGGTGCGAATCATGTGGTCCGAAGCGGCCGCCCTTGTCGCAGTACGAGCGATACGGCAGTCCCGCCGTCGGCACCGGGCGCGGCAGCTGTGCCACCAGTCGGGGTCGTGCCGGATCGGCGATGTCCACCAGCCCCGCGAAGTCGGGCTCGCCTTCGCAGCGCTCCGGTCCCGCCTCCCCGTGGACCACCGCAAGCCCGCGACCCGGCAACGGCCGTGCCGTGTGGACCCCTGCCCCGAACAGCCCGCCCCGGAACGGCGGGGACACCGACCACCGGCTCACGAGCTGCGGCCGGGGCGGGTCCGCGAGGTCCATGACGACCATGCCCGCGCCACCGTACGAGAGGTACGCCCGGTCACCCACGACGTACGCCGGGCCGTGCAGCGATACCCCCGCCTCGGGACCCGGATCGGGCTCGCCGGGGCCCTGGCCGGGGAGCCACCAGCGGCTGACCTCGGTCGGCCGCTCCGGGTCGGTCAGGTCCATGCCCACCAGCACGCGGATCGGGGCCGTGTAGCCCACCGTCTGCCCACCAGGAGGTAGCCCCGGAACCCCGCCGCGTTCGCGGACAGCCAGGCGGTCGTGCCACCCGCCCACCAGCTGCGATGCGCGCCCGTCCCACCGAGCCGGATGCGGGACAGCTCTCGTGGTCGCGCCGGCTCACGCACATCGAACACGACCGCGCACTCCTCGAACGCGGCGCCTGGACGACCACCGAAGCGCTCCGGGATACGCGACAGCCCGGCCACCAGCAGCCCGTCGGCGACCTGTACCTGCGCCGTCCAGGTGTCCGGCGGCCCGGGGATGAAGGTGACCAGGCCCGGGTCGGTCGGGTCGGTGACATCGATGACCGACCAGCCGCGATGCCACAGGTGGCCCGCCACGAGGTACCAGCGGTCGTCCACGACCGTCAGCGCGAGCTTGAACGGCGGGCGACCATCACAGTCGAGGTACCCGATGCGCTCGAGGCCATGGGCCTCCGTGGGTGGCAGCAGACCCTGGTCGATCCGCCCCGGCGACGAGCCCATGGTCATGCCCTCCGACGCACTCATGATCCGCGCACCAGACCGACCGCGAGACTCAGCGCCAGCAGACCCAGGACACCCAGTGTCGCTCGGACCGCCCAGCGGTCAGCGATGGCCCGGAACTCGAGGGCCGTCGTCGCGAGGGCGACCCCCGGCGTGGCGATCACGATCCACACACCCAGCGCCGACCAGCCCCACGGATCCCCGGTGAGGACGCCCGACACGATGGCCCGCAGGTCGACCAGCGAGGCGGTCGTGGCAGGCCGGCCCACCATCTCGAGGACCATCGCCAGGAGCAGACACGCCCCGCCCGCGAGCGTGCCCGCATGGAACACGGCCCGGGTCGTCCGACGAGACGCGCGGGTGCGCCTGGTGCCGCTCACAGCAGACGCAGATAGGTCTGGACCGCGAACACGAGGGCCACCACCACGAAGGCCGCACGCAGCGCGTTCGCGGGCACGGTCATGGACGCGCGGGCGCCCAGTCGCGAGCCCACGAGCACGCCCACCACGACGGGGGCGGCCAGGAGCGGATCGAGTCGACCGTCCGCGGCGTTGACCAGGGCGCTGCTCAGCCGTCGCGCCCAGCATGAGGGTGCTCGTGGTCGTGGCGACCCGCAATGGGACGCCCATCAGCGAGGTCATCGTGGGCACGTTGATGACACCACCCCCCACGCCCAGGAGGCCCGAGATGTTGCCCGCCACGAACGACACGCCGAGCGCAGGACCAAGCCGCCGGACACCGTAGGGCACGGCCTCGCCCGTGCGTGGCTCCACGTAGTGGGTGTCGAAGGCCGCCGTCGCGGGACGCCGCTCGCGCGACGCGGGTCGTCCGTCGGTCGGCGCGGACCCCGGGGGCGCGGACCCCGGGGGCGCGGTCGCCCGACGCCCCGATCGCAGGCCGATCGCCATGTGGATGGCCACCATCATGAGCAGCGTCGCGAACAGGAAGGCAAGGACGCGATCATCGAGGAAGCTCGCCGTGAGGCCGCCTGCGAGGCCGCCTGCGACCGTCGCCACGAGCAACGTCACCGCGAGTCGCCGGTCCGCGATACCGGCACCCAGGAAACGTGGCGAGGCGCTGATGGAGCCCGCGATGACGCCGATGAGACTCGCCGCGATGGTCACCTTGATGTCGTAGCCCAGCACCTGCGACAGCACCGGGATGATGACAAGACCGCCGCCCAGGCCGACCATCGAGCCGAACGCGCCCGCGGCGACACAGGCCGCGCAGACGAGGAGCAGGGTCATCCGTCCGCATGCTCGCGCGGGCCGGACGGGGCCCGCCGCTGGGATCGCACAGATGCAGGATAGCCGCCTCGATGGCAACCGTATCGGTCGGATCGTGTACGATCACGCGATCGATGGAGACATGCGCGGCCGATCGCACCCGAGTAGACTCCCAGTTATCCGATAGACAAAGCCTGTCATGCCCGCAGCCCAGGGGCGGCAGGCCACATGGCATCATGGAGGCCACCGTGGACATCGAGATGTTCCTCACTCCCGGGCTGGGCGATGCGACCTGGATGGTCGCCTCGGACGGGGAGGCCGCGCTCATCGACCCGCAGCGCGATGTGGCACGGTTCCTGGACGCCGCCGACCAACGTGGTTGGCGGATCACCCATGTGCTGGAGACCCACGTCCACAACGACTATGTCTCAGGGGCGCTGGAGGTCCGCGCCGCGACCGGTGCCCAGATCGTCGGGCCGGCACGCGGTGGCTATCGATACCCGCACCGGGCGGCGGACGAAGGCGCAGCCGTGGCCTTGGGCAGCGCGCAGCTCGTCGCCATGGCGACCCCCGGACACACCCCCGAGCACCTCGCCTGGCAGGTCATCGATGACCCCGCCGGCACACCCGAGGCCGTGTTCACGGGCGGCAGCCTGCTGGTCGGTTCCGCTGGACGCACGGACCTGCTGGGTCCCGACCGGACGGCCACCCTGACCGATGACCAGTTCCGGTCGCTGCGCCGACTGGCGCGTCTGCCGGACCAGGTGCGGGTGCTGCCGACCCACGGCGCCGGCTCCTTCTGCACGGCCGGCCCCGCGAGCGGTGACCGCTTCTCCACGATGGGTCGCGAGCGGGCCATGAACGAGCTCCTCCAGACGGTCCAGAAGGCACGCTTCCAGAAGCTGCTCCTGGGCGGGCTCGGCCGCTGGCCTGCGTACTACGGCCACATGGCCGAGATCAATCGCACCGGCGCCCCGCTGCTGCGTGGTCCCAGGACCCCCGCTCGACTGCCCGCGCCACTCGTCGCGGAGCTGCGTGACCGTGGCGCGTGGGTCGTGGACGCCCGTGACCGCTGGACCTTCGCCGCCGGACATGTGCCCGGCTCCATCCATGTCGAGGCCACCGAGTCGTTCGCGAGCTGGGTCGGCTCGGTCGTGCCGTTCGGTGCCCCCATCGTGCTGGTGCTCGGGGCCGACCGGATGGACATCGCCCGTGACCTCGTGGTGGACCTGTCGCGCATCGGCTATGACGCCGTGGTGGGTGTGCTCGATGGGGGCGTGGAGGCCTGGGTCGCGGCAGGCGGGGCGCTGGCGTCGCAGACCATGCTGTCGCTGGCGGGTGTCGCACCTCGTCTGGCCGGATCGGACCGCGTGCGGGTGCTCGATGTGCGCCAGCCCACCGAGTGGCGTGACGGCACCGTCCCAGGTTCCACCACCATCTTCCTGGGCGACCTGCCGGGGCGCGTCACCGAGCTGGACAGGGACGTCACGTGGCTCGTGATGTGTCGCTCCGGCATGCGTGCCGCGATCGGCGGCAGCCTCCTCTCGGCGGCCGGCCTTCGGACCGAGGTCGTGGGTGCGGGCGGGGTCCCGGACCTGCTCGCGCAGCAGGCCAGCGAGGCACCCGTCAGCCCGACCCGCTGACGGACGACCCACGTCGTCCGTCGAGACAGGTCGGGAGGTTCCGAGCGTCGGTCGATGGGGAACGCTGGGAGCACCCTGGGTTCCGTACCATCCCTCATCATCACCCGTATGCGATGGAGACCTTCCAGGTGATTCCGGGACCATTGGGCTTCCGGCTGGACGACCGGCCGGAGCTGGAGCTCGGATGTGGCGACGTCGCCACGAGCCTGCCGATCGTCGACCGATGAGGATCACCGAGGTCCGCGCGACCACTCTGGACGTCCCGCTGCCCCGACCCATCGTGATGGGGGAGATCCGGTTCGCATCGCGGGAGTACCTCGTGGTCGAGGTGACCACCGATACGGGCCTGACCGGCATCGGCTTCGGCATGACCCGCGACAGCCCCGCGGCGGCGGTCGTGCGGCGGGCGATCGCGCCGATCCTCGTCGACCAGGATCCGCTGCTGACCGAGGCGCTGTGGGAGCGGATGTACTACCGCAACCTCCCCCAGGGACAGCGGGGGATCTTCATGCGTGCGCTGAGTGCCG
>CAZYTQ010000172.1:0-795 GCA_964650135.1 uncultured Anaerolineaceae bacterium | reverse complement strand
CGTGGACATCGCGCTCTGGGACATCAAGGCGAAGGCCGCGGGCCTGCCACTGTGGCAGCTCCTGGGTGGTGCCCGATCACGCGTCCCGGTCCTCGTGGCGGGTGGGTATCCGGCCTCCGACCAAAGCCTCGGGGACCTTGAGGCCGAGCTCGCGGACTATGTGGATCGCGGGTTCCGGATGGTCAAGATCGCGGCCGGGGACCTGGTCGATGACACGGAGCGGCTGCGTGCCTCGCGGAGGGCCATCGGCGACCGGGCTCACCTCGCCTACGACGCGCATTGGGCATGGCGTGACGTGCTCTCGGTGGAGCCGGTGGTGCGCACCTGGGACGACGTCGGCCTGCTGTTCATCGAGGACCCCTTCCCCACCGAGCAGGCCGAGCTCGGGGTCAGGCTCCGGGAGCGGACCGGGATGCGGCTCGCCCTCGGCGAGGACACCATCGGCCGCTGGGCGTTCCGGGAGCTGCTGGAACGCCAGCGTCCGGACGTGCTGCGGGTGGACGCGACGCTCCTTGGCGGCATCTCCGAGACGGTCAAGGTGCTGGCCCTGGCCTCGAGCCAGTCCGTGCCGGTGCTGCCGCACGTCTTCCCCGAGATCCACGTGCATCTCACGGCTGCCTACCCGGGCATCCTCGCGGTGGAGATGACCGACCGCGGATACGAGACCGAGAGCCTGCATCGGCTGTTCCGACGCTGGGTCCGGGTCGAGGATGGCGAGATGATCGCACCCGAGGAGCCGGGTCTGGGTGTGGAGCTCGATCCGGCAGCGATGGAGCGATACGCGATCCGCGAGCA
>CAZYTQ010000171.1:3718-5904 GCA_964650135.1 uncultured Anaerolineaceae bacterium | reverse complement strand
GGCCAGTCGGGCCCGGAGGATGCTCTCCGCCTTCCGTCGGAGCTTGGGGTCGTCCCGCAGGACGTCGACGTACTCGGAGGGGTCGTCCACCATCTGGCTGAAGATCACGGCACGCGCCGCGGCGAGCGGTCGGCGGGCCCACCACAGGTGGAGCGTGCTGGGATGGCCGTGCCGGATGGACTTCTCGCGCGCGGACGCCACGTTGATGGCGTCCAGCGGCAGCGCGACCTCGATGAGCTTTCGACGCGTGCGCAGCGGGTGACCGGTCACCGGGTGTTCCTCCACTGCGGGCCGTCGGCGGCGCGCGAAATCGTCAACCATGGTTGACGGCTGAGCATGGCCGCGTCTATCGTTGACGAACCATGACCCAACCGCGTGCGACCGAGACTCTCGCACTCCTCGAGGAAGTGAGCCAGGAGATCGACCGCCTCCAGGCGGAGCGAGCGCGGCTCGTCGCCACCGCCCGGGCCGAACACCGGTCGTGGCGTGCCATCGCGGACGCGCTCGGCGTCAGCCGACAGGCCGCATGGAAGACGCACCGTGTCTCGGAAGCGGTCGTCGAACAGGTGCGGAGTCATAGCGACCTCTCCGAAGCGCAGGCGATGACGCTGTCCAAGGAACTCCAGCGGGAGGCTCGGAGCGAGATCGAACGGGCGTGACCACCGCTGGGCCTGAGACTCCCGCCCGCGTCGTGCTCGGCGCGAACACGCTGGTGTCCGCGATCATCGGCGGCACCAAGGCACCCCCAGCGGCGATCCGGCGAGCCGTGGACGCGGCGCTCGCCGGCGCCAGCGTCGTCCTCGTCTGTCCACGGCTTCTGGACGAGGTGGAGGCCGTCCTCGGCCGTCCCAAGATGCGCCGCTATGTCGCCACGGCCGACATCCCCGCCCTGATGACCTGGCTCCTGACAGGCTCCCGGTTGGTCGACGACCCCACGGACGTCCCGCGAGTCTGTCGCGACCCCCGAGACGACTATCTGTGTGCGCTGGCCGATGCGGAGGAAGCGACGATCGTCTCCGGAGACGACGACCTGCTGGCGCTCCGAGGCGTGGCGACGATGCCGATCATGACGGCCCGCGAATACCTCCTGACGCTCGGCTAGCGGGCGGTTCAACTCGGTGCTCCGGCTCGGGCGAGCAGGGCGCGCAGGGGGATGTCCACGCTCGATCCGTTGAAGTCCGTGGTGACACCCAGCCGCTCGAACGGCCGACGGACGTAGTGGACGCGCTCGGCGTCGTCGCTCGTGAACTCGACGATGGCGAGGATCAGGTCATCGGGCTGGTGGAGCCCGTAGAGGAGCTCGTTCTTCGTCACCGTCACGTCGTCGGCGCTCGCGACGCGGCCCTTGACCTCGATGAAGCGGAGCCTGCCGGTGCCGGGGATGGCGCTCTCGATGTCATAGCCCAGCTTGTCCTGCTCACGGTCCACCGGCACGTAGCCGAGGGCGCGCTCGGCGGCCATCACCGCGGCCCGGGCCCGCGCGGCTGACGCCTGGGTGTCCGCGACCCGTGCGGCGGTCGGGAGCGGTGCCCCGGTCATCGCCGAGATGAGCCCGGCGGGCACCACCAGCAGCCCGCCCAGGACCGCGGGTGGCAACGCGCTGACCTGGCGCTCGAGGGCGATCTCCTCCATGCGCTTCGAGAGCCGGGCCTGCAGCCCGTCGGCGCGCTTGGCGGCCTCGTCGGAGTTGAGCCGCGCGTTCACCTTGCCGGCGCGCTCCTGGTCGCGCAGCTCCGCGGCGCGATGGTCCCAGTGGTTGATCTCGCGGGTGAGTCGCTCCTTGACCGCCGCCTCGGTCTTCGCGAGCAGCGCGAGGCGGGGTTCCCGCACCTCGGCGAGATGCTCTGGGACGACCGTGTCGATGGCGTGCGCGAGGGCACGACCCTCGATGTCGCGCGTGATCCAGGCGCACTCGGGTCGGGCGAGGAACGCGTCGATGCCCGGCTCGTCCGTGTCCAGGGGCCGGTAGTCGAGATAGGGCGCGTAGGCGATGTGACGCGCGGTGCCGTCCGCGCCGAGCTCCACGAACAGGACGCGCTTGCTGATCACCCGCCGCTCACCGCTGCGCGTGACGCCCGCATCCGCGACCGCGTGCTCGAGGTAGAACAGGACCCGCGGGTCGGTGCCCGGGTCGCGCTCGTCCACGAGCACCGTGCCCCCGCGGAGCAGGTCTCGGTGACGCTCGA
>CAZYTQ010000171.1:0-3708 GCA_964650135.1 uncultured Anaerolineaceae bacterium | reverse complement strand
GCTCCATCGTCAGGTCGATGGTCGCGGCGAGCAATGGATGCCCCGGGTGGACGAACACCGCCGGCGGCTTGCCCTCCTGGGTCCGGAGCGTCTTCTCGAACACGATGCGCTCGTATCGCGCCATCACCGGCTCCGCCCGGCCGATGAGCCGGTCGCGGCTGCGCACCGGGGCCGGCACGTTGGTCACCTCGTAGCGGTGCGGCTCGCGCTCGCGGACCGTGCCCCCGAGCCTCCGGAACGCCTCCAGGAAGAACGATTCCACGTAGTAGGGCTGGAGCCGACGCAGCTCGGCGCGCTCCATGTCCTCCCGGATGCGTCGCACCCCGGTCGCGTCCATCGCGTCGTGGACGAGCACCTGCTCTTCGAGCAGGTCGCGGATCGCGTCCTGGTCCAGGGCGTGCTCCACGGCCTGCGTGAGGCGCGCCCGGACGTGCGGCTGGTCGCCGTAGCGGATGGCCTCGACCAGCAGGTCGCGCAGCGGCTTGCCCTCGAACTGGACCTTGCCCAGGACATCGAACACCTGGCCGCCGAGCGCGGTGCGCGCCTCCTCCAGCTTGTCGAACAGGGTGTGGTAGACATCGCCCTCCCGGGTCTCGGCGGCCACCAGGTTCCACAGGTGGCACACCTGGTCCTGGCCGATGCGATGGATGCGCCCGAAGCGCTGCTCGAGGCGGTTGGGGTTCCAGGGCAGGTCGTAGTTGACCATCAGGTGGGCGCGCTGGAGGTTGATGCCCTCCCCTGCGGCATCGGTGGCGAGGAGCACCCCCACGTCCTGGTCGGTCCGGAAGCGCTCCTGGGCCTTCGCCCGTTCCTCGCGGCCCATGCCACCGTGGATGACGACCACGGCGTCCGGGCGTCCGAACACCGTCTCGATGCGCTGGCGCAGATAGCTCAGCGTGTCGCGGTGCTCGGTGAAGATGACGAGCTTCTGATGTGGCGATGGCACGGGCGGCGGGATCTCGCCCGAGCCGTATGGGGCGTGGGTCTCGGCGGACCCGGTGAGCGCGGCGGGCGTGAACAGCTCGCCGAGCAGCTTCGCGAGCTCGAGCCACTTGCGGTCCCGGCCGCTCGTCTTGACCCTGAGCGCCAGGGCCTCCAGGTCACGCAGCGTGGTGATCTCCGCGGAGAGCTCGGTGATGGTGCCCGCCGCGGTCGCCTGGTCCAGGACCCGATCCTGGGCCTGCTCCAGCTCGTCGTCCGGCGCGTCCTCGAGGTCCTCGATGTCCTCCGCGTCCAGCTCGGGCACGTCGTCGGCCGGCCGGCCCGCGATCAGCTCCCCGCGACGCATCAGTTGGAGCTCGCGGAGCCGCTTCTCCAGCCGCTCGCGGCGGCGGCGGAGCGACTGGTAGATCGCCTCCGGCGAGGACGCGAGGCGGCGCTGGAGGATGGTGAGCGCGAAGCCCACGGTGCCTGCGCGCCCGTCGTTCTGGAGCGCCTCCGCCCGGTTGAACTCCTCCCGGACATAGGCCGTGACCCGCGCGTAGAGCTCGGCCTCCTCGTCGGACAGCTGGTACGCGACGGTGTAGGCGATGCGCTCCGGGAACAGCGGCGTCGCGTCGAACCGGAGCAGGTGCTCCTTGACCATCCGGCGCATGAGGTCCGACACGTCCGCCGCGTGCGCGCCATCGCTGAAGCGGCCCTCGAAGCGGTCGCCATCGAGCAGCGCCATGAACAGCTGGAAGTCCGCTTCCTTGCCGTTGTGGGGCGTCGCGGTCAGGAGCAGGAAGTGGCGCGTGAGGGTCGAGAGCAGCTGGCCGAGGCGATAGCGCTTGGTGTACCGGACCTCGCCCCCGAAGTACGTGGCGGAGAGCTTGTGCGCCTCGTCCACGACGACCAGGTCCCAGCGCGCGTCGGGGACCGCGAGCTGCTCCTGGAGGTCCTCGTTGCGCGACAGCTTGTCCAGCCGCGCGACCACGAGGTCCTGCTCCAGGAAGTAGTTGCCGGTCCGGGCGGCCTCCAGCTTGTCGTTGGTGAGGATGTCGAACGGCAGCCCGAAGCGCCGATACAGCTCGTCCTGCCACTGCTCCGCCAGGCTCCCCGGGCAGACCACGAGACAGCGCGCGAGGTCGCCGCGAGCCATCAGCTCGCGGATGAGCAGACCGGTCATGATCGTCTTGCCGGCACCCGGGTCGTCCGCGAGCAGGAAGCGCAGCGGCTGACGCGGCAGCATCTGCTCGTAGACCGCGGTGATCTGGTGGGGCAGCGGCTCCACCTCCGACGTGTGGACCGCGAGGACCGGGTCGAACAGGTGCGCGAGGCGGATGCGGTTCGCCTCCGACACCAGGCGGAACGTGGCGCCATCGCCATCGAAGCTCCAGGGGCGACCGGACTCCACGACCTCCAGCCGAGGCTCGTCGTGGCGGAACACCACCTCCTGGTCCACCCGCCCGTCGGGTGACTTGAACGTCAGCTCGATCGCGTTGTCCCCGAACCACCTGGTGGCGAGGACGCTGACGGTCGCGCTGGGCAGCAACCCGCGGAGGACGACGCCCGGCGTGAGCGCTTCGAGCGCGGCGATGCGTCCCTCCCTTCTCCCCGTCCGTGGCCACTGGGCGGCCACGACGGCCATTCTACGGGCCGCGAGGACCCCAGATCCTCGGGTCGGTCGCTGGTGGGCGAGCCGATCTGGCGATACCGCGTGGGCGACCATCGGATCCTCGCATCGCTCGAGGATGAGGTGCTCACGGTGCTCGTGGTGGGCATCGCGCATCGCCGCACGGTCTACCGGGACCCGCGAGGACGCCCTCGACGGCCCCGACCTGCTCCGCTCTCCTCGGATGAGAGTCAGGCCCTGGTCAGCCGCCCCGGCGCATGCGGTCGAGCTCGCGGCGGACCCGCTTGCTCGGTCGGCCGGCACCACGCGTCCACTCCATGCCCGGCGGCAGCGGCTCGACGGGAGGCGGCACGCTGTGGTCGATGTAGCACGTCACCGCGACGGGCGCCCCGACGCGCGCCTCGATCACCGTGACGACCTCGACGACCCGGTCGCGATCGGCGATGCGTGCCTCGACGCGGTCACCGACCCTGACCCTGGTGGACGCCTTCGCGTCCTTGCCGTTGATACGGACGTGACCGGCGTCGCAGAGCTGCGTCGCGATCGGTCGCGTCTTGACGAGGCGGACCGCGGTCAGCCATCGATCGATGCGCGTCTCATCCAGCACGCACCGACTCTACCGCCAGGAGACATGGCACCGCGCCGCAGGAGGCCACCGACCCCCGAGGAGCCTCGGCTCAGGGTGTCGGGGCGGGTCCCTGGATCAGTCGGAGGAGCGATCCGTCGGGGTCGATGAGCGCACCCACGCGGCCACCCCAGGCCTCCCTCGCGGGTGGGTGCAGTCGCGGCCAGCCGGTGGTGCGCTCCGGGATCCCCGCCGCGCGGCAGACCGCGTAGAACGCGTCCACATCGTCGAGCCGCAGGCACGAGCCGAAGGAGCTGGCCGCCGGATCGAGGTCGGGGTACGGGAAGAACTCGAGCTGGAGGTCCCCGCGGACCAGGATCAGCCAGCCCTCGTCACGCCACGTCTCCCTGAAGCCGAGTCCGGCGAAGAAGCGGACGGTCGCGTCCAGGTCGCGGCTCGGCAGGTTGGGTGTCGCCCGGTCGGCCATGGCCGGCACCATAGCAGGGACATCGGAGCCGGCCAGCCCGTGGGGGCACGAGCTCGGGTCTGGGCCGGGACGCATCCCGATCCGCTGTGATGGCGGCCAGCA
>CAZYTQ010000170.1:4410-6080 GCA_964650135.1 uncultured Anaerolineaceae bacterium | reverse complement strand
CACGTTCGGGGTGCTGGGGGCATATGCCGGTGGTCGGGTGGACCTCGGCGTGGTCGCGGCCATGGACGTGCTGCTCGCCTTCCCGGCGGTGCTCCTCGCGCTGGGCATCGTGGCCGTGCTGGGCGGCAGCGTGACCAACGTGATCCTCGCCGTGGGCATCGCCACGATCCCGCTGTTCAGCCGCGTGTCACGCGCGTCGGTGCTCTCGGTGACCGCGCGGCCGTATGTCCGCGCCGCGCTCGCCATGGGTGGCACCGATCGGCACATCATCTGGCGTCATGTGCTGCCCAACATCGCGGGACCCATCGTGGTGCTCACCGCGATCACCATCGCGGGCGCCATCCTGGTCGGCTCCGCGCTCTCCTTCCTCGGCCTCGGCGCGCCACCGCCCTCACCCGAGTGGGGCGTGATGCTCAACGACGCACGCGCCTACATCCAGCACGGCTGGTGGCTGACGGTCATGCCCGGGCTCGCCATCGCGCTCAGCGTGCTCGCGCTCAACCTCCTGGGTGACGGCCTGCGGGACGTGCTCGATCCGACGTCGCGCGCCACGGACACGCTCGCATGACCCTGCCCATCACCCCGCCACGCATCACCACCCCGGAGACGGCCGCTGCCGGGTCGCCGCTGCTGCTGGAGGTGCGTCACCTGTCGACCCACATCGCGTCCGATGCGGGGGTCGTGCGCGCCGTGGACGATGTCAGCCTGACCATCGGCGCCGGCGAGACGCTGGGCCTGGTCGGGGAGTCCGGCTGTGGCAAGACCATGACGGCACGCAGCATCGTGCGGTTGCTGCCGACCGGCGGGCGGATCGTGGGCGGCCAGGTCCTGTTCGAGGGGCTCGACCTCGCCGCGCTGCCGTCGACCGCGCTGCGTCGCCTGCGGGGCCATCACATCGGCGTCATCTTCCAGGACCCATCGACCAGCCTCAACCCGGTGCACACCGTGGGTGACCAGATCACGGAGCCGATGCGGCTCCATCTCGGCCTCTCGGGACGAGCCGCGACCGACCGAGCCGCGGAGCTGCTCGACCGGGTGGGCATCCCTCGGCCCCGTCAACGGCTGCGGGACTATCCCCACCAGCTCTCGGGTGGCATGCGCCAGCGGGTCATGATCGCCATCGCCGTCTCGTGCGAGCCACGGCTGCTCATCGCGGACGAGCCGACGACCGCACTCGACGTGACCATCCAGGCCCAGATCCTCGAGCTGATCCGAGAGCTGTCCAGCGCGTCCGGCACGGCGGTCCTGCTCATCACCCACGACCTGGGCATCGCGGCGGGGATGTGCGACCGCATCGACGTCATGTACGCGGGACGGATGGTCGAGACGGCAGGTCTGGACGACCTGTTCGAACGACCCCGGATGCCATACACCTGGGGCCTGCTCGATGCGCTGCCCCGCCTGGGCCTGGCACGGGGCGCTCGACTCACGACCATCGAGGGCGGGCCACCCGACCTTGCGGGCGACCTGCGAGGCTGCCGCTTCGCGCCCCGCTGTCGGTGGGCGCACGAGGTCTGCACCACGACGGAGCCCGAGCTGACCGCACGCGGTCAGGGTCACGATGCTCGTTGCCATGCCACGGACACGGGCGGCTGGATCCCATGAGCACCGCGAAGGCGGCTCCGGGGAGTGGCACGGCCCAGGGGAGTGGCACGGCCCAGGGGAGTGGC
>CAZYTQ010000170.1:0-4310 GCA_964650135.1 uncultured Anaerolineaceae bacterium | reverse complement strand
GGCGGCTCCGGGGAGTGGCACGGCCCAGGGGAGTGGCACGGCCCAGGGGAGTGGCGCGGCCCAGGGGAGTGGCGCGGCCACCGAGCCGCTGCTCCGGATGCGCGACGTGCGCGTCACCTTCGATGTCGGCGCCGGCCTGCTGCGTCGCGGCCAGCAGCTGCGCGCCGTCGACGGGGTCGACCTGGACATCGCGTCCGGCGAGACCCTCGGCCTCGTCGGAGAGTCCGGCAGCGGCAAGAGCACGCTCGGTCTCGCGTCCCTGCGACTCGTGCCCGCGAGCGGCAGCATCCGCTTCGAGGGCGAGGAGATCGGTGACGCATCGCGGGACCGGATGCGTCGTCTCCGACGACGGATGCAGATCGTGTTCCAGGACCCCTATGGCTCGCTCGACCCCCGGATGCGTCTCGAGCAGGCCATCGGCGAGCCGCTCGATGTCCACGGACAGGTGGCGCCATCCGAGCGGTCGGCACGCGTCCGGGAGCTGCTCGGTCTCGTGGGTCTGCGTCCCGACCAGGCTCGGCGGTACCCCCACCAGCTCTCGGGTGGCCAGCGGCAGCGGGTGGCCATCGCGCGTGCGCTCGCGGTCGAGCCACGGTATCTGGTGTGCGACGAGCCCATCTCGGCGCTGGATGTGTCCATCCAGGCCCAGGTGCTCAACCTGCTCGTCGACCTGCGGCAGCGGCTCGGCCTGACGTACCTGTTCATCGGCCATGATCTGGCGGTCATGCGCTACGTCAGCGATCGCATCGCGGTCATGTATCTCGGCCGCATCGTGGAGATGGGCGACCCGGATGCCCTGTTCCGGGACGCGGCCCACCCGTACACCAGGGCGCTCGTCTCCGCGCTGCCCATCGCCGACCCCGCCACGGAGCGACGACGCCAGCGGGTGATCCTGACCGGCGACATCCCCTCGCCCATCACGCCACCCTCGGGCTGCCGGTTCCACACGCGCTGCTGGCTGTACACCCAGCTCGACGGGCCCGCGGTGTGCCGTACGACCGAGCCCGTGCTGGAGCCGGCAGGACCCGGACGCCACGCCGCGTGCCACTTCCGGGATGCGCTCGCGGCGAGCCCGGTCGGGCGGGTGGACACGAGCGCGACGCTGCCGCGGCGCTATCCCTCGGCCGCGGACGCGCCCGGCGCGACCGGTGTGGACACCGCCGACGCTGCGTCGGCCGCCGATGGATCACGCCTCGCCGGTGTGCCATCACCCGGTGCCATCCCATGAACCGACGCGTGGCGGCCACGGTCCGGACCACCGAGGACCTGGTCTACGAGACGCTTCGCCAGGAGATCATGTCGGGTGTCGAGCCGGGCACCCCACTGCGGCTCTCGAGCCTGGCCGACCGCCTCGGCGTGAGCACCATGCCGGTCCGCGCGGCGATCCGTCGTCTGGAGCGCGAGGGCCTCGTCCGGACGGTCGCTCGCAAGGGCGCCATCGTGGCGCCGCTGGAGCTCGAGGACATCCAGGAGATCCAGGCCGTCCGCTGGGGCATCGAGGGGCTGGCCGCGCGGCTGGGCGCCGTGGCGGTCACCGACGAGGACCTGGCCCACATGCGCGAGCACCTGGGTGCCATCCGCACCGCGGCGGGTGCGCGGGACCTCGGGGCGTACCTGGGGGCGACCTATGCCTTCGAGGACACCTGCTACGCGGCCGCGGGCAGGCCCCGGCTGCTGGCCGAGGTGCGTCACCATCGACGGGCCGCGCAGCGCTACATCATGTTCGTGATGGGCGATGACCCGAGCTCGCTCGTGGTGGGCCCCAGCGAGGCGTTCTACGATGCCGCGGCGGCACGCGACGGCCCCGAGACCGAGCGCTGTATCCAGCGCGAGATCGAGCGCCTGTTCGTCCGGCTCGCGGAACGGATGGCGACCGCCGTGCCGGTCGGGAAGGAGTCCCCCGGGTGACCATCGAGCAGGTCGAGGTGTTCACGGTCCACCACCAGGTGGAACCGCTGCGCGCCGTCTCCATCGCCCACATCCCGGTCCACGACTTCGTGTACTGCCGGGTCACCGACCGCGACGGCATCACGGGCTGGGGCGAGACCTACCTCATCCCGGGCATCGCCGCGATCATCACGGAGCTCGCCGAGGTGATCATCGGACGTCGCGCCCAGGATGCACGGGCGCTGTGGGCGGACGTGTGGGGTGCGGCGGAGCACACGTGGGCGGCATCGGCGCTGTCCATCGCCATCGATGACCTGCGGGGGCGCCAGCTGGGCGTCCCGGCGCATGCGCTGTATGGCGGGGTGGTGCGTGACCGTGTGCGGGCCTACGGCGCGAGCACCGGCTACATCGAGGGCCGCGACCCGGCCGAGACCTGGCCGGAGGAGACCGCCGACCACGCCGCGCGTGGCTTCACGGCCACCAAGTACCGCATCGGGCGATACCCCATCGCCCATGAGGTCGCCATCCTCGAGCGCATCGCGGCGGATCATCCGGGCATGGCCCTCATGGCCGACGGCAACGCCGCGTACGACATCGCCGAGTCCATCCGGGTGGGCCGGGCGCTCGACGTCCTCGGCTTCCGCTGGCTGGAGGAGCCGATGCCCCAGCGGGGTGGCTATGCGGCCTACGAGCGGCTCGCGGCGGCCCTCGACATCGCGCTCGCCGGCGGCGAGATCACCCAGTCACGTCACGCGGCGCTGGAGACGATGCAGCGCGGCTGCTTCGACATCATCCAGCCGGAGCCGGTCATCGTGGGTGGCATCGGCGAGGCGATCTGGATCGGCGAGCTGGCACGCCTCCACGGCCTGGGCTGCGTGCCCCACACCTCGGGCAGCATCATCGGCATCGCGGCGGCGCTCCATGCGCTGGCCACCATCCCCGATGCCTCGACCTCGCCGGCGACCGTGACGCCCTTCCTCGAGGTGGGCACGGACCCCAACCCCTGGCGCAGCGAGCTGCCCACGACCGACATCCTGGCGCTCGAGGATGGCCATGTGCGGATCCCCACCGGACCGGGCCTGGGCGTGGACATCGACGAGGGGTTCCTGCGCAGCCAGGCACGCACCCGACAGGTCGTGCGCGGCTGACGCAGCGGGATCATCGGAGGCGGCTGGGGCGGGGGCGGCGGACGCAACGGGACGATCGGGCCGCGACAGACGCGGATACCCATCGAGGGCGTCGTCGGGGCTCCCGACGCTCGGTCAGAGGTGACGGCCCAGGAACTCGGCGGTGCGGGCCATGCGGGCCATCCGGAACCGGGCCGAGCCCACGAGGTCCATCAGGTGGCCCTCGCCCGGCACCCGCACCAGCTCCACGGGTCGTCCGAGCATCCGGAGCGCCGCGAACATCTGCTCGCTCTGGGCGATGCTCACGTTCTGGTCGAGCTCCGCGTGGAGCAGGAGCAGCGGGGTCCGGATCCGGTCCGCCCATCGGATGGGTGATCGGTCGAGGTAGTCCGTGCCACGGTCCCAGGGCCCGCCACCCATCTCCGCGTGCCACCATCGTCCGGCGTCCTCGCTGGTGCCGAAGGCGGCCACCAGGTCGCCGATGCCGTTCTCGGCGATGGCGGCCCGGAAGCGCGTGTCCTGGCTGATGGCCCACAGCGTCATGTAGCCGCCGTAGGACACGCCCGTGATGGCGAGACGATCGGCGTCGATGCCGTCGCGGGTGGCCGCCTCCGCGGCGATGGCGAGGACATCGGCGAGATCGGCGCCTCCCCAGTCCTCGACGACGGCCGACGCGTGTGCCTGGCCATAGCCCAGGCTGCCGCGGGGGTTCGCATCGAGCACGGCGTAGCCGAGCGCGGCCAGACGCTGTGTCTCGAAGCTGAACCGGAGACCCACGGAGTAGTGCGGACCACCGTGGACCGCGACGATGAGCGGCCGGGGGCCGCCATCCGCCACACCCGCGGGTGGTCGCGTGAGACGTCCCTCGACGACCACGCCATCGGGTGCCATCGCCCGGACCGTCTCACCCGCGCCCAGCGTCACGCCGGCCAGCCATGCGTCGTTCCGTCCACCGATGCGTCGCTCGTCAGCGCCGTCGAGATGCGCCACGTGGACCTCGCCCGGATCCGCCGGGTCGGAGGCGATGAACGCCAGCCGGTCGACAGCGGGCGCGAGCGACCACGACACCACGGAGCGGTCGCCACCCACGACGTCCCGCCAGCTCCCGTCGAGCGCCACCCAGCCGAGCGCGCCCCGGATGCCGTCCGCCCAGCGTGTCCAGATGCGCTGGTCGTGGCCCTCCCCGGTCCACGCCAGCTCCGCGTCACCCATGCCTCGGCCATCGTCGGAGCGAGGTGTCAGCCCCAGCGCGAAGGGCGGGTCGTCGGCCCACGGCAGCTCCACGGCGGGTCGCCG
>CAZYTQ010000169.1:0-6187 GCA_964650135.1 uncultured Anaerolineaceae bacterium | reverse complement strand
CTCGGTCGCCTTGTCAAGACTTGACAAGGCCCTCCGTGTGTCCGGCACCAGGCGGGACCCTGGCACGGCGCACGTGACGAGCCCCGTGGCGGCCGTCGGGCCGCCCGGACATGACGCCGGCCGCACGGCCACCACACACCAAAGGAGATCCCCGCCACGTCCGTCGGTACCGCCGCCGAGGTCAAGCAGAAGCTGGATCTTGCCGACTTCATCGGTGAGACGGTCCAGCTACGCAAGGCCGGCACCATCCTCAAGGGCCTCTGCCCGTTCCATGGTGAGCGCACGCCCAGCTTCGTCGTGACGCCCGCGCGTGAGACGTGGCACTGCTTCGGCTGTGGCCTGGGTGGCGACATCTTCAGCTTCGTGATGCAGCGGGACGGCGTGGACTTCCCGACCGCCCTCCGCTCCCTCGCGGGCCGTGCTGGCGTGGAGATCTCCGAGCGCACCACGCGCGAGGACGCGGAGCGCAAGCGGCTCCGGGACGCGCTGGAGGCAGCGGTCTCCTTCTTCCATGTCGTGCTCACGGAGCACCAGGCCGGCCGGCCGGCCCTGGACTACCTCCACGGCCGCGGCTTCACGGACCAGACGATCCAGACGTTCCAGCTGGGCTGGGCGCCGGACTCGTGGGAGGCGCTCACCCACGCGCTCATCACCAAGCGCCAGGTCACCGAGGGCGACCTGCTGGGCGCCGGCCTGGTCAATCGGAGCAACCGCGGCAACCGGAACGGGCGCGGTGTCTTCGACCGCTTCCGCGCCCGCATCATGTTCCCCATCCGGGATGCCCAGGGTCACCCGACGGGCTTCACGGGTCGGGTGTTGGCGGATGGCCCCACGCCCGCCACGGACCGGGGCGATCGGCCCAAGTACATGAACACGCCGGTCACGCCGCTGTTCGACAAGAGCCGCACGCTGTACCTCATCGACAAGGCCCGCGGCGCCATCCGCAAGGAGGGTCGCGCGGTCCTCGTGGAGGGCAACACGGACGCCCTCATGGCGCACCAGGCGGGATTCGAGAACGTGGTCTGCTCGATGGGCACGGCGCTCACGGCGGGCCAGGTGGAGCTGCTCACCCGATATGCGCCGCGCATCGCGCTCGCCTATGACGTGGATGCGGCAGGGCAGGGGGCGGCCACCTTCGGCGCCACCGAGCTCACCGCGCTCATCGGCCAGATCGAGCGGAGCGAGCACAAGGGCCGTCTGACGGACGTGGACGTGGTCCGGCTGCCCGATGGCCGTGACCCCGACGAGCTCATCCGGGACGACCCGGACGCCTGGCGGACCGCCACCGAGCATCCCCAGCCCATCATGGAGTTCCTCATCGACCGCGCGGCAGACCGGGCGGACATCCGCTCGGTGCCGGGCCGGCAGCGGCTGGTGGAGGCGGTGATCCCCACGCTCCGGACCATCACCGATCCGGTGCGGCGCGATGGCTATCTCCAGCTCCTGTCACGGCGCTCGGGGGTCGACGAGCGGGTGCTCCTCGAGTCGCTGCGTCGGACGGACCAGGGCGCCGGTCGCCAACCCGGGGACCACGCCGGCAACCGCATCAGCCTCGAGGCCGTGCTGGCCAGCCCGGGTGCGCTCGATCCGCGCTCCGTGGAGCGAGCCCTCGAGCCGGTCGAATCGAGCCTCCTGCGTCTGCTGCTCATGCGCCCGGAGCTCATCCCGGTGGCGGCGTCGCGGCTGACCCCCGACCAGCTCACCACGACACCCGCCCGGCAGCTGTACACGGCGCTCGTCGGGGCACCCGAGCCGTTCGACCGCAACGGCTTCCTGGCGGGCCTGGAACCGACCACGGAGGCGGTGGCGCGGACGCTCTACGCCCGCGCCGATCCGTTGCCGGACACGGACACGGCGCTTCGCCAGGCGCTCGACCAGAGCCTGCTGACGCTCGAGCGCGCTCGCCTGGCCGACCTCATCGAGTACAAGCGCGCGGAGCTCGTCGATGCCGAGACGGCCGGCGACGACGTCGCGCGAGAGCAGCTCCAGCGCGATGTGCGGGAGCTCCAGGGGCGCCGACTGGCGCTCGACCGCAGGCAGCGAGACGGCTCGCTGCTCAGCCAACGCAGATCCCACCCCACCCACCAGACCGTATCCTGAGGCACACCATGACCGCTGCAGATCCCACCGACAAGCTGCTCGTCGCGTCCGTCCTGGAACGTGGCAAGCGCCGCGACCCGGACGCCGAGCTCGGCAACACCAAGGACTCCGACGACGAGGAGGAGGCGGCGCCTGCCGCGACCGGTCTCGCCGTGGAGCTGGGTGTCGACATGGCCGTCGCCGAGGCCGACCGCCAGCCCTGGGAGGAGCCGCCCGCCAAGCTGGACCCCAAGGACCAGGAGGAGCCCACGCCCGAGGAGCTGGAGCAGCTCCAGGCGGACATGGTGGGCATCGACGACCCGGTCCGCATGTACCTCAAGGAGATCGGCAAGGTGCCGCTCCTCAACGCCGAGGAGGAGGTCGTCCTCGCCAAGTCGATCGAGCTCGGGGAGCAGATCGTCGAGGAGCCCTGGAAGGCGGTGCTGTCCCTCTGGGAGTGGACCCAGAACGGCACCGAGAAGAAGACGCGCACCAAGTTCCCGCAGCACCAGCTGCCCTACAAGGACGAGAGCGATCGCATCGTCCGGGGCGCGTTCGGAGCGTCCGCGGCGGAGGGGCTGCTGACCGCGGCACCCGATACGGTGACCAAGGAGCTCAACAAGGCGCAGCGCGCCGACCCGGCACCCAGCGACACCACCAAGGGCCACATCAAGGAGGCCAAGGCGCGACTCTCGGCGTTCGGCGGGTCACCCGATGCGGACGTCTTCCGGACGCTCGTGGACTGGTCCTACATGGTGGTCCACAGCGGCGACCTGGAGGCCCGCGACAACCCCGGCCTGCGCGCGGTCTACGACTGGACGCAGGGGCTTGCCCACGAGTCCCTCCAGCGCTGGATCCTGGCTCCCCAGGACGCGGACATCATGGCCGAGATGGGCTGGGACCCCGAGATGAGCCAGGCGCACATCAAGGCCCGGGACCGGCGGGGCGTGCTGGTGCGCATCGGCAAGGAGGGTCGCGAGAACCTGACCTCGGCCAACCTCCGGCTGGTGGTCTCCATCGCCAAGAAGTACATCGGCCGCGGCATGAGCTTCCTGGATCTCATCCAGGAGGGCAACATCGGCCTCATCCGGGCGGTCGAGAAGTTCGACTACGAGAAGGGCTTCAAGTTCTCGACCTACGCCACCTGGTGGATCCGACAGGCCATCACCCGGGCCATCGCCGACCAGGCGCGGACCATCCGTATCCCGGTCCACATGGTGGAGACCATCAACCGGCTCATCCGGGTATCCCGTGGCCTGCTCCAGGAGCTGGGCCGTGAGCCCACGGTCGAGGAGATCGCGGAGGCGATGTCACGCGGCCAGGAGGTCCAGGTCACGCCGGACAAGGTGCGCGAGATCATCAAGGTCTCCCAGGAGCCGGTGTCGCTGGAGACGCCCATCGGCGAGGAGGAGGACTCCCACCTGGGTGACTTCATCGAGGACCGCGCGGCACTCGCGCCGGCCGAGGCGGCCTCCCACCAGCTGCTCAAGGAGCAGGTGGAGGCGGTGCTCGACTCGCTGTCGGGTCGTGAGCGACGGGTGCTCCAGCTCCGCTTCGGGCTCGAGGACGGGCGTGCCCGGACGCTCGAGGAGGTGGGCAAGGAGTTCAACGTGACCCGTGAGCGCATCCGCCAGATCGAGGCGAAGGCGCTGCGCAAGCTGCGTCACCCGTCCCGGAGCCGGAAGCTCAAGGACTATCTGGAATGAGGGTCGCGCTCCCGCCACGGCTCCGTGGTCGGAGCACGCCGAGGTCCGAGACCATCCCCGTCAGCCAGCGTGGCGGGGATGCGGCGCTCCAGAGGGGCCGGCCCTCGCCGCCGGAGTGTCCCGAGGGATGGGTGACGGGGCCGCCCGACTTCGTCATCGCGGGGGTGGAGAAGGGCGGCACCACCCGCTGGCGCCGATTGCTGAGCACCCATCCCGAGATCCACGGCCCCGCCCGCGAGCTCCACTGGTTCGACCAGTACTTCGAGAGCTGGCCGACCGACGAGGACATCGCCGCCTACCACCGCTACTTCCCGCGGCCGCCGGGTCACCTGGCGGGCGAGAAGTCGCCCTCGTACATGCGCCTGTTCTGGGTGCCCGCGATGCTCCGCCAGGCGGCGCCCGACACGCGCATCATCCTGGTGCTGCGTGACCCGCTCGACCGATACATCTCCGGTCGCGCGTTCGCGGAGCGGTTCCGGAAGCGCAACATCGTCCGGGGCATGACCGAGAGCATGTACAGCCGACGCGCCGTCGAGGAGTCCTTCGCGCGCGGCCAGTACGCGGACCAGGTGGCCTCGATCCTGGAGGTGTTCCCCAGAGAGCAGCTCCTGGTGCTCCAGTACGAGGCTTGCAACGCGGACCCGGCAGGGCTCCTCGCGCGCACGTTCGAGTTCATCGGCGCCCCGCCACACGTCCCGCCCGAGGAGGCGCTGGCCGCCGAGATCAACGTCACCCGCAAGGAGAAGGTCGCGCTCGATCCGCGACGCGAGCGGGTGCTGCGGGACCGGTATCGGACGGATGCGCTGCGTCTCAGGGAGCTGCTGCCGGACATCGACCTGTCACTGTGGCCGAGCGTGGCGGATACGAGCGACTGAGCCGAGCGTGGCGGACACGGGCGACTGAGCCGGACGCGCCACGCGCAGGGCGCCGACAGCAAACTTTGTTGCTGTCCGCCGAGCGTGCTACGATCCGTTGCGCCGGGAGATCGGCCCGCGGCGGCGTGGCGACGGCAAGGCGGGGGAGGGTCGCGTGCAGTTCTCGATCGCATCGCTGGGCGAGGAGCCGGCGCATCGGTTCGTGCCGTTCGTCCAGCTGTGCGAGCAGCTGGGCTATGACAGCTTCACGCACGCGGACGAGAAATGGACCCGGGACGTGTGGGTCCGGCTCGCGCTCGCGGCGGCCGGCACCAGCCGCATCGGCCTGGGCATCACGGTCACGGACCCCTACACACGCCACCCGGCGCTCACCGCGCAGGCAGGCGCGACCCTGGGCGAGGCATCACGCGGCCGACTGCGCATCATGCTCGGCGCCGGCAGCCACTTCGAGACCATGCCCGGCTACGCGTCCGTGCGTCCGGCGGTGGGCATCCGCGAGAGCATCGAGGTGATGCGCGGCCTGTGGTCCAACGAGCGCATCACGGTCGACGGTGAGGTCATCCGGTTCACGGCGGGCACGCTCGACTTCCAGCTCCGACCGCAGGACGCGCCCTCGGTGTGGGTCGCGGGCCGCGGGCCCCAGATCCTGGCCACGGGTGGCGCGGTCGCGGACGGCGTGCTCATCGGCAGCTTCGCGACGCCGTCCGGTGTGGCCTGGGCCAAGGAGGAGATCGCCCGAGGGCTGCAGCGGGCCGGTCGGACGTGGGATGACATCCGGCTCGCCTCGTGGCTCTACGTGAGCATCCTGGAGCACGCGGACGACCCCATCCCCGATGGCGTCCGGCGGGGTGTCAGCCATGCGCTCTGGAGCAGCCGCGCCATCGTCACGGGTCTGCTCGAGGGCATCGACCTGGGCGAGGGCTCGGACGAGTTCCGCACGTTCCTGCGGGACGCCCCCCACGAGTGGTCGCCGCCGGTGATGGCCGAGCTGCGTCGACTCATCCCGCGCGGCGCCTTCGATGTGCTCTCCCTGTGTGGCACCGCGGAGCAGGTCGCGACACGCATCAAGGCCCTGGAGGGTGAGGGCATCTCGGAGATCGTGGCATGGCCGTTCCCGGCCGGCGACCTCGATGTCGAGGACTTCGCGATCCAGTTCGCGCACGAGGTGTTCCCGCGCGTGCGCGGGCGCGCGAGCCGCGGCTCCTATCAGCTGGTCGACTGAAGCACCCGAACCCGGACGCACCGATGACGGCCACGGATGGCCAACCCGCGGCCGACGGCACGACCGCGGCCGACGGCCATCCCGCGGACCTGACCATGTCACCGTCCGCGGAGCGGCCGACCCCGCCCCCCGAGGACCACGGCATCACCCGCACCCAGGCGAACGCCACCGTCAGCGCGGTCCTTGCGTTCGGCTTCTCGCTGGGAACCGCGACGCTGGTCCTGCCGTTGCTGGCGCTCGCCGCGGGCTATGACCCGGCCGCGGTCGGCCTCCTCACCGCGGTCTCGGCCATCGCGCAGTTCCTG
>CAZYTQ010000168.1:0-6308 GCA_964650135.1 uncultured Anaerolineaceae bacterium | reverse complement strand
GAACAGCCCGAACATCAGGTTGATGAACGCGATGCCGCCCAGGCCGGCCACCGCCTGCTCGGCCCAGAAGAGCACCGTGTCGGTGATGTGGCCGTTGTTCATGATCACGGAGATGCCGCGCGCCACGCCGATGATGAGCGCCACGCCGAGGAGGTCCCGGGCACCGTTCACGAACGAATCCGTGAACGTGGACTCCTTCATGCCGCCCAGGATGCCGATGACGATCGCGAAGAACAGGAACGAGGCCGTCATCTCCGGGAACCACCAGAAGTGGGTGGCGATGCGGGTGATGCCCAGGTCGGACCAGGGGATGACGCCCACCATCATGGTGATGAAGGCGAGGAAGAAGGTGATCAGGACCGCCTTCTGCCGCCCCGTGAGCGTCCCGCCACCGGCCAGCGCGTCGCCGGGTGTCTCCTCCGCCGAGGGCGGCGTGTCAGGTCCGACGACGGCAGCTTCGCCCGCGAGGAGCGACCTGCCCGGGTCGGCGTGCACCTTCGCCGCGTAGCGCATCACCCACCAGATGCCGATGGCGAGGCCCACGACCAGGAGCACGATACGCCCGATGAGCCCGTCGACGATGGTGGTCCCCGCGAACCCGGACGCGATGCCCGTGGAGAACGGGTTGATGGTCGATCCCAGGACACCGATGCCACACCCCAGGAGCAGCATCGCGGCCGCCGTCAGTCGGTCATACCCCGCGGCGACCATGACCGTGATGATCAACGCGTAGAACGCGAGGCTCTCCTCGGCCATCCCGTAGGTGGTGCCGCCGAGCGCGAACAGACACATCAGGATGGGGATCATCAGCCGCTCCCGGCCGCGCAGACGCTCGACCACGCGCGAGATCCCGGTCTGGATCGCCCCGGTCTGCATGGTCACGCCCAGGAACCCACCGATGACGAGGATGAACAGCGCCACGTCGATGGCACCGAACAGCACACCCTCGTTCCAGACCGAGACGCTTCGGTCGGCGGCCTCGATGCCGTACATGCCCGTGATGGGCGCCATCAGCGAATCGACGAGGATCCGGGCGGGTTCGGACTCGACCTGCTGGTACGTCCCCGGGATGGGCGCCCCGTCCTCGCCGTACTGGTAGCTGCCCGCCGGGATGATCCACGTGGCGAACGCCATGAGCACGATGAGGATGAACAGGATGGTGTACGCCGATGGGAGCGAGAAGCCTCGGCGTGGCTCGGACGGCGACGCGTCGGCCGCGGCCTTTGCAGTGGTCATGGTGTCCCTCCATGTGCCAGGCGGTCATCCGGGGTCACCGTCGTACCGGCGGTCCCGGCCACCAGCTCCTCCAGGTCGGCCAGCGTGCCGATGGCGGCATGCTTGCCGGTACGCTCCACGAAGTCGATGGCTGCCTCCACCTTGGGACCCATCGATCCGGCGGCGAAGCCGTCCATCGCGCGCATCTGGGTGGTCGTGACGCGCCGGATGGGGTGCTGCTGGGGGGTGCCCCAGTCCGCGTACACCGCGTCGACGTCCGTGGCCATCACGAACAGGTCGGCCCGCAGCTCGCGCGCCAGGAGCGCGCTCGCGCGGTCCTTGTCCACCACGACCTCGGCACCCACGAGCGTGCGGGTACCCGGCTGGTACATCGTCGGGATGCCGCCACCACCGGTGCAGATGACGATGGCGCCACGCTCCAGCAGCCACGTGATGGGTCTGATCTCGAAGATCCGCCGGGGGGCCGGTGACGGGACGACGCGCCGCCAGTGCTCGCCATCGGGCCGGATCGCCCAGCCCTTCTCGCGCGCGTTCCGCTCGGCCTCGTCACGCGTGTAGATCGGGCCGATGAACTTGTCGGGGGCGCCGAACGCCGGGTCGTCCGGGTCGACCTCGACCATCGTGAGGATCGTGGCGAAGGGCTGCTCGAACGGGAGCAGGTTCCCCAGCTCCTGCTCGATCATGTAGCCGATCATGCCCTCGGTCTGCGCGCCCAGGACGTCGAGCGGGTAGGTCTCCACCTCGTGGTATGCCGCGCCCTGGAGCGCCAGGAGCCCCACCTGGGGCCCGTTGCCGTGCGAGATGACCAGCTGGTTCGCCGCAGCGATGGGGGCCAGCGCCCGGGCCGCGACACGCACGTTCTCGCGCTGGTGCTCGGCGGTCATGGGCTGCCCCCGACGGAGCAGGGCGTTACCGCCGAGAGCGACGACGATGCGCATCGGTCGGTCCTTCCTCAGTCGCCGATCGTCGCCACGAGCACGGCCTTGATGGTGTGCATCCGGTTCTCGGCCTGGTCGAACACGATCGACGCGGGCGACTCGAAGACCTCGTCGGTCACCTCCATCTCGGCGACCCCGAAGGCCTCGAACATCTCGGCGCCGACCTTCGTGTCCCGCCCGTGGAACGCCGGGAGGCAATGCATGAAGCGGGTCGCCGGGTTCCCGGTCGACTCCATCAGTCGCCGGTCGACCCGGTAGGGCGACAGCGTCTTGATGCGTTCTGCCCAGACCTCGTGGGGCTCGCCCATCGAGACCCAGACGTCCGTGTAGATGTAGTCCACGCCCTGGACGCCGGCGATGGGGTCGTCGGTGAGGGTGATGGACCCACCACTCGCGGCAGCGCGCTCCCGCGCCTCGGCGACGAGGCTCTCGTGCGGCCAGCGATCCCTGGGGGCCACCAGGCGGACGTCCATGCCCAGGATGGCACCGCCGACCATGAGCGAGTTGCCCATGTTGTTGGCCGCATCACCCACGAAGGCGAAGCTGATCTGGGAGATGGGCTTCGACGAGTGCTCGCGCATCGTGAGCGCGTCGGCCAGGATCTGGGTGGGGTGGTACTCGTCCGTCAGGCCGTTCCACACCGGCACGCCCGCGTACGTCGCGAGGGTCTCCACGACCTGCTGGTCGAAGCCGCGGTACTCGATGCCGTCGTACAGGCGGCCCAGCACCCGGGCGGTGTCCTTCACCGACTCCTTGTGGCCCATCTGGGACGACGCGGGGTCGAGGTACGTCACGTGCGCGCCCTGGTCGTAGGCGGCGACCTCGAAGGAGCAGCGTGTCCGGGTCGAGGTCTTCTCGAAGATGAGGCAGATCTCCTTGCCCCGCAGGCGCTGCGCCTCGAAGCCGCCCCGCTTGGCGGCCTTGAGACTCGATGCGAGGTCGATCAGGAACAGGACCTCCTCGCGGCTGAGGTCGAGCAGCTTGAGGAAGTTGCGGTTGCGAAGGCCCACGGGCATGACTGGCTCCTTGCGTTCGACGAGAGGCGGTCAGACCGGGTCGCGCGCGATGGGGCAGGTCATGCAGTGACCACCCCCACGACCTCGGCCCAGCTCCGAGCCGTCGAGCGTGATGACCTCGATACCGGCCCGGCGCATGAGTGCGTTGGTGTGCTCGTTGCGTTCGTACGCCACGACGACCCCGGGCTCCAGGGCCACGACGTTGTTGCCGTCGTCCCACTGCTCGCGTTCGCTCTGCCAACGGTCACCGCCGGTCTCGATCACCCGCAGGTCCTTGATGCCGAGCGATTCGCTGATGGCGCCAAGGAACGATGCGTCGCGCCGGACGTCGAGGGTGCCTTCACGGTCACCTGGCCGCACCGAGTACGAGGTGATGGACCCGACGACGCTCGGGAACAGCGTCACGCAGTCACGGTCGAGGAACGTGAACACGGTGTCCAGATGCATGTGGGCACGGTCACGGGTCATGCCGGCCGCGATGACACGGTCCGCGGCACCCGCCTCGAACAGCGAGAGGGCGATCTTCTCGATCATCTGCCCCGTGGTGCGCTCGCTCATGCCGATGGCGACCGTGCGGTTGCCGATGGGCATGATGTCGCCGCCCTCGCTGCTGGCACGGCCGAACGACTCGCCTTCCTGCTCACGGGAGTACCAGAACGCGAAACCCGCGTCCCGGAAGCGGGGATGGAAGCGATAGACGGCCTCGACGTTGAGCGCCTCGAGCCGACGCGCCGGCCAGTACATGGGGTTGACGACGACCCCGCCGTAGATCCATGCGGAGGGGTCACGCGTGAAGTAGCTGTTGGGCAGCGGACGCAGCACGAAGTCATCCGCCTCGAGCGAGGACACCACGAGCGAGCGCCGGGCCACCTGGCCCTCGCCCACCTCCGTGACGCCCCGGCCCCGCAGCAGCTGGGTCGCCTCCTCGACGGTCAGGCCGCCGATGAGGTGGTCCGCCAGCGTGGTGGCGTCGACCTGGTCGAGGTAGCCGCGTGCGTCGGACACGACGCCGGCGCCCACGGTGAAGGACGACACCGCCCGGTCGAGGACCCACTGTCGCGCGTCAGCGTCCTGGAGCGTCTCGGCGAGCATCTCCTCGAGATACAGCACCTCGGTGCCGCGGTCGCGGACGAGGTCCACGAAGGCATCGTGCTGCTGGCGAGCGCGCCGAACCCACAGCACGTCGTCGAACAACAGCTCATCGTGGTTGGCCGGTGTCAGTCGCTTGAGCTCGAGGTCCGGCCGGTGGACCATGACCGTGCGCAGCTTGCCGACCTCGGAATGCACGCCGAGGGGCGCCGGGGCTGGCGTGGGCGGGGTCTCCTGCGTGGTGGACATCGGGCTCCTCGCGCTCATGGCATCAGGCGGGACCCACTCGGGCTTGGGTCGCCATCCCATGACACACCGCATCACGCGGCATCGGCATCGTCCGCAAGGGATGAGCGAGCGGGTGGCTGCCCTCGACGCGCCCGATGAGGGCCTAGTGGGCAGTGGCGCCCTCGCCCGGTCGACTCATCCTTTTCGGTCGATGACCCGACCTCGACCTGGGACGACCATCGTCCGAGGCGGCAGGTGACCGACCACGTCGCCTGACGCCTATCCTGTCAGACGACCCGCAGGGGAGCGATCGCATGACGCCGCATCCCTCCGGCACGCCGTCAGGACCCTGACGGAGGCGCTCCGGTCCCCCTGGCGCTCCTCCCGACCCGGGGCGCTCCGCACCTGAGGCCGTGATCGACTCGGCCCTGGCCTTCCCGATACAGGAGATCGATCATGGCCACACTGGTCCTCTTCGGACGACCCGCCTCGGGCAAGGGGACCGTCGGCCAGCAGCTGGAGGCGTCCGGGTACACGGCGTGCTCCACTGGCCAGGCCATGCGTGAGTGGGCAGAAGGGCCATCACCCGAGCAGGTGGCGCTCCGGCAGACCATGGCGAACGGTGGCTATGGCTCCGACGAGCTGGCCGTCCGCATCGTCCGTGAGTTCATCCAGCGCCTGCAGGGGGGATCCGCCGCGAGCGTGATCCTCGACGGGTTCCCGCGGGACCTGGCCCAGCTCGATGCCTGGCTTGCCGCGCCCGTGGATCACGGCATCGCGGTGCTGGTCGATACGCCGGCGTCCGTGTGTCGCGAGCGGGCGCTCGGGCGGATGGTCTGCGGTGAGTGCGGGTGGACCGACCACGCCCCCGCGACCGTGTGTGTCCGATGCGGCGCCGTGCTGGAGCGCAGGGCGGACGACGGGGATGTGGCCATCTTCGACCACCGGATGCAGGAGTACGACACCCGCGTCGTGCCCATCATCGACGCGTGGGAGCGCGCCGGTCTGCCGCTGGTCCGCCTCGATGGGACCGCTGACGTGGGCACGATCGTGGGTGAGCTCACCGACCAGGTATCGGAGATCGTCCGCGCTGAGCGGCCCGGACCCGGCTGAGCGGCCCGGACCCGGCCGAACGGCCTGGGCGCGTCCCGAGGTTGGTGGAGATGAGGGGACTCGAACCCCTGACCCCTGCGATGCGAACGCAGTGCTCTCCCAGCTGAGCTACATCCCCACGAGGCGCGCGCCCGATGACCGGCGCGGCGGCCGAAGTATACCTCTGGCCCCCGGCGGACCGCCGAAGGGCACGAGCCGATTCCCCGGGTGCCTGGGGTAGCATCGGCACGGGACCGGCGGCGTCGCCGGGACCGCAACGAGGAGATCCGCCGTGCTCTGGTTCATCCGCAAGCTCTTCATCCTGCTCTTCAAGCTGAAGATCGTGTTCCTCTCGATGGCCGCCGGCGTGGCCATCGCCCTCGGCCTCCAGGTTCGGGGCCAGTACCGCAGCTGGGGCGTGCCGCCGCCCGAGGTAGAGGTGGACTTCCCGGGCGATGCGGTCGTGTCGCGGCCGGACATCGTGGAGACGCGCAGCCTCGCCATCGATGCGCCGCCCGACGCGGTCTGGCCATGGCTCACGCAGATGGGCTACGGCAGGGGTGGCTGGTACGGGTTCCGCCAGCTCGATCGGCCGTGGATGTCGGTCGGTCGATCGAAGGCCATCAGCTCCGACGTCCTCCTCGAGGGCTACGAGACCCTCGCGGAGGGCGACCTCGTGCCGGCCCACGAGCACGGCGGCTTCGTCGTC
>CAZYTQ010000167.1:0-6368 GCA_964650135.1 uncultured Anaerolineaceae bacterium | reverse complement strand
GGCTCCGGTTCGGGCTCGGGCTCGGGCGCCGGCTCCGGTTCGGGCTCGGGTTCGGGCGCCGGCACCGGTTCGGGCTCGGGTTCGGGCGCCGGCTCCGGTTCGGGCGTATCGTTCGTATCGGCACCGATGTGCGGGGAACTCCCGGCGAGGACGGCAGCGAACTCGGCGTCCCAGGATGCGTGGTCGACCGGTGTCGATCCCACGGGGCTCGCCACGGGCTCGGCGGGCACGGTCGACGCCCCGATGACATCCTTCATCCAGGCGGGGGTCGCCTCGGTGCCCACGTTCACGTCGTCAGCCGCGAGGGCATCCGCGGAGCCCGCGACGGGGTGGACGATGTCACTCGGCACGTCCACACCGGAGGGCCCATCGGACCCCAGGTCGGGCAGCGGGTCGTCGTCGAGCATGACCGTCGGCACATCAGGACCGGTGTCCTCGTCGTCTGTCGCGCTCGCCAAGATCGCCGCGTTGGCCAGGGCGAGTGCCTCGGAGATCCGATCGTCAGCTTCGAGCGCCAGCTCCTCAGCCTCCTCGTCGAGCGCAGCGGCGACGATCACCAACTCGTCCGCCGTCTCCTGATCGACGCCGGCCATCTCATCGGCGACCTCCTCGAGGATCGCCGCCTCCACCTCCAGCTGATCGGCCTGGTCCGCGAGGACCAGCGCCTCGCGCACCGCCCCCTCGCCCAGGAGACGCGCCCGGACGACGGGGTCCGCGGCGGCGTCGATGACCGTCCAGGTGAGCGCCGTCGCGCCGTCGAGGATGGCCTGGTCGGCCGATGGGGTCGCGCAGGCGTCAGCGAACTCCCGCTGATGGTTGACGGCCCCATGCGACCGGATACCGATCATGGGGTGGATGGAGGGCACCACGTACGAGACGTTGCCCATGTCCGTGGACAGGGGCGTGGCCGGCGCGTCATCGAAGACACGGCCGATCGCCTCGGCGTTGGTCCGGTAGATCGCCGCGAGGTCGGGATCGTGGACCATGTCTGCATACACCGGGCCCTCGACGATCTCCGCCCCGGTGCCCGTGGCGAGAGCACCAGCCTCGAAGCAGCGCCGAACGAGCCCAGCGACCTCCGCGAGGCGCGCCCGGTCGCGACCGCGGACCATGAACAGGGCGCTGGTATGGGCTGGGATGATGTTCGGCGCGTCACCGCCCTTGGTCACGATGCCATGGACCCGGTCGCTCGGCAGCAGTTGCTGGCGAAGGAGCCCGATGGCGGTCTGGGCGATGACCAGCGCATCGGCGGCGTTCCGGCCGCGCTCCGGAAACCCTGCCGCGTGCGCCTCCTGCCCGCGATAGGTGACCGCCAGCTGGGTGACCGCGATCACATCCGGGGTGGCGATGTCCATGGGCCAGGGGTGGACCATCACCGCTGCGTGGACATCGTCGAAGATACCCGCCTCCACGAGCTGGATCTTGCCGCCACCGGACTCCTCGGCGGGTGTGCCGATGACCGAGATCCGGAGCCCCAGCTCATCCGCGACGGACGCGAGCGCCAGGCCTGCACCCACGCTCGTTGCCGCGATCACGTTGTGACCACACGCGTGGCCGACCTCGGGCAGCGCGTCATACTCGACACAGACCGCGATGTGCAGGGGCCCTGGTCCGATCCGCCCGACGACCGCCGTCGGCAGGTCGGCGACCCCACGTTCGACCTCGAACCCGGCCGACTCGAGCCACTCCGTGACCCAGCCGACGGCGAGATGCTCCTGGTAGCCAGGCTCCGGGTTGGCATGGATCCAGTGGCTCAGTCCGACGAGTGCCGGATGCGCCTCCTCGAGCAGCTCGCGGGCACTCTGCTTCGGGTCCGACGTGTCCATGCGGGTTCGTCCTCTCGTGGTCGGTGCGGTGCGACAGGCTGGCGCGCGACGGGCAGGCTTCCTCCGATGCTGGGAGGGACCCGGACCGGCACAGTATGGTGTGCTCCGCGGCGCTCGACACCCTGACGACCGGTGCAGGCCAGGAGGGTGACTGGTGGCCTATGCGTCGCGGTCGGCGCGTCGACCCGATGCCCGTCCGGGCGAGGCCACGGGTCGCCACACGAATAGGGGCTTGCGCTGCGGCCACGAACCGCTACCATACGGCACGCCTAACCGCTTCCGGTACGCCGGAGGCACCAGAAACGTCCGGCACACGATCACTCCTCTCACGGCTCCCGCGAGAACAGGTCGCGGGAGCCGGCGTGTATCCAGGGAGATCGCGGATCGTGTCAACGGACCGGACGCTCACCTGCGCCGATTGCGGCCAGGAGTTCGTCTTCACTTCCAACGAGCAGGACTTCTATTCAGAGCGTGGCTTCAGCGACCCACGTCGCTGCCCGGCCTGTCGCTCGCAGCGCAAGGCACAGCGGAACGCCAGTGGCGGTGGGTACGGCGCGTCCGACTCCTACTCGTCGGGTGGCGGCTACTCCTCCGGCAGCGGCGGGTACTCCTCCGGCAGCGGTGGCTACTCGTCGGGCAGCGGTGGCTACTCGTCCGGCGGGAGCCGGGGTGGGTACAGCGACCGGCCGCCCCGGGAGATGTTCGAGGCGACCTGCTCCAGCTGCGGCAACGTGGCCAAGGTGCCCTTCCGCCCCACCAGCGGCAAGCCGGTGTACTGCACCGACTGCTTCTCCAAGCGCCGCGCATAGCCCCTCGGCCATGGCATGACCATGGCCTTCATCGAACAGCATGACGCCCGTCGGTCGCAGGACCGGCGGGCGTCTCTCGTCATCGGCTGGAAGGCGCCCGCTCCGCAGGTGCCTGTCGGCGCGCCGACCGGACGGTCAGCCGATGGGCTCGGCCCCGGCAGCAGCGACCGCCTCGCCGGCAGGCTGGCCATTCGCGGCGCCAGGGTTCACGGTGATGCTCGCCGACGACGAGCGCGGGCCGGGATCGCGTCCGGGGCGCGATGAGGAGCCGCGCAACGAGGGCTCGTCGGTGACCGGCTGCTTGAGCATCTTGAGCTCGCCGTCGATGGAGCCGCCCTCATGGAGCATCAGCCGGAAGGTCTGGACCTGGCCGACGACGACCCCGGTGGCCCGGATCTCCAGTCGCTGGCGACACACCAGCTTGCCGCTGTACTCGCCGCCGATGATGACCTCGTCCGCGGTGATGTCGGCCTTGACGCTGGCGCCCTCGTCGATGTGCACGACGCTCGACTCGACGGTGCCCTCCAGGGTGCCCTGGACGCGCAGCATGCCGGCCACCTTGAGCGTGCCTTCAAGGCGGTCTGCCCGGGCGATGAGGGTGAGGTCGCTCGGGACGCCGGTCGCGGTCGCCGGGCTGGCGATAGGGGTGGCAGCAGGCTGGGACACGTCGCGCACTCCCTGTGGTGTGGCAGGCGGGGCACCGGGCACGACCCGGCGATCATCAGGAGCCGGGCGGTCGGCGTTGCGGCTGAACATCTCAGGATCCTCCTCGTCGCCAGGGGCGCTGGGGCACTTCCGGGCCGATGGCTTGTCCGCGATGGGTCGCACAGTGTAGTCCACGACGCGCGACCTGCCATGTGGTCATGGGGCCGCCCGCGGCACGGGTGGTAGGGGAGCCTGGATTCGAACCAGGAACCAGTCGGATATAAGCCGACCGCTCTGACCGTTGAGCTACTCCCCCACGCGCGGCACGAGATCGCCTCGATGGGCGCGGATGCTACACCGGCGCGCGCTTCAGCCCAGCAGTGGCCTGACCACCTGGAGCGCGACCACGAGCACGAGGTACACGATCGGGACGGCTGCGAAGAATCCCAGGAAGGCAGCCCACGGCGACCGACGGCGGACACCGCTCGCACCGGTTGGCAGCTCCACCCACAGGTACGTCAGCAGGCTACCGGTGATGAGCACCACGACCACATAGAGCGCGACCAGCGCCACGCCAAGGCTCTCACGGGACCCCGACTCGATGACGAAGCGATCGACGAGGATGAGCACGACCGCGCCCACGATGGCCACCCCGAGGTTGGCGACCACGGCCCGGAACACCGGCGGGGGCGGGTTGCGGGCCTGGCGGGCACGCACCTCGAGCCAGGAACGCTCCACCGGATACCCAGGTGCACGCTCGTCCTCCACGTCGGGCGCCACCGGCAGCTCGCTCATCCGCCCAGGACCGTGAGCGTGGGCCGCCGCGGCAGCGTGGCCGGTGTGTGTCGTGCGAGCTCCCCCACCTCGACCGCGAATCGCTCGACCTCCTCGGGTCGAAGCCATGGTCCGGTGCTCACCCGCAGCAGGTCGCGCCGCTCATCCACGTCGACCACCGCGAAGCACCGGCGACCGAGCTCCTCGGTCGCCTCGGTCGCGTGCCAGCCATCGATCCCCAGCACCGATACCTGGGACCGATGCCCTGCGGCCCCGGCGAGGCGCACGCCGGGTATGGAGCCGAGGGATCGGGTCAGTGCCTCGGCCATGCGTCGCGTGTGGTCGAGCGCCCACGGCAGGCCGACGTACATCAACAGCCAGCCGACGCTGCGTGCCACACCGAGTAGACGGTCGACGGGAAGTGGATCGAGGAGACCATCGATGGTCTCCCGAACGCCCGCGCGCTCGATCCAGGCTGCACAGGTGCCATCCGGGCCGAGCAGCCAGTGGTCCAGCTCGACGACGAGCACGTCTGCCCCGAGGTCGGCCGCCCGCATGTCGAGGGCCCCGATGCTCCACGATCCGTCCACCAGGGCACGGGCACCCATGGACCGGGCACGCTCGCCGATGGCCGCCACGTCCAGCACCGCCCCGGTCGCGGCGTCGATATGGGGCAGCACCACCAGGCGCGTCCCGTCGGGCAACGGCTCGTCCGGTCCCGCTCGCCGGACGTGCGCGCCGAACGCCCGGGCCACGGCCGTGCAGGCGACCTCGAGTCCGTCCGCCGGTTCACCGACGACGGCCACGATGTCGTCCGGCTGGAGGTTGGCAGCGACCGCGAGCCCGGCCACCACGCCGCGGATCCCGGGGGCCAGCGCGATGTGGTCCACCTGCGCACCGAGGACCGCGGCCACCACGGCCCGTGCCTCATCGAGACGCTGTGCGTGGTCGTCGTGACGACCCGGGTCGCTGCGACCCACCCGCAACCGCCAGGCATCCAGCTCGCGCATCGCCTGGTCCGTCTCGGCGGGCAATGGCCCGCCGATCGTGGCGTCAAGGCGGATCCCGGAGCTCGTCGTGGGCAGCAGCTCCCGGATCGCGGCCAGCTTGTGCTCGGTCGATGTGGACGGATCCATCGCGGACCATCATCGCACCACGTCCGGAGGCGCAGGGTCGCGCTGCGCCCGGTCGGCGGTCAGCACCCGATATCGACCACCCGCCTGGATCCTCGCGTGGATCGCCGCGACCGTGGACCAGCGGTCCGCCTCGGCGGCGGTCTTGTCCTCGCGGATCCGCACGATGCGCGGGAAGCGCATCGCGAAGCCGGAGGCGTGACGCGTGGAGGCGTGCAGGACATCGAACGCGATCTCGACCACGACGCTGGGCTCGACCACGCGGTAGCGACCATGGATCGAGATCGTATGCGCCTCGAACCAGCGCGTCATGTGTGCGATCTCGGCGTCCGTCAGACCGCTGTAGGCCTTGCCGACCGTGACCAGGCGGCCCTCGGGCGCACCGGGTCGGTCGTCGATGACCGCGAAGGTGTAGTCGGACAGCACGCCGTGTCGTCGGCCGTGACCGACCTCGACGCCAATGACCACGCAATCGAGTGTCGTGAGGGCCTTCTTGAGCTTGAGCCAGGCGTAGCCACGCCGGCCGGGCGTGTACCTGCTGTCGGGGTCCTTGACCATCAGGCCCTCGTTGCCGCGCGCCTGTGCCGCGTCGAAGGACGCCTCCAGCTCGGCGACGTCCTGTGCGGTCGTCAGGGCGGCGAGACCGAAGCCCGCGGCGCGATGGAGACCCAGGGACTCGAGCCGTGCCCGTCGCTCCCGGAGCGGCAGCCGCAGCAGGGGCTCCAACGGCTCGTCGCGGCCGCCGAGCGCCAGCGCGTCGAACGCGACATAGAGCACCGGGACCTCGGCCTCGATCGCAGCCGTCGGTCGCGTGCGACCGAGACGCGTCTGGAGCGACAGGAACGGCAGGGCCGCGCCGTCCCGCCATCCCAGGATCTCACCGTCCAGGACGCCATCCCATGACAGGTCACGAGCGGCCCGCACCGTCTCCGGGAACTGCCCCGTCACGTCGCGCAGCTCCCGGCTGAAGAGCCGGACCACGGCACCGACCTTGTGCAGCTGGACCCGGATGCCGTCGTACTTGTCCTCCACCCAGACCGGCGGCGCCATCCTGGCGAGGGCCCCAGCCTCGTCCGCGACCGGCGACGCGAGCATGCACGTGAGCGGCTGGAAGGGTGTCAGCGTCGCGGCGTCCAGCTCTCCGTCCCGGACCAGCTGCGCGGTCCGGCCGATGTCACCCG
>CAZYTQ010000166.1:0-6399 GCA_964650135.1 uncultured Anaerolineaceae bacterium | reverse complement strand
GATCGCGATCTCGCCCCGGTTGGCGACGAGCAGACGCCGGAAGGGAGGTCGCGCGGATGGATTCATCGGGTCGGGCTCCAGGTGTCTTTGTGCAAAGACGATCGGTGGGCGGACGACCGCTCGATCCACGTCGTGGCGTCCGACTGTCGTTGTGCACAGACAGTCACTGCGGCAGGTCGCTGTGGGTCGCGGTCGGTCGTGGCGTGCGCTCGCCGGTCGGGCGCGATCACAGGGGGATGTTGCCGTGCTTGCGGGCCGGGTTGGCATCCCGCTTGCCGGCCAGCATCCGGAATGCGCTGATGACCCGGGGCCGGGTCTCGGACGGCTCGATCACGTCGTCCACGTAGCCCCGGCCCGCGGCCACGTAGGGATTGGCGAAGGTGTCCTCATACGCCTGCGCGAGTCGCTTCGCCTCCGCGGCACGGTCGTCGGCCTTGGCCAGCTCGTCGCGGAAGATGATGCTCACGGCGCCGTCCGCGCCCATCACCGCGATGCGTGCCGTGGGCCAGGCGAGGTTGACATCGCCGCGGACATGCTTGGAGCTCATGACGTCGTAGGCACCGCCGTACGCCTTGCGCGTGATGACGGTCACCTTGGGGACCGTGGCCTCGCAGTAGGCATACAGCAGCTTCGCGCCGTGGCGGATGATGCCGCCGTGCTCCTGGGTGACGCCGGGCAGGAACCCGGGGACGTCCTCGAGGGTCAGCAACGGCACGTTGAACGCATCACACATGCGCACGAAGCGTGCGCCCTTGTCGGATGCGTCGATGTCCAGGGCACCGGCGAGGACGGCAGGCTGCTGGGCGACGATGCCGACGCTGTGGCCATCCAGCCGCGCGAAGCCCGTGATGATGTTGGCGGCCCAGCCGGGCTGCAGCTCCAGGAACGAGTCGCGATCCACGACCCGATCGATCACATCGCGCATGTCGTACGGCTGACCCGGGTCATCCGGGACGATCGTCTCCAGCGCGGCGTCCCGCCGATCCACGGGATCGGTGCTGGTGACCGCGGGCGGGTCCGACAGGTTGTTCTGGGGCAGGTACGCCAGGAGGCGCCGCGCGAGATCCAGCGCATGTGCCTCGTCCGGCGCCGCGAGATGCGCGACACCACTCACCTGGGTATGGATGCTCGCGCCACCCAGATGCTCCCGGTCGACCTCCTCGTGGGTGACCGTCTTCACCACCTCGGGACCGGTGACGAACATGTAGCTCGTCCCCTCCACCATCACGATGATGTCCGTGATGGCCGGCGAGTAGACCGCGCCACCGGCGCAGGGGCCCATGATCAGGGAGATCTGGGGGATGACCCCGGAGGCCATCGTGTTGCGCAGGAAGATGTCGGCATAGCCACCCAGGGACACGACGCCTTCCTGGATGCGTGCCCCGCCCGAATCGTTGAGGCCGATCACCGGCGCCCCGACGCGCATCGCCAGGTCCATGATCTTGCAGATCTTCTCGGCATGCGCCTCCGACAGCGAGCCGCCGAAGACCGTGAAGTCCTGGCTGAACACGAACACCAGGCGGCCGTCGATGGTGCCGTGGCCGGTGACCACGCCGTCGCCCAGGATCCGCTCCTGGTCCAGCCCGAAGTCCGTGGACCGGTGGACGACGAATGCGTCGAACTCGACGAACGAGTCGTCGTCGAGGAGCAGGTCCAGGCGCTCGCGCGCGGTCAGCTTGCCCCGCGCGTGCTGCTGGTCGATGCGCTGCTGTCCCCCGCCGAGGCGTGATTCCTGCCGCAGCTGGCGCAGGTGCGCGATGCGTTCCTCGATGGACACGCTGTCTCCCGTTGCCGTTGGATGCCCCATTGAAGTCCCGCGGAATCCTACCGGCCGCACCGTATCGGCGTGGCGACTATCCACAGAACCGGTGGAGAAACCGCCCTGAGTGTGGAAAACCTCCACTCCTTGTCGACGACTCCGGTGGTAGGATCGGCCCGCCCGGAGACAGTCATCGCCGTAGACGTCCGCCGCCGAAGGAGGCCGAGTGGCCCGCATCATCGCCATCGCGAACCAGAAGGGTGGGGTCGGCAAGACCACCACAGCCATCAATCTCGCCGGCTCGCTCGCGGAGCAGGGCTACACCGTGCTCGCCATCGACATGGACCCGCAGGCGAATCTCTCGGTCGGGCTGGGACTCAACCCGCGCACCATCGGCCGCTCGATGGCGGACGCGCTGGTCGACGCGGACGTCAGCATCCAGGACATCGTGATGCCCACCCAGACCGCGGGCATCGACGTGGCGCCGTCGGACATCGACCTGTCCGCGACCGAGAACCAACTGTTCAACGTCATCGGTCGGGAGAGTGTGCTGCGCGAGGCGCTCGCGGCGTGGGCGGACGAGCAGTACGACTTCATCATCATCGACTGCCCGCCGACGCTCGGGCTGCTGACCATCAACTCGCTGGTCGCGGCCGACTCGGTGATCATCCCGGTGCAGACCCAGTACTACGCCCTCAAGGGCTTCACGGCCCTCAACAACCTCATCAACCAGATCCGGTCCAAGGGCCTCAACGGTCGACTGCGGATCCTCGGGCTGCTGCCCACGTTCTATGACTCGCGTACGCTGCTCGCGCGGGACATGCTGGAAGAGCTGCGTGAGCTGGGCGACCATCACGTGTTCCAGAGCATGATCAAGCAGACCGTGCGCCTTGGCGAGGCTCCCCTCGTGGGTCGTCCCGTCACCACGTACGCCACCAATTCGGAGGCCGCTCGCGCCTATCGCGGGCTGGCCCGGGAGGTGATCGAACTTGGCTAGGCCCGACTTCCGCTCGCAGGCCGCGCAGCGACTCTCACAGGAGCGCTCCGACCTCTCCCCCGCCATCATCAGCCTGCTGGGCAACGACACGGACCAGCGCACCCGCGGCTCGATCCGCAACGTGCCGCTCGATCGGATCGACCCCAATCCCGACCAGCCACGGCTCACCTTCGACGAGGACTCGCTCCAGGAGCTCGCCGCGTCCATCACGGAGCATGGGGTCCTCCAGCCCATCCTGGTACGGCCCGGCAACGAGGGGCGCTATCAGCTCATCGCGGGCGAGCGCCGCTGGCGCAGCGCCCAGATCGCCGGGCTCCGCCAGATCCCGGCCATCGTCGAGGACATCGACGACGACACGGCCCTCGAGATCGCCATCATCGAGAACCTCCAGCGCGAGGACCTCTCGCCGCTCGACGAGGCGATCATGTACGAGCGGATGACGACCGAGCATGGCTACAGCCTGCGCAAGCTGGCCCAGAAGCTGGGCAAGGACAAGGGCTACATCGAGAACCGGCTGCGGCTCGCCGATGCCCCGTCCGAGATCAAGCAGCTGGTGTCTTTGCGTAAAGACACCCTGTCCCATGCCTATGAGCTGCTCAAGGTCGACGACCCGCGCAAGCGCCGCAAGCTGGCGGAGCAGGTCGCGCGTGGCGAGCTGAGCCTGGTCAAGCTCCGGGAGCGCATCGACGGCAAGCCCGCGCGTGAGCATGTCGAGGTCGAGGAGGTCGAAGCTCCGGAGGAGGTCGAGGTCGAGGAGGTGGCCGTCGCGGTCGTGGCCGAGGCGCCGCGTCCCACGGACGGCGATCTCCAGATGGCCAAGGAGCGCCTGGCCGAGGCGCTGGACGAGCTGTCGTCAGCCCTTCGCGCCCAGGATGCGCTGCGCGGTGCGACGGACAGCGACCGGCAGAACTTCGCCAAGTACCTGACGATCGCGAAGCTCAAGCTGGAGAACGCGATCGCTGTCGTCCGCTCCGGCGAACCCCGCAGCTAGGGTCCTCGGACACCGCAGCGGCTCGCTCGCCTAGATGTACACGAGCTCCTCGAAGCAGGCCACCAGATAGTCCACGAGCCGCTGGCGCGGGTCGGGTGTCTGTGACCGGAGCCCGGGGACCAGGTAGCGCAGCGAGACGGCCGGCACCATCAGCCGACCATCCGCGGTCCGGCCGATCGTCGCGGGAGCCCCGCCCCCGGCGGTGAACACGCGCTGGATGCCCGCCTCATCGAGCCGACAGGCGTGACCGAACTCCGCCAGCACCGGCAGGACACCCTGCCTGATGGACAGGTCACGCAGGAGCTCGACCGCCCAGGAGTCGAGCTGCTGGTCCGTCTGCTCCTCCAGGCGGGCGCGGTACTCGACGGGGTCGGCTGAGAGTCCGGTCGCGGTCAACGGGGCATCCCTCCGGGGCGTGACTGTGGGCGGGCGTCCACTCGGACCGATGATAGACGCCCCACGCGCGGCCCGGCGGGGTCTGGCGTGGCTCGGCGGGGTCCGGCGAGGCCCCCGCCACCGCTGTGCCGGTGTGCGATGGAACGGATGTTCCATCCCGCCGCCGGGCAGGACCCGCGTATGATGCGGCCCGGTCGTCGGTCGGCCATGGCAGGAGGCAGCATCACGGTCACACGACGTCGAACCGCAGGCCCCGGATCATCACCCAGGCGATGGCGCATGGCCGCCTCGGTGGTGCTGGGCTCATGCCTCGCCATCGGCGGCGTCGCGGTCACGCATGTCGCCGGCCCACCGCCGACCCGGGCGCAGGATGGGTGCCTCGCGGACATCGAGCCCAACGACACCCCCGAGCAGGCGCCGACCCTGGTGGGTCCGGGCTGCGTGGCCGGCACGCTCACCGACGGCGACCAGGACCTGGTGCTCTGGACGGTCACCGATGCCGATGCCCGCCAGCCACTGACCATGAGCGTCGACGGGCCTGGCCTGACCCAGACGGCGGCACTGCTCGTCCCGATCACCTCCGATCCGGACGTGACCCCCATCGTGCCTGGCATCCCGTTGCTGCGGATCGCCCACGAGCCGTACCACGTGGGGCCGGTGACCGTGACCGACGTGTTGGTGCCGCCCGGCCGGTACATCCTGGGCGTGAGCCGGACCGCCACCGCGGACGGCTCGACGGTCATCGACCCGTCCTATCGGATGATCATCGAGGCGGGCCTTCCCCTGCCGGTCTCGATCGAGCAGGAGCCCAACGACGACGCCGGCACCGCGACCGCGGTGAGCGACCTGTTCGATGTCAGCGGCGACCTCATGGGGTCGCAGGACCAGTACCGCTGGACGATCGGTGACGACCTCGCCGGTCGACCGGTGGCCCTCGTCGCCTCGGGTCCGCTGGGCAGCGGGCTCGACGTGAGCCTGCGTGGTCCCGATGGCAGCTACATCAAGGCATTCACCGTCGATGGCACCGGCGCGCTCCGGGCAGAGGACCTGGTGCTGCCGGCCGGCGACCTGCTGCTGACCGTGGCGCCCTCCAGCGACGGGGTATCACCCTACCGGCTGGCCGCCGTCGCCTCGGACGAGGGCGCGGCGGACCCCGAGCCCAACGACGACGCGACACGGGCGCTCGTCCTCGCGCCGGGGCAGACCGCGGTGCGCGGTCGCCTCACCGCCGGCGACTCGCATGACCGATACCGTTTCTCCGTCGATGCCACCCGCGGCGCGATGCTGCTCGACCTGCGGCTGCTGTGGCGGGACGGGCCATCGCGAAGCCTGTGCCTGGAGACACCGGACGGTTCCACCATCCAGTGTCGGACGGCCTCCGACGGCGTGATCCTCTCGGGCCTCCACCTCGCTCCCGGGGACTATCTGCTGGACGTCGGGGGGGAACCGGCCCCGGACTCGGTCTATCTGCTGCGCATCGACGCCACCACCGCGCCGACCCCGGACTTCGAGGCCGAGCCCAATGACGATCCCCGACAGGCGACACCCATGGATGCCGGCACTCGACTCAGGGGTGAGCTGGGCATCGGCGACATCGACGTGTTCCGGGTCCATGTGGACGGTGACACGGCCGAGCTCTGGCAGCTGGTCGTGACCGGGGATGGCGTGGCCAGTGTGTCCTGGGTCCAACCCGACGGCAGCCGGCTGGCGACGGCGCGAGGCGACGGGGCACATGACACGATCCGGCTGACGGACCTGTTCCTCATCCCGGGTGACCACTGGTTCCGGGTCGACGGTGACGAGGGCACCCAGTACCGCCTCTCGTTCGACTCGCTCGGGCCACCCGACCCCGCTGGGGAGCACGAGGCGAACGATGACGCCCTGACCGCCGAGGTGCTGCACATCGGCCAGGGTCGCACCGGCCGGCTGCCCTCCCTCACGGACGTCGATGTCGTCCGGTTCAGCCTGGACGCCCGCGACCACATCGTCCTCACCGTGGAACCGCCGGACGATGCCGTCACCCGGATGCGGGTCGAGGGCGGTGGCCTGCGCTTCACCGACCGGATCGGGGAGGGGCCGGGCGAGCCCATCACCTGGGATGCGGTCCTCGAGCCGGGCGACTACGTGGTGTCGCTGTGGCCGGAGACACCCAGTGAGGGCCGATACACCCTGCGAGCCGAACGCGCGGACCCGTTCCTGGCGATGATCGACCAGGAGCCCAACGACCGGCTGGCGGATGCCCGCCCGCTGCCGCCG
>CAZYTQ010000165.1:0-6403 GCA_964650135.1 uncultured Anaerolineaceae bacterium | reverse complement strand
CCTGGTCATGGGTCACGAACACGGAGGTGGTGCCCAGCCGGAGATGGAGGTGCTTCACCTCGGTGCGCATCCGCGAGCGCAGAGCCGCATCGAGGTTGGAGAAGGGCTCGTCGAGCAGGAACACCGCCGGTTCCTTGACCAGCGCCCGACCCAGCGCCACCCGCTGCTGCTGGCCACCCGACATCTGGCCCGGCTTGCGATCGAGGAGATGGCTGATGTCCAGGACACCGGCCACCGCGCGGACCCGCGTGTCGATCTCGCTGCGGGGTCGGCGCTGGAGCTTCAGCCCGAACGCGATGTTGCCGTACGCGGTCATGTGGGGGTAGAGCGCGTAGTTCTGGAACACCATCGCCATGCGTCGCTCGTTGGGCGGCTCGTCGGTGATGTCCTGGTCGCCCAGGAAGATCCGACCGCCGTCCGGCTTGTCCAGGCCCGCGATGAGCGACAGCGTCGTCGACTTGCCACAGCCCGACGGACCGAGCAGGGTCAGGAACGCGCCACCGGGCACCTCGAGGCTGAGGTCATCCACGGCGCGCACCTTGCCGAACACCCGCTCGAGGTGGTCAAGACGGAGCGACGCATCCAACATCCCGTAGCCTCCTGCGCCGCGACTGACCGGCCGGCACGTCGCGGACGACGCTCGCCGCCAGTGGCCGAACGGGCTGTGATCTGTGATAAGGTATCACCGATGGGCGTGCCCGTCGATCGTGCTCGTGGCTTCCACCGAGGTCGTACCGATGTCCATCGGGTCCGCGTTCGCCCCGGCGAAGGGCCGGATCTACCTGGATGCCGCCACCTACGGGCTCCCACCCAGGGACACCATCCTGGCGATGCAGCGCGCATTGCGCCAGTGGCGATCGGGGACCGGTCACTGGATCGATGATTTCGATTCGGCCGCGGATCCGGCGCGCGATTCGTTCGCGCAGCTGATCGGCGCGGCCACGGACGAGGTGGCCACGATCCCCGCCGTGAGCGTAGGCGTGGGCCTGGTCGCCCAGGCGCTCGGGCCGGGTGACGAGGTCGTGGTCCCGGTCGACGAGTTCACCTCGGTGCTCTATCCGTTCCTCGTCGCGGAGCGGCGCGGCATCCGGGTCCGACCCGTCGCCCTGGGTGACCTTGCGGACGCCATCGGTCCCTCGACGACGCTGGTCGCGACCAGCCTGGTGCAGATGCAGACCGGCCGGGCGGCGCCCATCGTGGACATCGTGCGGGCAGCCCGGATCCATGGCACGCGCATCCTCGTGGACGCCACCCAGTCGGTGCCGGTCACCCCGCTGCCCGTGGCCATCGGCGACATCGACATCCTCGTGGCGGCCGGGTACAAGCACCTGCTGTGTCCCCGGGGCGCCTCGTTCCTGTATGTCCGACGGGGCATCTGGGACGACTACCAGCCGCTGGACGCCAACTGGCGCTCGGCGGTGCCCGCCTATGGCCACTACTTCGGCGGCCCGCTCGAGCTCGCGGAGGGCGCCCATCGGTTCGACGTCTCGCACGCCTGGATGAGCTGGATCGGTGCCCGTGAGTCGCTGCGCTTCCTGGTCGAGCGACAGGCGGATGGCAGTCTCGCCCGCGTCCGCGAGCATGCCGTGGCGCTCGCCGACGGGCTGGGCGTGCCCGACCAGGGGACCACCCTCGTGTGTGTCGCCACGGACGACGACGCAGGGCTCGCGAAGGCCATCCGGGTGGCCCGCATCAAGGGCTCCATCCGGGGCGGCGCGCTGCGGCTGTCGCCCCACCTCCACACCACCGACGCGGACATCGCGCGTGCCATCGAGGTCATCCGGCCCTTCGTGACCGGCGGACCCGCGTGACCTCCTCTCCGGCCGTGATGCCACGGTCCGTGGGCCCGGCGCCGCTGGTCATCAGCGACGTGCGGCTCATCGACGGTCGGGGCGTGCGGGCCGATCGGGCCAACATCCGGATCCTCGACGGACGCATCGAGACGATCACGGACGCGCCGCTCGAGGCCGGCTCCGGCCGACGCGTGGATGGGGCAGGGCTGACCCTGGTGCCCGGTCTCATGAACGCGCACGTGCATGTGACCATGGACGGCAGCCCCGATCCTGCTGCCGATCTCGCCGCGGCGGGCGGCCCGGCACGGATCGCGGCCGACGCGCGGGCGCGACTGCGATCGACGCTCCGCGCGGGTGTCACCACGGTGCGCGACCTGGGCGCGCCCGACGGCATCGCGCTGATGCTCGCCGAGGAGGTCGCACGTGGGGACCTGCCCGGACCCCGGATCGTGGCTGCCGGTCGGCCGGTGTGCGCCATCGGCGGTCATGGCAACACCTTCATGTCGGTCCAGGTCGCCGGCGCGGAGGAGGCCGCTGCGGCGGCCCGGGCGCAGCTCGCGGCGGGTGCCCGGGCGCTCAAGGTCATGGCGACGGGGGGCATGATGACACCCGGCCAGGTGGCCGGGCAGCAGCAGCTGGACGTCAGCGAGATGCGTGCCGTGGTCGCCGTGGGCCGCGCGGCAGGCGTGCACGTGGCGGCCCACTCGGAAGGCATCGACGGCACGCTCGCGGCGATCGAGGCCGGGGTCTCGTCCATCGAGCATGGTCACGGCCTGGATGCGATCGCCATCGAGCGGATGCGCGCCCAGGACGTGGCGCTCGTGCCGACGCTCCTCTCGGATGCCGCGATCCTGCGTCATGGCACGGCCGCCGGCATCCCCGACTTCGTGGTCGCGGCCTGCGAGCGGCTCGCGGCGACGTTGCTGCCGGGCGTCCGTGCCGCCATCGCGGCCGGTGTCACCATCGTGGCCGGCAACGATGGGGGCGCGCCGCTGGTCGACCAGGGCGACATGGTCAGCGAGCTGGAGCTGTGCGTGGAGCAGGGCATGACCCCGGTCGCGGCGCTCCACGCAGCGACGGCCGGCGCGGCGCGGCTGTTCGGGCTGCCCGACGTCGGGCGGCTGGACATGGGCTGTGTGGCGGACCTGCTCCTGGTGAGGGGCGACCCGCTGACCGACGTGGGCGCCCTGCGAGCGCCCCGGCTGGTCATCGCCGGTGGCCGCATCGTCGACGACCCGCGGCGTCCCTGATGGGTGGCCGAGCGGGTCTCCGGGACGCGTCAGGAGGGCGTGGCGACCTGGTCCTCGGCCTGCATGCGCTCCACGATGCGCGCGAGCGTCCAGAGCAGCGATTCGCGGATGATGGCCTCGGCCGCGGCACCGTCGTTGGCGCGCGCCGCCTCCAGCAGCCGTTCGTGGGCATCGATCTTGAAGTCCGGGCTGCCGCCGACCGCGAGGCGGACATACCGCTGGGCCGCCTGCCGGAACCCCTGCACCAGCCCCAGCAGTCGCGCGCGACGGGCAGCGCGGTAGCACTCGTCCTCGAACTCCGTGGCGATGTGCAGGTACTGGTCGAGGTCGCGTCGCTGGGCCGCCGACTCCAGCACCGACATGAGCTCACCCATGCGCTCGAGACCCACGGGGTCGATGGCGGCCGCCCCCAGTCGCGCGGCGAGTCCCTCGATGCCGCAGCGGATCGACTGGATCTCCTCGATGTCCTCGACATCCAGGGGCGCCACGATGGCGCCACGACGCGGCTGCTGCCGCACCAGCCCGTCGCTCTCGAGTCGCATCAGGGCCGCCCGCACCGGCATGGTGCTGACGCCCAGGCGGTCCGCGATCTCCGCCAGCCGCAGCGGGCTGCCCGGCTCCATGCCGTGCAGGATCTCGTCCCGGAGGGCCTCGTAGACCTGTTCCTCGGCGCTCTTGATGAGCAGCGGCGTGGTCCGCAGCACCCTGATCGTCACCCCGTCGGCTGGCTCCATCGGCGCCTGGCCACCGGGACCTCCGGATCGGCACCGCTGCCGAGTGTAGCCGGGTGCCGGGCACCCGGGCATCCATCGTCCATCCAGACAGGCCAAGACAGGACAGGGGGATCGTGGTGGTCAAGAAGCAGGTCATCTATCGCTCGGCCAACACCGCCAAGATCGTGGAGGGTCTGCTCGACCAGAGCGAGGCGGCAGGGCTCATGGGGCCCAGCCCGCAGTGCATCCGCGCCGGCAACCACGTCTACATCACCGGCCAGACCGGGCTGACCCTCGAGGGCGAGCTGCGTCACCCGTACGACGCCGCCGCCCAGACGCGGCTCGCCTGCGAGAACATCAAGACCCTCATCGAGATGGCGGGTGGCACGATGAACGACATCGTGCGCTACGTGTGCTACACCACGGACCGGGCGTATCGCGCCCAGGTCTACCCCATCTTCCGGAGCTACTTCGACCTGCCGCCCTGCGGGACGGGGCTCATCGTGGACGGGCTGGCGCGGCCGGAGCTGGTCGTGGAGATCGACTGCTGGGGCTTCATCGACGACCCGGACTGAGCCGACCAGGCCTGGCAGCTCGTCGGCGACCTGGTCGAGCGCCACGCGCTCGGCGGGTCGCGGGTCAGGTCCCATCGCCCGCGACGGGCCACATCACCGCCACGGGTCACGACCCATCAGGACACACGGGAAGGGTGGAATGCGTCGGATCTTCGCGCACCAGGGTCATGCGGTCATCCGGGAGGTCGCCACGCCGACGCTCCGTCCCGGCGAGGTCCTCGTCCAGACCCACTACTCCACGGTCAGCAGCGGCACCGAGTCATGGATCCTGCGCAAGAGCGTCGCGGACGACGCGCAGGACGAGGAGTACCCGGGTGCCAAGCCGTTCGTCCACCCCAACATCCGGGCCGGCATCCGGGGGACCCTGGAGCCGCGACGCCCGGAGCCGGGTCTCATCTCGCTCGGCTACAGCCTCGCGGGCGAGGTCATCGAGGTGGGCGAGGGCATCACCGACCTTGCCGTGGGTGATCTCGTGGCGTGCTCCGGCAGCCAGTGCTCGCATCACGCCGAGGTCGTCGCGGTGCCCCGCAACCTGGTCGCGCGCATCCCCCAGGGCGTGCCCGTCGCGGACGCGTCGTTCGTGACGCTCGGCGCGGTCGCCGAGGAGGCGCTGCGCCAGACGCAGTGCACCTTCGGTGAGACGGTGGTGCTCTATGGCATGGGTCTCCTGGGCATGCTCGCCGGTCAGATCGCGCAGGCGGCCGGGCTGTATGTCATCGGGCTCGAGATCGACCCCCGGCGCATCGAGCTTGCCCGGCAGCTGGGCATCGAGGACGTGCATGACCCACGCGACACGGACCCCGTGGGGCTCGTCCGTGACCGGACCGAGGGGTTCGGCGCGGATGCGGTCGTGCTGGGCGTGGTCACGGAGTCGGACGAGCCCATCAACATCGCCCTCGACCTGTGTCGCCAGCGTGGCCGGGTGGTCGGCCTGGGGTTGTTCGGGATGCACATCGAGCGTCAGCGGATGTGGGACCGGACGTTCGTCCAGGCCATCGCGTATGGCCCCGGTCGCTACGACCCCTCGTACGAGGAGGCCAGCGTCGACTACCCCATCGGGCTCGTGCGCTGGACCGAGAACCGCAACCAGGCGCACTTCCTGCGGCTGCTCGCGGACGGCCGGGTGAGCACCGCGCCGCTCGCCCGTGCCTTCGACTTCGGGGACGCGCCCACGGCGTACGACGTGCTCCGGTCCGAGCGCCCGCCCACGGTCCAGTTCCGCTATCCGGCAGCGGGATGACCCGTCGAGCGCTGCGACCCGAGGACCTGGCCTCCGTCCGTTGGCTGTCGGATGTGCGCATCTCATCCGATGGCGATCGGGTCGCGTGTGTCGAGACCCGGCTGGACACGAGCCTGGATGGCCTGCGTTCCCGGATCCTGGTGCTCGACACGGTCACGGGCGCCGTGCTCGGCTCGCCATCCCCGGATGACGCCTCGGACATCGCGCCGCGCTGGTCACCGGACGGCCGGCGGCTGCTGTTCGTGGGCGCGCGCCCGGACGGCACCCGGCTGTGGCTCGCGGACCGTGATGGTGGCGCCGCGGTCGTGCTGCGCGGGTCCCCCGAGCGTGTCACCGAGCCTGCCTGGTCACCCGACGGCCGGCACATCGCGTGCAGCGTGGCGACACCCCAGGAGGCGGCCGCGGCCGTGCTCGTGGAGATCACCCGCGACGACTACAAGCGGGATGGCCACCCGGTGGGATCGGGGATCGCCAGCCGCGCCATCTGGGTGGTCAGCGATGGCCAGGCTCGCGCCCTGACCGCTGGCCTGGCGACCGACCGGCGCCTCGCCTGGTCCCCGGATGGTCGGTCGATCGCGTTCCTGTCCGACCGGGGACGTGAGGGCACGGCCGGGCTCATCGATGACGTCTGGCAGGTGGACGTCGTCGGCGGTGGCCCGGACGGCACGCCGCCCGTCCGGCTGACCGATGGGTCCGGTGCGATCCTCGCGTTCTGCTGGTCGCCGGACGGCACCCGTCTGGCGATGCTGGGCCACGGCGAGGGGAGTGCCCAGGGGCGCAGCTGGCGGGTGCGGCTGGCCGATGCGGACGGGACACGGCGACCCGCCGTGGA
>CAZYTQ010000164.1:0-6414 GCA_964650135.1 uncultured Anaerolineaceae bacterium | reverse complement strand
GCCGAGGAGCGTCTCCAGACGTGGGCGGACCTCGGTCGCCATGCGCTCCATCGATTCGGCGTCGTAGGGCGCCGGATAGCCGCAGATGAGGTGCCGATAGCCCAGCTCCAGGTATGGCCGCATGTGTGCCACCACGTCGTCGACGGTCCCCACGCACCCCCGCGCCGCGGGGATGTCCGCCGAGCCCGGCCGGTCCTCGTCCACGATGGCATCGCCGTTGCCGGCCAGGATCTCGTCCTGGACGCGCAGCGCCTCCGCCTTCGTGTCACGGATGACGACGCGTTGCACCTCCACCGTGCGCTCGATCGTGCGCTCGTCACGGCCGACGGTCCTGCAATGCTCGATGAGGGTCGCCTCGACGTCGCGCGCATCGTCCACATCGCCGTCGCCCATGTTGTACATGTCGGCATGCTGGGCCACGAGCTTGAGGGTCACCTTGCGACCCGTGCCCCCGATGAGGATGGGCAGGTGGGCCTGGACGGGTGCCGGGTCATTGCGTACGGCTGACGTGCGGTAGCGACCCTCGGTCACGGTCGGCTGGGTGCCGTCGAGCATGCCGCGCATGATGGGCAGCGCCTGGCCCAGCCAGCGGAGACGCTCCGGGAAGCCGCTGCCGAAATCGAAGCCGAAGCCGGTGTGCTCCTGCTCGAACCAGGCACCCCCGATGCCGAGCACCGCGCGGCCGCCGCTGATGAGGTCGATGGTCGTGACCATCTTGGCCACGAGTGCCGGGTTCCGGAAGGTGTTGGCGCCGACCAGCAGCCCGATGGTGGCGTGCTGGGTGGACGCGGCGACAGCCGCCATCGCGGTGTATGCCTCGAGGATGGGACCCTGCCACGACCCGACGATGGGGTACACGTGATCCCACGTCCAGATGGACTCGTAGCCCAGGCTATCCGCTCGCTGGGCGGCCCTCAGGAAGCCGGGCCAGTCGGTGTGCTGGTTCCAGAGATTGGCACCCAGCTTGATGGGCGCGTGCACGTCAGGCACGGGTCAGCTCCTCCAGTCGCGGCGCGACCTCGGTCGCGAGGCGGGTCATGGTCTCCTCGTCATAGGGGGACGGGAAGCCGGCGATCAGGTGGCGATAGCCGAGCTCCACGAACGGCGCGAGGTGCGCCACCACATCCTCGGGTGTGCCAACGGGCTGGTCCTCCCAGAGCGGCGCATCGCCGTTCCGCGCCATGATCGCGCGATGGACGCGTGCCGCTTCCTCCCGGGAGTCGCGGATGACCGGCGTGCCGATGCCGACGGTCCGCTCGATCGTCCGCTCATCACGGCCGATGGCGTCACAGTGCTCCCGCAGCACCGCCTCGGCCTCCTGCACCGAAGCGATCCCACCGCCCAGGTTGCACGCGTCCGCCCAGCGCGCCACCAGCCTGAGGGTGACCTTGCGACCACCACCGCCGATGAGGATGGGCAGATGGGGCTGGATCGGCGGTGGGTCGTTGCGCACGGAACGGGCCGCGTAGCGGCCCTCGGGTGCCGTCGGCTCGGTGCCATCGAGCATGCCGCGCATGATGGGCAGCGCCTGGCCCAGCCATCGCAGCCGTTCGGGGGGACCATCGCCGAACGCCAGCCCGTACGCCGTGTGCTCGGTCTCGAACCATGCCGCGCCGATCCCAAGGACGGCCCGGCCGCCGCTGATGTGGTCGATGGTGGTCACCATCTTGGCCGTGATGCTGGGCTCGCGGAACGTGTTGGCGCCGACCATCAGGCCCAGGGTCGCATGCTCCGTGACGGCCGCAGCAGCCGCGAGCGCGGTGTATGCCTCGAGGATGGGACCCTCCCATGACCCGACGATGGGGTACAGGTGGTCCCACGTCCACAGCGATGCGTAGCCCAGGCTGTCGGCGCGACGCATCGCGCCAAGCCACCCCGGCCAGTCGGTGTACTGGTTCCAGCAGTTGGCGCCCAGTCGGACGGGCGCGGTCATGTCGGGCATGGGTCCTCCCAGGGACGAGATCGTGGTCCTCGATGGTAGGTGGTCGGGCGCGCACCCGCGCATCCGCGCGTCGCGTGACCGGGTGATGCTGGTCAGGGGACGGCGCATGAGGCCCCGACGGGGCACCGTGGTCCGGCTCCTTGACGCGGCTCCGACCCGCGTAACCTGCCAATCATGCAAGAATGGTTACGGTGGACGTGATCATCCCAGCGCCCGGGGCGGAACCCCAGGTCAGCCGACCCACGGGCCATGCCACACCGCATGGGCACCAGGCGTCGCTCAAGGACGCCCTGGCGTTCGTCAACACGCTGGAGATCGTGAAGGGCCGGGAGGTGGAGCACCTGCCGGACGTGATGTCCGTCCTGGCATGGCTGGGCGACCACTCCCTCATGCATGCGGACATGCGCGAGGCGCACCTGGAGCGGCTGGCGGCCGATCCGGACGCTGCGGCACGCGTCATGCGTCGCACGATCCGGGTGCGGGCAGCCATCCGTGAGCTCGTGGAATCCACGGTCGATGCTCGTCCGCCCGAGGAGCGCGCGCTCGCGGACCTCAATCGTGCGCTGTGCTTCCACTACGTCACGTATCTGGTGCCTGCACCCGATGGCGTCTCGCTCGATCACAAGCACGAGGGGGACCCGGTCGACGGGGCGCTCGGTCGGCTCGCAGAGGCGATCGCACGGGAGCTCACCCAGGGCCGCCCCGAGCGGCTGCGCGTGTGCCAGAACCCGGAGTGCCGTTGGATCTTCGTGGACACCTCGCACTCCGGTCGCCGGAAGTGGTGCGACATGCGCACGTGTGGCAACCGCGTGAAGGTGGCCCGCCACCGGCAGCGGCGACGCGAGGAGCAGCCCGGCGAGGCGACCACGACCACGACCGCGGAAGCGACCACGATCGCAGAGGCGACCGTGGCAGACTCGGCGTCATGACCGAGCGGGCGATCCTGCGTGTCGTCATCGAGGCCACCGGCAAGCGCGCCTTCGCGAGCGCCCTCGACTGGCCCGGCTGGGCACGCGCAGGCAAGGACGAGTCGCGAGCCATCGAGACGCTGCTCGCCTCTCGCGATCGCTATGCGGCGGTCGCCGCACGCACCAGCTACCAGCTACCGACCGACCTCGACGTGGAGGTCGCCGAGCGGCTCGACGGCAATGCCACGACCGAGTTCGGGGTGCCCGGTCGGATCGCTGAGGACGAGCTGCGCCCCGTCACCTCGGCCGACGCCCACCGCCTGACCGACCTGGTCGAGGCCGTCCGTGCCACGCTCGCCGATGTCGCGCGGGACGCGCCCCAAGAGCTGCGCAAGGGACCGCGCGGCGGTGGCCGGGACCGCGACCGGATGCTCGACCACGTGGCGGACGCCGACCGCGCCTACGCCCGGAGCATGGGCATCAAGCTGCCCGCGACGACACCCATCGAGGAGGTCCGGACCGCCATTCACGACGCACTCGTGCTTCCCTCGGACGGGTCCGCGCTGCCGGGTGGCGCGTGGCCCCAGCGATATGCCGCGCGGCGCGTGGCGTGGCACGCCCTGGACCACGCGTGGGAGATCGAGGACCGCTCGCCCGACCGCTGATCCGCGTCCGGTGATGCGCGTCTGGCCGAGACGCTCCGCGGCGATCCGCTCAGGTGGTCGGGCGCACCACGATGTTCACGAGTCGACCACCGACATGGACGACCTTGACCACGCTGACCCCCTCGAGGTTCGCCTGGACCTTGGGGCGTGCCATGACCAGCCGCTCGATCTCGTCCTGGGGCAGCCCGGGCGCCATGGGCACCAGGTCGCGCAGCTTGCCGTTGATCTGCACCGGCAGCTCGATGCTCTCGGCCACGACGAGCGCCGGGTCGACCACCGGCCACGACTCGGCGTGGATGGAGCGCCACGGGACATCGGCCGTCTCCAGCCGGCGTGACCAGAGCTCCTCCGCGATGTGCGGCGCCAGCGGCGCCAGCATCTTGAGCAGCAGCTCGATCGCCTCGTCCCAGCCCGGCGTGCCGGCGACCGCCGTCCCGCGAAACCGCATCAGGGTGTTGGTCAGCTCCATGAGCTTGGCGACGATGGTGTTCCAGCGGAACCCCGCGTGGTCCTCCGTGACGCCCTGGAGCGCCCGATGCGCGGCCACCCGCACCTGCCGCTCGCCGTCGGTGGGGTCCACCGCGGACGCGTCACCACCCTCCGAGCCGATCGGGTCGAGCACCACGCTCCACACCCGACGCAGGAACCGGTGGACGCCCTCGATGCCGGTCGGGCTCCATGGACCCCCTTGATCCCAGGGGCCCATGAACATCAGGAACAGGCGCACCGAGTCGGCACCGTAGCGGGACACCAGCTCATCGGGATCCTGGACGTTGCCGCGGCTCTTGCTCATGCGCTCGCCGTCCATGCCCAGGATCTGGCCCTGGTTGAACAGCCGCTGGAACGGCTCACGCTCCGTGACATAGCCCAGGTCCGCGAGCGCCTTGGTGAAGAACCGGCTGTACAGCAGGTGCATCACCGCGTGTTCCGCACCACCGGTGTACTGGTCGACGGGGCACCACGCGTCATCCAGGGCACGGTCGATGGGGCCATCCACCTTGTCCGGCGACAGGTAGCGCCACCAGTACCAGGAGCTGTCCACGAACGTGTCCATGGTGTCCGTCTCACGTCGGCCCGGCCCGCCGCATCGGGGGCAGGTCGTGCGCACGAACGACTCGGTCTGCTCGAGCGGATTGCCGCCCTCGGGGCTGTATCGGAAGTCGTCCGGCAGCACCACGGGCAGCTGGTCGTCCGGCACCGGCACCATGCCGCAGGAGGGGTCCGCCTCACAGTAGATGATGGGGATCGGCGTGCCCCACGGTCGCTGTCGGCTGACCAGCCAGTCACGGATGCGATACGTCGTGGTCGGCGAGCCCTGGCCGCGCGCCTCGAGGTCCGCGACGATGGCCCGGAAGCCCTCGTCGGCGGCCATGCTGCTGTACGGGCCGCTGTTGACCATCCGCTCGCCCGGGGTGTGGGCGACGAACGCGCCGTCCACGATCTCGTCGTCCGTCGCGCCCTCGGGTGCGATCACGCGCACGATGGGCAGCCCGAACCGCTTCGCGAACTCGAAGTCGCGCTCGTCGTGCGCGGGCACGGCCATGATGGCGCCGGTGCCGTAGCCGGACAGCACGTAGTCCGCGATCCAGATGGGGATGCGTGCACCGTTGACGGGATTGACGGCCTCCGCACCCAGGGAGACGCCGGTCTTGTCCCGGCTGGTGGACAGCCGCTCGATCTCCGTGCGACGCCGTGCAGCGTCGATGTACGCGTCCACCTCGACGCGTCGGTCGGGCGCGGTCAGCGACGCCACCAGGGGATGCTCGGGCGCCAGGACCATGAAGGTGGCTCCGAACAGGGTGTCCGGTCGCGTCGTGAACACGCGCAGCTCCTCGCCACCCGCATGGTGATCGGACGGCGCCGTGGTGAACACGACCTCGGCGCCCTCGGAGCGGCCGATCCAGTTGGTCTGCATCTGACGGATGGGCTCGGGCCAGTCGATGCCGCTGAAGTCGAGCAGCTCGTCGGCGTACTTCGTGATGCGGAACGACCAGTGCTCGAGGTCGCGCTTGACCACGGGCGTACCGCATCGCCAGCAGACGCGGTCGGGCCCCTCGACCTGCTCGCGCGCGAGCACCACCTGGTCCTTGGGGCACCAGTCGACGGCGGACATCCGTCGATATGCCAGGTCGTTCTCCAGGAAGCGCAGGAAGATCCACTGGTTCCAGTGGTAGTAGTCGGGCAGACAGGTGACGACCTCGCTGTCCCAGTCGAAGGTCGCGCCCATGGTCCGGAACTGGCGACGCATGTTCTCGACGTTGCGCATCGTCCAGACCGCGGGGTGGATGCCGCTCTTGATGGCCGCGTTCTCGGCCGGCAGCCCGAAGGCGTCGAAGCCGATGGGGAAGAACACGTTATCGCCGTTCATGCGCCGGAAGCGTGCGATGGCGTCGGTGGGCGTGCAGATGTACCAGTGGCCGATATGCAGGTCACCCGATGGGTACGGGTACATCGTGAGCAGGTAGTAGCGCGGCCGCGTCGTATCGGACAGGTCGGTGCGGTACAGCCCCATCTCGTCCCAGCGCTGCTGCCAGCGAGGCTCGATCTCAGTGGGCTCGTAGCGCGGCACGCGCTCGCGGTCGACGATGGGTGCGATCTCGGTCATGGCGTGGCTCCGCGGATGGTCAGGCTGCCGGGTGGACGGGGTCGATGTCCTGGTCGCGCGGCGTCAGGCGCCGGCGACCCCGGTAAGCTCGAGCACGCGGAGCCGGGGCGGGGCGGTCGGGACGCGTGCGGGTCGGGTCAGCATGGCCATGGGACGTCGATGGTAACCCACGCGCGCGCGGACGGGCGACCTGACCCGTCCCGGAGGTACGCATCCAGACGTCTGTGCCGGCCTCCGCCGTGCCGGCCTCCGCCGTGCCGGCCTCCGCCGTGCCGGCCTCCGCCGTGCCGGCCT
>CAZYTQ010000163.1:0-6482 GCA_964650135.1 uncultured Anaerolineaceae bacterium | reverse complement strand
AGCGCATAGACGCTGCCCGGCTGGAGCCGCGATGGCACCACGAAATCCCGCGCGCCCTCCGGCGTGGACTTGATGAGCAGCGGTGTCTCCACCTCCACGAACCCTGCCGCGTGATGGCTCTCGCGGATCGCCTGGACCAGCCGGCCACGCGCGAGGATGCGCTGCTGGAGGGGACCGCGCCGCAGGTCCAGATAGCGATAGGTCAGGCGGACGGCCTCGTCGATCTCGGCGTCCGGGTCGTTGATGACGAACGGGGTCGTGCGGGCGCTCGAGAGCACGCCGATCGCCTCCGCGCGCAGCTCGACGTCGCCGGTCGCCAGACGCGTGTTGCGCGTGCCGTCCGCACGCGGTGTGATCCGGCCCCGGACCTGGAGCACGTACTCGGTGCGCACGGCCGATGCGACCGCATGTGCGGCAGGCGACTCCTGGGCATCCACGACCACCTGCGTGATGCCGTAGCGGTCCCGCAGGTCGAGGAAGATGAGCTGACCCAGGTCCCGTCGACGGTCCACCCATCCGGACAGGGTCGTGGGCGTGCCCACGTGCCCGAGGCGGGCGTCGGCGCAGGTGAGGTCGCGAAGGGACGTGCGAAGCACGCCGGCAGGGTTCGTCATGGGAGCCTCATGGTACGGGAGGCGGCATGGACCACGTCCGACGACGGCGTCCGGTGGTGGCGCCCGATCACCGGGCGTCGTTCGTGGCCGCCTCATCGGCGGTGGCCGCCTCATCGGCGGTGACCGCGCCTGTCGCCGGCCCGTCCGGAGCGTCGGGCCGGTGGACATCCCGGTACCGCCAGCGTCGATACCGGTCACGGAGCCGCTCGCCGGTCCGCAGCACGCGGGCGCCCACCGGATCGGTCACCAGGTCCCACGCGCCGATGTAGTCGATCTCCGTGCCGCCGAAGCCGGACTTGAACTGCTCGATGCCCGCGCGCGGCAGGCCCCACAGGTCGTACTCGGTCTGTCCGGCGGCCCGGCAGCGACGCATCGCCTCCCACTTGAGCAGGTAGTTCGCGCGCAGCCGCCCACCCTCGGCGGTCGTGCCGCCGTACAGGTCCACCACCCGCGGTCCGCAGGACACCAGGAACAGCGTGGCGAGCGTCTCTCCGGTGGTGCCGGCCTCCGCGAACAGGAGGCGCGCCATGGCCCGCGGTGCCAGCTCGTCCCACATGGCGCGATACGTGCCCAGGGTGCGCGGCGCGATGCCGGCCCGACGCATCGCATCGGTGTGGATGTCGTAGAACACCTCCAGCCGGTCACCGGCCGCGTCCACGACGCGGACCCCCAGCCGTTCCGACTTGGCGATCGATTGGCGGCACTTGCGGTGCATCCCCGCCAGGATGGTCGCCTCGTCCTGGGACAGGTCCACGATGCGACTGCGGTCGGGCTGCACGTGATGGGTGGGGACCCAGCCGAGCCCGAGCAGGGCGCCGCGAAGGCCCGGGTCGTCGGGCGCGTCGGGCTCGATGCGCACGTACCCGAGGCGCTGTCGCTGGGCTGCCGCGCGCACCCGCCCGGTGAACACCTCGAGGACGTCGGCGGTCAGCGGGTGTGCCGCGACCGGTCCGCGCGCCACGTAGCCCATGCCCCACGGCACGCCACGTCGCCGTGCGACGAGCACCTGGCCCGCCACGATCCCCTGGGGGCCGTCGGCCGCGATCCGCAGCGCGTGCCAGCCGTTGGGCCGCTTGATGGTCGCCCACGCGCTCGCCTGGAGCCAGCTGGGTTGGGCGGAGGCCGCGACGAACGCGTCCCACGCGGTCGTGTCCGCCTCCAGGTCGCCGGCACGGACGTCGCCAGCCCCGACGTCGCCGGCCGGGCCCCGGCCGATCGTCACTGGGCGTCGGGTCCGTGACGGTGCTGGGTCTGGGTCCGCTGGACCTCGCGCACCAGGTCATCGAGCGCGACCGGGCGCTGGGTGCCGGCCTCGAGGTCCCGCAGCTGGACCTGGCCGTCCTCCAGCTCGGAGCCGCAGATGACCGCCAGGTGTGCGCCGTCTCGCGACGCACCCTCGAGCTGGCGCCCGAGCCTCCGCTCTCCCAGCTCGGCGCGCGCCGACACCCCGCCCGCGCGCAACAGCGTGGCCAGCCGGAACCGGGTGACGGTGTCGGCCGGATCGGCACCCACCACCACCACCGCGACATGGGCCGGCTCCGCGGACACGCCATCCTGGCGGTCGAGCGCCAGGAGCACCCGATCGAGTCCCAGGCCGAAGCCGATGCCGGGCGTGGCCTTGCCGCCCAGCAGCTCCACCAGCCCGTCGTAGCGGCCGCCGCCGCCCAACGCGTCCTGCTGGCCATCACGCTCGGGCGGATAGAACTCGAAGGTGGTGCGGGTGTAGTAGTCGAGGCCGCGGACCAGGCGCGGCTCCATCCGATACGTCACGCCGACCGCGTCCAGATGCCGCCGCAACCCGTCGAAGTGGGTGGCGCAGGCGTCGCACAGGTGGTCGGTGATCACCGGCGCGGCGGCGATGAGCGGCTGCATGACCGGATCCTTGGAGTCCAGCAGCCGGAGAGGGCTGGTGCCGAGGCGTGCGCGCTCCGGATCCGGCAGGTCGGCCGCCATCGGCTCGAAGAATGCCCGCAGGGCATCGACATAGGCCGGCCGGCATGACCGGTCGCCGATGGAGTTGAGCCGCAGCTCGACCCCGTCGAGGCCCGCTTCCGCGTAGAAGCGCGTCGCCAGCTCGATGATCTCCGCGTCGATGGCGGGCCCTGGGTCGCCGATGGCCTCCACATCGAACTGCCAGAACTGCCGATAGCGACCCGCCTGCGGACGGTCGTAGCGGAACATCGGCCCGGTGAGGGTGAGCTTCACGGGCTGTGGCAACGTCTGCATGCCGTGCTGGACGTACGCCCGGACGATGCCCGCCGTGGGCTCGGGACGGAGCGCCCATCGTTCCCGCTCCGTGTCGCCACGGCCGGCCTGGACGCGGAAGAGCTCCTTCTCCACGACATCGGTGACCGCGCCCACGCCTCGCTCGAAGACCTCGGCCTGCTCGAACAGGGGTGTCTCGATGGCCTGGTAGCCATACCGCGCGGTCAGGTCCCGGGCGGTCGATTCGAGACGCAGGAAGCCAGCCCGGGTGGCGGGCAGCAGGTCGCGGGTGCCACGGGGGGCCTGGGGTCGGGACATCGTGGGCAAGTCTAGATGGAGGACGCCCGGCCCACCCGGATGTCACGCGGTCCGCTCGGCCGGTCCCCCGCGGGACCGGCCACGGCGTCGACCAGGGCTCCTGGGTGGACGGCCCCTAGGAGGGGTCCGGGTCGGTCGCCAGCCGCTGGTTGACCCAGCCCTTGTCACCGTTGCCGAGCTGGACCTTGAGCCAGCGCTTGCCGTCGTCACGGGTGCGCGTCCGGATCACCGCCATCTTGGCGCCCTTGCCCACGCTCCGGAGCCGCCTTGACCCGCTGCTGGGTTGGCGGCGCAGCGGCAGGCGCTGGCGTGCGGTGCGGATGTCGGCATCCTCGTCCGTGAGGATGGGCGAGGGATCGTCCTGCGCACGCTCGAGATCGACCCGGAGATACGCGGTGAAGGGGATGTTGAGGCTGCGCACCTTGTGCTTCTTGACACCGCTCAGGAGGGCGCTGACGGCCTTGCCGCCCCCGACGTAGATGCCCACGTGACCGCCCTTGTTCCACACCACGATGTCACCCACCTTGGGGTTCTTGGTGACACGACCGAGCTTCTTGAAGCGCTGGTAATAGCCATGCGCGGTGTTGAAGCCACCGATGCGCTTGACCAGCTTGGCCTGCTTGAAGGAGCGGAAGACGAGCCCGGAGCAGTCGAACGCCTTGGGGCCGGTCGAGCCCCACACGTATCGGGCGCCGATGTGTTTCGAGACGGCACGCACGACGCGCTCTGCCTGGGTCAGCCCGCCGTCGCCGTCCTTGGCGGCGACCGGCACGACACCGATGGCCATCGTGAACATCACGAGCAGTCCCACGACGCACAGCTGCGGCCCTCGTCCGCGGCGCCGGTCGACGGTCGCTCCGGCGACTCGCGTCACACTCGGGTCCTCGGACGCTGACGGTCGGTCGCCGGTCCTGGTCGCGTCCACGCCGCACTTGGGCGCCACTGCTCGCTCCACGGCCACTCCCCTCTACCAGAACACCACGCTGGGGCGTGGTGCCGATGGGCCGGCTCGGCCGCTGGGGCGACCGCTGCTCGACGTAGGAAACTTAACCATATCTGGAGCGTGTTGTCACGGTACGTGTGACATCGGGCCGATGACCCGCATGGGCGACCACCCTGCCACCCCACGGGAGCGCACCCACCGCGACCCTCCCGGACCCATCCTGACCGCATCGTGCGGGCACGGACGACACGCATGCGGATGGCCCCGCTAGCATCCGGTCCGATGGACGCGCCCTCCCGGTCACGGACCCGCGACCTGTGGCTCTATCTCGCGGGCGTGACCGTCCTCGCGTGGGCGATCACCATCTGCTGGCTGGCCATGCGCGCTGTCATGGATGTCGGCGGCATGTGCGCGGAAGGCGGCCCCTACGTGGTCGCGACACCCTGCCCCGACGGCGTGCCACTGCTCCTCGCCCTGGCCTTCCCGGCAGGGTTCCTGGGGGGCGGCATGATGGTGCGCTGGGGATCGCGGCTCGGCCCCGCGTGGGCGAGCCTCGTCGCCCTGGCATGGCCGGCACTGTTCCTGTCGCTCGGCTGGAACTTCCTCGACCACGGGCTCACGGCCGCCGGCGGTCTGGAGGCGGGCTGGCTCATCCCGGGGGTGCTGTTCCTGCTGATGGGTGGGGTGCCACTGGTCGTGGGCATCCAGGTGCTGCTCCGGCAGCGGACCGGACCCCGGCCACCCGGCCGTGACCACGGGACCACGCGTCTCGCCATCGACAGCACGCCGCCGTGGGACGCCGGCTCTCCGCCGAGGGCCCGTCCGGCACCGGGCCGGTCGCCGAGCACGGGCGCTGGACCCGGGCCCGGGCGTGCCGGTCCGTCGCCCAGCCCCGCATCCCCCCGCAGCGAGCAGGACGCCCGCGCGGAGCTGGCACGCACCCTGCGTGCCATGGCGAGTGCCGCCACGACCATGGCCGCGGACCAGACGACGGTCGCCGACGCGCTCCGTGATGACCCCACGGCCACGATCGCCGCGACCGACCCGCCGACGGGCGTCCCGGACCTGGTGTCGCAGCTGGAGCGGCTGGCAGCGCTCCATCGCGATGGGTCGCTCGGGGAGCTGGAGTACCTGCAGGCGAAGCAGGCCGTCATCGATGCGGCCGCGCGGGATCACGACGCATGACACCCCGCCCGCAGGTCGGTCGCTGGGCGATCGGGCTCGTCATCGGTGCCGGCGCCCTCGGCATCGGGCTGGGCCTGTGGACGTTCCGGCTGGTCGCCGGCGGCTGACCGGTCCGGCAGCCCGTGGTCAGCTGGCGTCGCGCTGGACCGAGATGATGTCCCGCAGCTGACCCAGGCGCTGCATCACCCGTGCGAGCTGGGCGACGGAGGTCACCTGGATGGTGGCGGTGACGGTCGCCTTGTGGTCCGGCAGTACCGTCACGTGCGCCGCGACGATGTTGATGCGCGAGTCCGCGACCACGTTGCTGATATCCGAGAGCAGCCCGGTCCGGTCGTAGCCCTCGATGCGGATGGCGATGGGATAGGTCTGCTGCGCCGCGGTCTCCCACTCGACGTCGATGAGCCGGTCCCGGTCGCGCTCGTTGGTGATGGTGTGACAGGTCGCCTGGTGGACGGTGACCCCACGGCCACGTGAGATGTAGCCCCGGATCGGGTCGCCCGGGATCGGATGGCAGCACTTGCCGAACCGCACCAGGAGATCCCCGACACCCTTGACCCGGATGCCACCCGTGCGCGGCGGTGGTGGCGGCGCGACATGCGGCAGCACGGCACCACTGGTGTCGGCCGAGACGCCCAGCTTGGTGACCACGGACTGGGCGCTGACCGCGCCGTAGCCGACCGCGGCGTAGAAGTCATCGAGGCTCGGGAACCGTCCCTGGTCGGCGAGCTCCTGGAGCTGCTCATGGGGCACCTTGTCCAGGGACGTGCGGGCGAGCCGCCGGAGCTCCCGGTCGAGCGCCTGCTTGCCATGGGCGATGTTCTCGTCACGCTGCTGGCGCTTGAACCACTGCCGGATCTTCTCCTTGGCGTGGCTGGTGGTGACGATGTTGAGCCAGTCGCGGGATGGCCCATGAGCGCTCTTCGTGGTCACGATCTCCACGATGTCGCCGTTCTTCAGCTTGTAGTCGAGGGGGACCAGGCGGTTGTTGACCTTGGCGCCGATGCACGCGTGGCCGATGTCCGTATGGATGCGGTACGCGAAGTCGAGCGGGGTCGCGCCGGCGGGCAGGTCCTTGACGTCGCCCCGGGGCGTGAACACGAACACCTGGTCCTGGAAGATGTCGAGCTTGACGCCCTCCACGAACTCGGTGGCGTCCGACACCTCCCGCTGCCAGTCCATGAGCTGGCGCAGCCAAGCGAGCTTGGCGTCGTAGTCGC
>CAZYTQ010000162.1:0-6506 GCA_964650135.1 uncultured Anaerolineaceae bacterium | reverse complement strand
AGCCGGTTGGGGTGGAAGAAGCTGTTGCAGCCCTCGAGGGTGCCGTAGTAGCGGTCGAAGCCGCGCTGGCAGGGCCATGTCTCCTTCGATGCGCCGTCGTTCATGAGCGCGTCCCGGGTGAGGTGCCACTTGCCCACCGCGAACGTCGCATAGCCGTTGGCACGCAGGATCTCGGGCAGCGTCAGGACGTCCGGGTCGATCTCCAGCCGCAACGGCGGGAAGCCGGGGTCGGAGTTGGCGACGCTCGCGAATCCGGCGCGATGGGGGTTGAGCCCGGTCAGCAGCGCGGCCCGGGCGGGTGAGCAGACGGGGGTCGTGTGGTAGTTCGTGAGCCGGTAGCCCTCGGCCGCCAGCCGGTCGAGGGTGGGCGTCGGGATCTCGCTGCCGAACGGCCCGATGTCGCTGTAGCCCATGTCGTCCATGAGCACGACCACGATGTTGGGCGCGCTCTCGGGCGCCCGCCGCTCGCGGGGCCAGGCACGCTCGGACTCCCTGGTGGTGCGGCCGATGCGGCCAGGGAAGCGCTCGTAGCCACGGGCGTGCGGGGGGATGCCGCGCGCGTCGGCGGCGGTCTGGGTGGTCACGCTGGATCCTTCCGTCAGGCGGCCGCTGTCTCGGCCAGTTCGGATGCGGTGTCAACGTCGTCCGTGCCGAGGGCCCGGAGGATGCGTGCCTTGAGCGCGACGAGCTCGGTGTGGGTGCGTTGGCGGGGTCGAGGGATCGCGACGCGGATGTCCTCCACGACCCGTCCCGGCCGGTCGGCGAGCACGACGACCCGGTCGCTGGTGACGAGCGCCTCGTCGATGTCGTGGGTCACCAGGAGCGTGGTCGTGGGTCGTGCGTCATGGATGTGCACGAGCGCGTCCTGGAGGCGCATCCGGGTCATCGCATCGAGCGCGCTGAAGGGCTCGTCGAGCAGCAGCACCTCGGGCTCGTTGACGAGCGCCCGGGCGAGCGACACGCGCTGGGCCATGCCGCCCGAGAGCTGCTTGGGCAGCGCGTCGTGGAAGTCGTGGAGACCCACCAGCTCCAGCAGCCCATCGATCGTCGCCTCGCGGTCCCGGCCTTCGCACACCAGCTGGAGGTTGCCGCGGACCGTGCGCCAGGGCAGCAGCCGTGGCTCCTGGAAGGCCATCGAGACCGTCGCGTCGCGTGCCTCGCCATCGAACAGGATGTCGCCATCGAAGTCGGTGTCGAGCCCGATGATGAGCCGCAGCAGCGTGGACTTGCCACAGCCACTGGGGCCGAGCAGGGACACGAACGTGCCCGCCTCGATGTCGAGGTCCAGCGGGCCGAGGACGGGTCCGACCTCCGGGAACGACTTGTGGATGTCGCGGATGGTGATGGCGGCGCTCATGCCCGCCCCCTGGCCGCGACGACTCGGGCACGATGGGGCGCCATTCCGTCCAGGGTGGACTGCCAGCTGGTGAGTCGGCGCTGGAGCGCGACCACGATCATGTCCGAGCCCTTGCCCAGGATCGCGAGCACGATCATCACGGTGATCATCTGGTCGGGCATGGCCAGCGAGCGGCCGTCGTTGAGGAGCACCCCCAGACCGGTGTTGCCATACAGGATCTCGGACACGGTGGCCACGACCCAGCTGATGGCGACCGCGATGCGCACACCCACCAGGATCTGGGGCATGGCCGCCGGGACCACCACGTTGCGGATGATCCTCGATCGCGGCAGCCGATAGGCCGCCGCGAGCTCCATCAGCTTCTGGTCGGTGCCCCGGATGCCGGCGTACGTGTTGACATAGATGGGGAAGAACGTCGCGAACGCGATGAGCGCGATCTTGGACGAATCGCCGATGCCCAGGGCGAGGATGAGGAACGGGATCCAGCCCACGGCGGGCACCGCGTTGAGGCCACGCACGGTGGGATCGATGGCCCGGTCCGCGGTGCGCGCATAGCCCGTCAGGATGCCCAGCGACAGCCCGGCCGCCAGGCCGATGCCGAAGCCCCATGCGATCCGCCCGACGGTGCTCATCAGCTCCTCCAGCAGGACGCCGTTGGTGGCGAGCTTGATGAACGTGGCCACGACCTGGCCGGGTGTCGAGGTGATGGCGGTCTTGAAGGTGCCCGTCGAGACACCGATCTGCCACAGGACCAGCAACGCGATGGGCAGCACGAGCGCGAGGAGCGGCAGCGCGCGCCGCGCCCGGGAGGAGGACCTGGGCACGGCGCGGGCCGCAGGGTGCTCGGCTCCGGCGGCCGAGACGGTCGACCGGGGCGCGGCCGGGTTCACCCGGCCCGCGTCCACGGACGAGCTGGCACTCACGGGGCCGCGGGGGTATCGGCGTACTCGCCTGCCCACTCGGCGACGTCGATGGCCTGGGGCGCGAGGCCCTGGTCCACCAGGAACTGGTCCGTCGCCTGGATGCGCGCGATGATCTCGGGCGTGAGCGCGGACGGGAACTCGAAGTCGGGGTACAGCAGCCGCACCTGCTCGGGGGTCAGCTGGAAGCTCTCGGCGAGCACCTGGTAGGCCTCGTCCACGTGCTCCTTCGCCCACGCGATGGCCTGCTCGCGGGTAGCGAGGTAGGCCGGGAAGAAGGACGGGTGTGCCTCCAGGAACGGGTCGGTGGCCGCGAACACGCCGAGGCCGGCGGCCTCCGGCACGGCCGCGATGTCCGCGATGACCCGATAGCCCCGGTCGAGCAGCCGCGGCGCGTTGTTGCCGAGCGTGACCGCCGCGTCGATCTGGCCGGCGTCGAGGGCGACCTCGGAGTCCGGCAGCGACAGGTTCTGGAACACGATGTCGTCCTCGGTCAGGCCGTTCGCAGCGAGGACGGTGAGCAGGAAGCGGTGGGGGAACGTGGCCTTGATGGTCGCCACCGAGCGACCCTTGAGGTCAGCGACGCTCTGGATGTCGGAGGCCTCGGGGACCACGAGCCAGGCGCCGAAGTCATCCTCGTCGATGCCCACCAGGGTGGTGTCGGCACCGGCCGTCCGGCCCAGCACACCCGCCGTGTCGGCATAGGCCGCGATGTCCAGGGAGCCGCCGATGAGCGCCTCGTTGATGGCAGGCCCCGCGCCCAGGAACGGGATGTACTCCAGCGTCACGCCGGCGGGCGTGAAGACCTGGTCGAACAGGCCCAGGTGCTGTGCCCAGATGTCGGCGGGGGAGCTGGCCGTCGCGTCGCGGTTGCCCGACGGGAAGCCGATGCGCACCGCGTAGCCGGCGTCGGCGGGGTCGAGGGTCGCCGCGGGCGCGCCACCGCCCGCTGGGGAGGTGCTGGCGTCCTGGGCGAGCCCGGGTGCCGCGAGCGATGCGGCAAGGAGCGTGGTGCCCGCGATGATCGCGAGTCGATGCGCGCGCATATGCATGGTCCGGTGTGCCTCCGACAGGGATGCGAGGTTCGACGTCAGCCGGCCCACGGAGACCGGTGCGGCGCACTATACATTGTCGACCGATGATATGGACTTACGCGCTGGGCTCCCGACGCCGTGCCCGTGTCGCCGGCTCAGCGACTGCGGCCGCGCGTCTCGATCTGGGCGACGATGGTCGGGTCGGTGATGCGCCGGTCATCCGCGAGCAGCACGGCCTTGGACAGGATGAGCGACAGGCGCGGGTCGTCGTCGAACGGCAGGAACACGCGATCGGCGCGGGCCGCGACGGAACGGGCCGGCACGATGCACAGATAGACGTCGCCGGGCTCCATGAGGATGTTGCCGGACCCGAGATGGATGCGATACGTGGCGAGGTCGCCCCGGACCCGGAGGAAGCGCCCGTCGAGGGCCAGCCGGTCGGCGATGGCGAGCTGCGGGATGAGCAGCTCCAGGGCCGCTCGGCGGGTCTCCGCGGAGCCATCGAGCTCGCCGAACGCGGTCGCCTCCCAGTAGGCGCCGAACCGGTCGTGACGATCGGCCCCGCCATCCGTCCAGTTCTCGTCCGCGGCGATGGAGCTGACGCCCACGAACAGGTCCACATCGCGCATCGCCTCGGAGAGGACGAGTGGCGGGACCTCGGTGAGCGGCACGGGCGTCTCGGTGCGGTCGGCCAGGTGCCAGAAGCGGACCTGGTCGGTCGAGCAGTGCTGGACCACATCGACCCCTTCCTCGACGGCGTCGTGGTAGAACCCCGCGCGCAGGTCGTGGGCCGGGAAGTCCCGCCGGGCGACGCCGTCGAAGCCGCCATCGAACGGCCCCAGGAAGTCGGACGCCCAGCGGCGCGCGCCCATGAGCGCCCGGGCGACCGGGTAGTCGAGGATGTGACCCGCGAACCGGTTGGAGTAGGTCGCGGTGGTCTCCTCGGCGGGCGTCAGCAGGTAGACCTCTCGCCACGCCTGCTTGAAGGGTTGCCGGATGTGTGCCGCGAGCAGTCGCTCTCGCCACGCCTGGACCTCTGCGACGGACGCACGGGCCGGGTGCCAGAGGGTGATCAGCGCGGCGTCCGGGAGGTCACGCTGGACACCGTCCGACCACAGCCAGCCATCCGCGTGCGGGACGCAGGTCCACCCCGTGGCGCCGTCGGTCGCCGATCCACCGCGGTCCGCCTGCACGCGCCAGATGAGTCGACGCGCGAGGGCGGACGTCAGGGGGTGCTGGAGATATCGCTCCCGCCACGCCGTCGCCGTCCACGTGCGGTCCTCGACCAGGAGGTCCTCCAGCCGGGAGCGCTCGATGGACAGCGTGGCCCGCAGCTCCTTGAGTGCCGCCTTGGCCGCTGCGACGGCCGCCGGGTCCGCCGTGGCGAGTGCCTTCGGGACGGTGCGTGTGACACGGCCGGATGCGTCCCGCCAGGTCAGGGTCGCATCTCCGCCATGGTCCAGCGCGATCAGCGCGGCGCCCGGGCCGACCGCGATCTCGCGGTGACCGGTGGGATCCAGGTCGCAGGCGGGGACCCCCAGCTCGAGCAGCTCGCCACGGCTCAGACCGGCGTTGTCAGCGGCTCGCTCGAGCGCCTTCGCCAGCTGCTTCGAGACGTTCCGGCTGCGCACGCGTGCCTGGATCCGACCGAGCGCCACGAGGGCTCCTGGCGTCGCCATGTCCGCGAGGAGCCAGACCGTGGTGTTGGCCAGTCGCTCGTCCCGCGGATAGTTGTCGTCGCGTGGCGAGAGCGCCCAGTGGACGCCGGCGCGCGCCAGGGTCTCCGGCACCCATGACCAGGCCTCCGGCGCCGCTGCCCAACCAGCGGCCGCAGCCCAGTAGGCACCGCGCACGATGGCGCCGTTGGCCGGGTGGGTCCCGAAGGCGCCGATCCAGGACGCCTCCATGCCGCTCGTGATCCGCGACTCGAAGGACGCGTCCACCATGTGCCGGACGAGGGGCTCGGCGACCGGGGCATCCAGGAGGGGCCGCAGCTCCTGGGTCCAGCGGCGCGTGGGCGTCACGCTCGAGGCACGCGCCAGGTGGGTGATGAGCAGACCCGCGGTCGCGCTGTCAGGGTGGTCGGCCAACCAGGTGCGTACGGCGGTGCCCCAGGTGTCATGCACGGCGATGAGGTCGAGATCCAGGCGATCAGGGCTCGCGAGGCCCAGCAGGCGCGTACGGGCTCGGCCGAGCTCCGCGGTGGACAGGCCCTGGTGGGTGGTGATGGCGGTGACCAGGGCGTCGATCCGCTGCGCATCGCGCTCGAGCGACGCGCCGGCCGCCCGGGTCCGTTCCAGCACCGCGATCGCGTAGCTCACGGGCGACGAGCCGTACCAGCCGGTGCCGCTGATCCGGCATGCGAGGTCCAGGACCGCGCGCCGATCCTCCTCGTCGTGGGGTGGAGCCACCCGGCCGAGCGCAGCCAGCATCGTCGGACCGACGTCGTACATGTGCATGATCGCCCCACGCTGGGTCATCAGGTCCAGGATCGCGACGCCGATGGAGACCCGGTCCGACTCGGGGGCGTCGAGCCAGGCGTCCGTCCAGGACGCCCGCGGGGTCGATGACGAGCCGCCGTCCCTGCTGGCCGCCCCGGACACCATGGCCCGACGCGTGTCCGGCAGCATCGCCAGGTAGGGCTGGGCGCGTCGCACATGCCGAGCGACACGCCGCGGGACTGGACGACCGGCGTCGAGCGCCGCGGTCAGGCGGCCGATCAGGTCCACGGCGACCTCCCTGCTCAGCCGCCGACGAGCGGCACGAGCCGGATGAACGCGACATCCGGTGCCACGCTGATGTCCACCTCCTCGTCGAGCGACGTCGCCTGGCGTCCGTCCACGAGCACGAAGAAGCCGTTGCGCCCGAACGCATCGAGGGCGACATCCGCCTGGGCCTGCCAGTCCACCCGGCGATCACGGGTGCGCGGACCACCGTTGAGCGTGGTCTCGTCCGCGACGGGCGTGACGAGGCCATGGAACGGCTCCGCCGTGGTCAGGTTGTGGCGGGCGACCTCATCCCGGACCCGCAGCACGATGAGGTCGCGCACGGTGAGTCGGTCCGGGACCTGGAGCGGGAAGCTCCCGACCGGCCGACCGGTGGCGGTCCGATCATGGATCGTGAGCGTGGGCATGATCCCCTCCGGGCGCTCGGATACGCGATGCCCGGCCCCGGCCGCACCGGGACCGTGTTCGA
>CAZYTQ010000161.1:0-6562 GCA_964650135.1 uncultured Anaerolineaceae bacterium | reverse complement strand
CCACCGCATGATGGTCGTCCAGGGGCACCCAGACCCCGAGGAGGTGGCGATCTGATCCTGACGGACGCGCAGCGCGCGGTGGTGGAGTGGGAGACCGGTCCGTTGATGGTGCTGGCAGGTGCGGGCACCGGCAAGACGACCGTGGTCGTGGAGCGGGTCCGGCACCTGCTGGAGCGTGATCCCACGCTGGCTCCCGAGAACGTGCTGGTGCTGACCTACAACGTGCGTGCCGCCGCGGAGCTCGCGGAGCGCTTCGAGCGGGTCCTGGGCGTCGAGCGTGCGGGACGGCTGTGGGTGCACAACTTCCACAGCTTCGGCTATCGGCTGCTGCGCGAGCACCGGGCGGAGGTCGGCCTGGACGAGCACGCCGAGCTGCTGGATGGCGTCGGTCAGCGTCTGCTCCTGCGGGACCTGCGGCCGGATCTTGGCCACTTCGTGTATCACCGCCTGGGGCGTGGCTTCGAGAGCAGCCTCGGTCGTTTCGCGGACCTCATCACGCGTGCCAAGGATGAGCTCGTGACACCCGATGACCTGCGGGCCCATGCCCTCGCGCGCCAGGCCGCGTTCGTGATGACCCATGGACAGGATGCCTGGACGTCAGCCGTCGCGTCGATCCGGGAGCGCGGCATGATGCAACGCATGTGGCCCCTCCAGGAGACGCTCCGTGACCGGCGCAAGGGCATGGGCGACAAGGGTGCCGATCGCGCCGCGCGTCGTGATGCCTCGGGCATCGACTGGGCGGTGTTCTGGGAGCAGCTCGATCCGGCACGGCGGCAGCTCGCCAACGAGCTCAGGACCACCTACGTGCGCGAGGCGGACGCGCTGGACGTGCTGCGGCTGCTGGAGGAGGCGGAGGTCTACGCGCGGTACCAGGCGGAGATCGAGGATCGCGGCCTGCTCGACTTCGGGGAGCAGATGTCACGCACCATCCAGCTGCTGCTGGACCGGCCCAACGTGCTGCTGCGTCGGCAGCGCCAGTTCCGTCACGTCCTCGTGGACGAGTTCCAGGACGCCAACATGACCCAGATCGCGCTGTTGGAGCTCGTGGGACGGGGGCCTGACAAGGCGGACGACGTGGTGGTCGTGGGTGACGATGACCAGTCCATCTACCGGTTCCGGGGTGCGAGCTACGCCGCCTTCGAGCGGTTCCGGGAGCGCTTCGGCCAGCCGCCCGACTGGGCACCCGACCGGATGGCCCGGCCCGTGGCCAGCCTGCCGCTGCTGGACAACCGCCGTTCCACGTCGCGCATCCTGGATGCCGCGGGTCGGCTCATCCGCCACAACGCGCAGCGGCTCAAGGAGCGCCAGCCGTTGCGGCCGACCCGCGACCCGGGTGACCCGGGTGACCCGGTGTCCATCATCCAGGCCGCTGACGAGGGCGACGAGGCGGACGCCATCGTGGCGCGCATCCGGGAGGCCCACGCGGCGCTGCCCGAGCCCCGGCGCTGGAGCGACATCGCGGTGCTGTATCGGCGACACGCCCATCGCGAGCTCATCGCGGACCGGCTCCGGCGGGCCGAGGTCCCGTACCTCCTCGTGGGCGGCGGCGGGCTGTTCCTGCAGCCCGAGATCCGCGACCTGGAGGCGGCGCTGCGGGTCCTCGCGGACCCCGCGCAGGATGTCGCGATGGCGCGGCTGCTCACCGCGGCGCCGTGGCGGCTGGACGCGCTCGAGCTGCTGCGCCTCACGCGTGCGGCGGCGTTCGACGGCCGGCCACTGCTGGACGCGGCACGCGCGATCGGGACACCCACGGACGTGTCCCTCGACACCGTGCCACGGGATGACGACCGTGCCGATACGCATCCAGCAGGCTCGGCCGAGCCGGTCACGGATGGTCTTCGGCCACGCATCGGGCGGCTGCTGGGGCTCATCGCCGAGCTTGGCCCACGTGCGACGCGTGATGGTCCGGCGACCCTCCTCGAGGACTGGCTCGCCCACACCGGCACCCTGGCCGACCTCGTCGCCACGGACACCCCCGAGGCACAGCGGGGTGCCCTCGCCATCGCCCGGCTGCTGCGCTTCGCGGCCGACTGGCAGCGCGCCCATCCGCGGTCCAGCCTGGTGGACTTCGTGGCCTGGCTGGACGTGTTCCAGCAGGTCGGTGGGGACGTCGAGGCAGAGGACCATCGACACCCAGGGGTCGACGGCGTGCGGCTGATGACCATCCACCAGGCGAAAGGTCTCGAGTTCGAGGTGGTCGTGGTGCCGCGACTCCTCGAAGGTCAGTTCCCGGACGACCGGCCCGAGGAGCCGCTCCTGCCCGTGGAGCTGCTCAAGCAGCAGCCACCGCCCGAATTCGAGGTCGCCGAGGAGCGTCGACTCGCGTTCGTGGCCATGACCCGCGCCCGGCAGCGGCTCATCCTGACCACGATCGCCGGGCCGGGCCAGACCGCCCAGCCCAGCCGCTTCCTGGGTGAGGTGGCGCCCCTGGACGAGGAGTACCGGCCACCGGCGGACGTGGTGCTCGAGCGACGCGCCACGGGACACGCTCCCGAACAGCCGGGCGGGATGTCTCGCTCGTTCGGCCCACCGCGGGCTGGTGCACCGCCAGCGCCTCCGCCGGTCGTCGAGGATCGGCTGCTGGAGGAGCCGTCGGCGCTCGAGCGCCGGACCGCGCTGCGACGTCATGCCGTGGAGCTGATCGGTGCGCTGGAGGCCGCATCGCCCGACGCGGCCGAGGAGCGGGCACGGCTGATGGAGCAGCTGGTGGACGTGGCGCGGGATGCCGCCGGAGCCGCCGATGCGGCACGTCTCGCAGGGCTCGATCCGGTGACCCTGCGGGTGGTCAGCCGGCATACCCCCGCGGGTCGTGCGCTGCTGGAGCTCGCGCCACTGCCCGCCACCCTCAGCCACTCGTCGCTGGACAGCTATCGCTCGTGTCCGCTCCGGTTCGCGTTCGACAAGGTGTATCGCATCCCGGTCCGGGACGAGGTCGCGCCGTTCGTGTTCGGCCACGCCGTCCATGCCGCCTTCGAGCGGTTCGTGCGGGCGACACAGGATGCACGGGCCGCGGGTGAGCCGCTACCCGATCTCGATCGGCTGGAGCAGGAGTTCGCGGCCGAGTGGCGTCCCGAGGGCTTCGGGGACGTGTCGACCGCGACGGACTACCGCGAGCGAGCCACGGCCCTGCTGCGTCGGTTCCACGCGCGAGAGCTCGCCGCGACCGGTGACGCCATCCTGCTGGAGCAGTCGTTCGCGTTCGACCTCGATCCCGCGGACGGCTCGCCACCGGTGCGGTTCACGGGGGTCATCGATCGCGTCGATCGCCACGCCGACGGCAGCATCGAGGTCGTCGACTACAAGACGGGTCGGTCCCGGCCACAGCGGGACGTGGACCAGGACCTCCAGCTCACGGCGTATGCCTATGCGCTCCGGGCCGGCGCGGTGTCGGACCCGGCCACCGGGGAGCCATTGCCACCGGCCGCGCGGCTGACGCTCCACTTCACGGAGGCGGATCAGCGGCTCACGACGACCCGCACGGACGCCCAGCTCGATGCGTTCGCGGTGGATGTGCTGATGCTCGCCCGGCGTATCCGGGGCGGCGACTTCGCGGCACGCCCCGACCCGCGTCGATGCCGCTGGTGTGACTTCCAGCGGCTGTGCCCCAGTCGCTGGGGCGACCCATGACCCACGGCACACGAGATGGCCGGCTGATCGCTCAGCCGGCCATGCGGGGGGATGTGGACCGGACGAGCCCGGTCCGCAGCGATCAGGCCGTCGGCGGTGTGGTGGGCGCCGCCGTGAACACCACCTCATCCGTGGGCGTCTTCGCCGCGTGCACGAAGCCGGCGATGGAGAGGACGAAGAGCACCAGGGCCCCGAGGTAGCACAGCATCGCGGCCTGGCCAGCGCGCTCACCGAAGATGCTGAAGCCATAGGTGGTCAGGAGCAGGCCGCGGAGCGTCTCGCCGCGGAACATCGAGTCGCGGAGGCCGTTGGCGGCCGCGAGCTGCTCCTGCAGCGCCGTCGCATCGGTGCCGGCTGTCGTGGCCGCATCGATCTGGCCCTGGATGCCCCGGGCGATGCCGCCGAGGGTCGCGTAGGTCGCGCCCGGCCAGCCGGCCTCCTCCGCCGAGGCCGCCATGTGGAAGCCGATGTAGCCGTTGGCATAGCACTCGGCCTGTGCGCCGGTCGACATCAGGCGCGCGGCCTCGTCACCCTGGCCGTACTGGACGAGGCACGCGCCGTTGGGGCCATCCTGCTCGCCCCGGAGCGCGTCGGCCGCGGGCAGGAAGATCTGCTGCGCGCCGAGCTGGTCCTTGACATAGGTCGTCGCGAAGTCCGCCTGGTTCTGGAGCACGAGCCCGAGCACCAGGAGCACGACCGCGAACAGCACGCCCCCGGCGCTGAAGAGGAGATCGAGGGTCCTGCGCTTCATGTGTGGAGATCCTTCCCATCGATGTCGCGCCCGGGACTGGGCCGTCCTGGTGCGCTGGTTCCATCCGTCGGGTCAGATGCTCAAGTCTGGCGCGCGGACGGGGGAGGGACCTTCGGCACGGTCGGGGCAGGAGGAGCGGCCCCTAGATCAGGGGTCGCTCCGTGCCATCCGGCCCACGCGGCGGGTGTGGGTGCGTCCGTGGCCATGCCCAGGGCTCGGACGGGTCACTGGCGGCGCATGGCAGCCCCACCCGCGGTCCGGGACTGGAGGGCGTAGCTGCTCTCCGCGAACGCCATCTTGCGTGACCGCTCGGTCATGGATCGCTGGAACCGCTCGCCCTCCCGGAGCAGCGAGTCCGCGAGCTCCCGGAGCTCGGCATCCGTCCCCGCATACGAGTGGATGCGACGGGCCGTCGCCTCCAGGACATGACGCGCCCCGGTGAAGTCGCCCGCGCGGTTGCGCGCGACCGCCTCCGTGCGGGCTCGCGCCGCGAAGACCCGGGCGATGACCCGGTCCACGGCCCTGTCACGGGGTTGGGTGTCGTTGGTGAGGTCATCCGCGTGCTCCCAGGCCAGCCGGCCGACCGCGTCATCGAAGACGCCGTCCCGGTCCACCAGGGCCACCACACCGGCGATCGTCTCCGTCGGCTGGCCGACCGGGAAGGAGAGCCGGAGCGGCACCTCCACCGACTGGCCGGACACGAGATCGCCGAGCGAGATCACGGCGCCACCTGCCCGGCGCTGCGCGGGGAAGGCGCCCAGGCTCTCCACGCGCACCGTCTCGGGCAGCGTGAGGCGCAGCTCGACGTCGCGTGCCGTCACCTCGAGCGCCTCACCGACCTCCAGCCCGATCTGGGTCCGGATGCTGTCGGCATCGGCGATGTCGTGGAAGTGGCCACCGCCGGCCTGCGCCATGCCCTGGAGCAGGACCTCGTCGAAGTGGTCGCCCACGCCGAAGGTCGAGGTCGACACGCCCCGGATCCGCAGCTCCGCGGCGTGCCGGGCCAGCTCGTCGCCATCGGTGATGCCATGGTTGGCCAGACCGTCCGTGAGCAGCAGCGCGCGGTCGATGCCCGTGCCCGTGAGGGCGCTGGCCACCTGCTCGCAGCCGGCCAGCCAGCCGCCGCTCAGGTTGGTGGAGCCGCCGGCCTCCACCTCGCGGATGCGCTGGATCGCGTGATGCCGCGCGTCCGGGGTGGCCAGGGTGCCGGGCACCGCCACGTCCACCTGCCCGTCGTACCAGACCACGCTGAAGCGGTCCGTGGGCTGCAACCGGTCGATGCCCTCCTCGACGGCCTGGGCCGCGAGCCGCAGCTTGGGGCCGCCCATCGAGCCCGAGCGGTCGAGCACGAAGGCGAGGTTGACGGGTGGCCGCTGCTCGCTCGTCTGCGCCACGGGCGCCTGGACACGCGCCACGACGAAGCGGGTGCTGTGCCAGCGGGAGCGGATGAGTCGGCGGTCCGCGGCGACGTGCAGCGGCTGCGGGGTCTGTCGGTCGGTCATGACGGGTCCTCCAGGATCTCCTTGGCGATGGTCAGGAGCCGCTCCACGCGCTTGTTGGCGGTGCGGCTGAGCGGGCGGCGGACATGGAGCTCCACGTCGGGCCCGAGCGGGATGCGCTCCCACATGGCGGTCGAGGGTGGCATCCGTGACGGCACGGGCGGTGCCATCGCGGCGGGTGCAGGCGCGAGGCGTGCGGTGGGTGCGGGTCCTGGGGCGGCGGGGTCCTCCGCGTGCGGGGCCATGGGGGGCGCGAGGCGATGCCTCGGGGCGTCCGTGAGTGGGCGGCTGTAGTCGAGGGCGCTGCCCGCGGGCGGTCGCTCGGGCGCCGCGAGGCTGGCCGCCACGTCCGTGGGACTGAGCGCCGCGAGGCGCGAGCGGATCTCGGCGAGCGGCAGGTGCTGCTCCTGGAGGCGGCGGATGAGACGCACCCGGTCGAGGTGGTCCTGGCCATAGCGGGTGGCGCGACCAGCGCCCTCGGGTGCGGGGAGCAGGCCCACCGAGACGTAGTAGCGGATCGTGCGGGAGGTCACCCCGCCGAGGCTGGCCAGCTCGGTGATGCTGTACGAGGGGTCGGTCGGCATGGGACACAATGTGACAGTGCAACGTGTGACTGTCAAGTACGAGCCGACACGATCCGCCGCCGTCGGCGCATCAAGGGCGGTCTGTGCCTGGCCACTTCGGC
>CAZYTQ010000160.1:3797-6641 GCA_964650135.1 uncultured Anaerolineaceae bacterium | reverse complement strand
TCATGGAGCACGTCGCGCGCGACGGCACGCCCAAGATCCTGCCGGCCTGCACGCTGCCGCTCACGGGCCGCGGCGTGGTCGACCGGATCGTCACGGACCTCGCCGTGCTCGACGTGACCCCCGACGGCCTGGTGCTCACGGAGCTCGCACCGGACGTGACGGTCGATGACGTCCGGGTCGCCACCGGGGCACCGTTCGCGCTCGGGCCCGGACTCGCGACCCGCGCATGAGCGGGCGGCGGGGCGCGCACGACATCGTCATCGTGGCCGGCGCACGGACGCCCTTCGGCCGCTTCCGGGGCGGGCTCTCCGCCCTGGCCGCGGTGGAGCTGGGTGTCGTCGCCGCGCGCGCCGCCATCGAGCGTGCCGGGGACCTGGCCCCGGCCGTCGACCACGTGGTCATCGGCCAGGTGCTCCAGGCCGGGGCCGGCCAGAACCCCGCCCGTCAGACCGCGGTGGGCGCGGGCATATCGCTCGACGTCCCGGCGATCACCATCAACAAGGTCTGCCTGTCGGGCCTCACCGCGATCATCGACGGCGCACGGCTCATCCGGGCCGGCGAGGCGAGGGCGGTCCTGGCGGGTGGCCAGGAGTCGATGACCAACGCGCCGTACCTGGTGCCGGGCGCCCGGCAGGGCCTCGGCTATGGCGACGCCACGCTCGTGGACGTGGTGTCCCGTGACGGGCTCTCCGATGCCTTCGATGGCCGGGCCATGGGGCTCGCGACCGAGTCGTCCAACACCGGCGACGCCGCAGCGGGCCGCGCGGAGCAGGACGCGATCGCGGCCGCGTCGCACCAGCGCGCGGCACGGGCCGCCGCGGAGGGCCGCTTCGCCGACGAGCTGGCGCCCGTGACCATCCCGCAGCGACGCGGTGAGCCGGTCATCGTCGGCACCGACGAGGGCATCCGCGCCGACACGACCACCGAGTCGCTCGCCCGGCTCCGACCCGCGTTCTCCCCGGAGGGCACCATCACCGCGGGCAACGCCTCCCAGATCAGCGATGGTGCGGCGATGGTGGTCCTCACGAGCCGCTCCCGCGCGGAGGCGGCCGGTGTGCCCATCCTGGCCACGGTGCGGGCCCACGGCCAGGTGGCGGGACCGGACACCTCGCTGCACAGCCAGCCGGCGCGTGCCATCGAGACGGCGCTCGGCCGCGAGGGGTGGCAGACCACCGACCTGGACCTCGTGGAGATCAACGAGGCGTTCGCGGTGGTGGTGGCCGTGTCCGCTCGGCGCCTGGGGCTCGACCTCGCGCGGGTGAACGTGGATGGCGGGGGCATCTCGCTGGGTCATCCCATCGGCGCATCCGGGGCGCGCGTCGCGCTCCACGCCGCGCTCGAGCTGCGACGTCGCGGCGGTGGCCGGGCGGCGGTCGCCCTGTGTGGCGGTGGCGGCCAGGGTGAGGCCTTGCTGCTGGAGGGCTGACGAACGGCGTGTCCGGGCGCTATCGTCCGCGGTGGACGACCTCCCGGTCGCGTTCCATGCGCCTGGCCGGCACCCGCAGGAGCCTCCATCGATCCACGACCAGACCCGATCCGATCGACCACACCCGAGCCCCAGGCAGGAGGAACCCGCGGATGCGAAACCGGATGACCCGATTCGTGGCAGCGGCCACCCTGGCCGTGTTGGCCACCTCACTCATCGGCAGTGCCGCGAGCGCCGCCCCGAAGACCCGCTGGGTCGATGACGACGGCAAGGCCGGCCCGAATGGCTGCAATGGCAGCGGCAGCGCGTCGAAGACCATCCAGCGCGCCATCAACGCCGCCGGCCCCGGCGACACCATCAAGGTCTGCCCCGGCACCTACGAGGAGATGCTCCGGATCCGCGGGAACCGGAAGGGTCTCACCGTCAGGGCGGTCCAGCCCTGGAAGGCGATCATCCGGACCCCGAAGCAGATGCCGCGGCCATACGGCTTCGCGGCGCTCATCGCCATCGACAAGGTGGACGATGTGACCATCCAGGGCTTCCGGACCAAGGTCCGGACCCGCGGCACCTGTGACGATATCGATTTCCTGGTGGCAGCCGGCGCGTCCCAGGGCACCGTCATCCGCGGCAACCGCTTCCTCACGGACCTGACACCCGATGCGGACTGCGGGGTGCGCATCGGCGTGATCCACGGTGACAGCGCGTTCGGAGGGTCCGCCCGACGATCCTCGGCGACGATCTCCAACAACATCATCCGGGACCCGGTCGAGCAAGGCGTGGTCGCCTTCTCGGAGTCCGGTCGACCGACCCGGACACGCGTCCACGACAACTCGATCCGTGCCTATGGGGCGTGCACGTGCCTGCCCGCTGCCGCCGCGTCGCGTGCTCGACCGGCGTGGGGTCCTGCGCGGCCACGAGTGTCCGGGCTCGGCACCGTGGGGATCAGCGCCGCCCCGCTGGATGGCGTCGGTGTGCTCGTCGACGGGCCGGTGTCGGGCAAGGTCGACCAGAACGTGATCCAGGGAGCGCCCGGAGGGCTGGAGACGGGCGCGTCGTGGGGGGCCGGTATCGTCGCGACACCGTCCTTCGGGCCTGCCGCGGCGGGCGTGGCTCCGGCGGATCCGCTGATCATCGCCGGCAACCTCATCCGACGTGCATGGGGAGGCATCGTCATCGAAGGCGGCGATGGCGTCCAGGTGCGTACCAACACGATCCGCACCGTCTACATCGGGCTCCTGGTCGCGGACCTGGTGGACGGCGTCATCCGCAACAACACGGTGCAGGCGAAGGGCGCCGGCATCGTGGTCCTCGCCGAGCACAATCGCTTCACGCGCAACACGGTGACCGGTGCCGGCGGCATCTGCATCGATGGCTCCAGCGGCTCCGGGACCGAAGGGACCGCGAACATCTGGACCCAC
>CAZYTQ010000160.1:0-3787 GCA_964650135.1 uncultured Anaerolineaceae bacterium | reverse complement strand
CAGCCAGGAAAGCGTCCCCGAGGGGATCTGCCAGACCCCTCGGCGGTGAGCCATGCCGCTTCGGCGGCAGCCATGACGATCGGCGAGGCCCGGGAGCGACCCCGGGCTTCGCGCATCCCCGGGGACCTCGCCGTCGACCCAGGCGTCAGGGCTCGGTGGGGACCGGCTCGATGGGGACCGGCGCGGCGGCCGTCCCCAGACCCTGCCGACGGAGGTTGACCAGGGCGATGCCACCCACGATGAGCGCCGTGCCCAGGATCATGCGCCCATCGACATGCTCGTGGAGCACCAGCGCGCCGAGCGCGAGTCCCACCACCGGGATGACATAGGCCACGAGTGACGTGCGGGTCGCGCCCCACCGACCGAGCAACCGGAAGAAGATGAGGAACGCGAGCCCCGAACCCAGGAAACCCAGCCAGAGCACCGCGAACAGCGCGTCACCGCTCGGCAGGAGGTGGCCCGGCCCGTCGAACAGCAGCGCCAGCGGCGCGACCAGCAGGAGCGCGGCCGTGACCTCGCCGAGCGCCAGGACCATGGGCCGCTCGCCGGGCAGGAAGCGGCGCGCGTAGACACCGCCCGCGGCGTACGAGATGGTCGAACCCATGAGCGCGGCGACGGGCACGATCCCGGTGCTCGAGAGCACGGCGGGGTCGAAGCCGACCAGGATGACGATGCCCACGAACCCCACCACGAGGCCCGCCACCCGCGCCGGGGTCATCGGTTCGTCCGGGAGCACCGCCGCCGCGATGACGATCACGAACAGCGGGATGGCGCCATTGAGCACGGAGGCGAGCGTCGAGTCGACGCTCTGCTCGGCCCATGTGATGAGCAGGAATGGCAGTGCGACGCTCAGGATCCCGATGGCGACCAGGTGGGGATACGTGCGCGGCTCGCGGGGCAGCGCCAGGCGCATCGCCAGCGCGACCACGCCCAGCAGCAGGAAGCCGAACAGCAGGCGGAGCGTGACGAGCGTGAACGGCGGCAGACCCGCATCCACGCCGATCTTGATGAACAGGTAGCTGCTGCCCCAGAAGAAGCCCAGCGTCAGGAACAGCAGCCAGTCCGTACGAGATGTCATGCGGCAGGAACCCGGATGCGATGGGGGTGGTTGCAGGCAGACGGGACCTCCGCTGCCGGTGGAGCGATGGTGGCATCGTCGGGGTGTCGATGTCAGGTCCGGTCAGGTATCCGCGGGTCGGACCAGATGGGACGTGGCGGCCGCTCCCTGTTCGATGGGACTGCACGATCCACGCGATCGCATTGACATCGCTCACACCCTGACTGCACACTCCGCCCCACGACACGCACCCGGCGGAGCGGTGCGGCTGCGCGTGGAGGAGGCGGCCACTGGCGGAGACACGCGGACGGAGACGCCCTGGGCGGAGGCACACCCCGATCCTGCCCATGACACGCGCACCTGGCGGTCGCGCACCACTCGAGGAGGAGCACGGCGTGAGCATCACGCGATCCCATCGCACCGCGGGCAGACGTGCCGCGGCCATCGGCGTGACCACCCTGGTCGCACTCGGCGCCATCGGTGGCTCCGCGGCCATCGCCCAGAGCCCGGCAGCGGACGGGCCGCTCGAGATCGCCTATCTCTCGTTCGCCATCGCCAACAGCTATGACGCGCCGATGCTCGCAGCCGCCCAGGCCGCGGCAGCCGCGCAGAACGCCACGATCACCGTCTTCGATGCCAACAACGACCCCGCGGCCCAGACGCGGCAGCTCCAGGACGCCGTGGCATCCGGCAGGTACGACGGCATCGTGGTCCAGCCCATCTACGGCGCGGGCCTCGTGACCGGTGTCCAGGACGCCATCGCACAGGGCGTCGCGGTCGCCAACATCGACCAGATCCTGGGCGCCGACTTCACCACCGCCGACGCGCAGGTGGAGGGCCTCGCCGCCAACGTCGTGTTCGTGCCCAGCGACATGGGCACCAAGATCGGTGACCTCGCGGTCCAGGCATGCGCGGACGTGGGTGGCGAGACATGTGAGATCGGCTACATCTACTCCGTGAAGGCCGCCGGCCTTGACGGTGCCCTGCGCACCGCGTTCGACACGGCCATCGCCGCGAACCCGGCCATCTCGGTGGTCGCGGAAGGCGAATCCTTCTACCAGACGGCACTCGGTCTCAAGGCAGCCCAGGACATGCTCACGGCACACCCGGAGATCGATGTCATCGTCGGCGCTGACCAGTCCATCACGGGCGCGCTCCAGGCCACCCAGGCTGCCGGCGTCGCCGAGGACGTCCGGCTCGTGGGCTATGGCGGTGGCGCGGTCGCGCTCCAGGGCATCGCCGCTGGCGAGCGCTTCGCGACCGTGATGCAGCTCCCGGCGACCGAGGGTCGCCTGGGTGTGGCGCAGCTCATCGACGCCATCCGCACCGGTACGGCCACGCCGGGCATGGACCCGCTCGCGGACCTGCCCGACGCGGGTGTCGTCACCCAGGCGAACGTGGACCAGTTCCTGACCCTCGCGGAGTGGCCGGGCTGACCCAAGGGCAGCCACCCTCCACGTGGACGCATCGCGGGTCGGTCCCATGACGACCGACCCGCCTTCCCACTCCCCCGCATCGGCCCACCTCGAGCTCCGGGGCATCGGCCGCAGCTTCGGCCACATCCGCGCCCTCGACGATGTGTCACTGACCATCGGCGGGGGCACGGTGCATGCCCTCGTGGGCGAGAACGGGGCCGGCAAGTCGACGCTCGGTCGGGTGATCGCCGGTGCGCTCCGACCCGACCAGGGTGTGATCGTGCTCCGTGGGTCGCCCGTGACGTTCCCGTCGCCACGGAGCGCGCTGGATGCCCGCATCGCGCTCGTCGCCCAGGAGCTGGCGCTGGTCCCGCAGCTGACCGCGGCCGAGAACGTGTTCCTGGGCACGGAGCCCCGACGCGCATCGATCATCGATCGGCGCGCGATGCGCGATCGGTACCTCGCCCTCGCGGAGCGGGCCGGCTTCACCATCCCGCCCGATGTCCGCGTCGGACGGCTGCCCATCAGCCAGCGGCAGCAGGTGGAGATCCTGCGAGCGCTCGCGCGTGACGCGGATCTCATCGTGCTCGACGAGCCGACGGCCTCCCTCGCTGGCGCGGATGCCGAGCGGTTGCATGGCATCGTGCGCGACCTCGCGGCGAGTGGCCGCACGGTCATCCTGGTGTCCCACTTCCTGGGCGAGGTGCTGGCGCTCGCGGACGTGGTCACGGTGCTCCGCGATGGGCGCGTGGTGCGCACCGCGTCGGCCGCGGGCGAGACCGAGTCGAGCCTCATCACGGCGATGCTGGGTCGCGTCGGCGCCCACATGTGGCCCGAGCGTCGTGCGCCAGCGCCCGATGCACCCGTGGTGCTGGACGTGGCCGAGCTCAGCGGGCCGGGTGTCGGGGGCGTATCGCTCACCGTCCGCGCAGGCGAGATCGTGGGCCTGACCGGTCTCGTGGGCGCCGGTCGCTCCGAGCTGGCACGCCTGGTCCATGGCGCCGCGGCGCGGACCGGGGGCAGTGTGACCATCGCGGGACGACCGATCCCCGAGCACCCTGCTGGCGCCATCGCCGCCGGTGTGGCCCTGATCCCGGAGTCGCGCGCGGACGAGGGGCTGTGCCTCGGCCGGCCGGTGCGCGAGAACGTGAGCCTCGCGAACCTGTCCCGGCTCAGCCGGCTGGGTGTCGTGCGACGTCGCACCGAGGGGACACGCGTCCGCGACGCCATGGCCCGTGTCGCGGGCACGTCCCGGGTGGAGCTGCCCGCGGCCGCGCTGTCGGGCGGCAACCAGCAGAAGATCCTGTTCGCCCGG
>CAZYTQ010000159.1:4175-6725 GCA_964650135.1 uncultured Anaerolineaceae bacterium | reverse complement strand
CGCCGTTCTCAACCCCCACGGGACCCGGGAAGGTACCCGCCACGAAGCCCGGGATGTCGAAGTCGTGCCAGCCGGTCATGATGGGCGGAGTGATCACGCGACCCGCCTCGTGCGCCACCGGGCCCGGGACGTCGATGCCCACGGCGCGCACGTCCGACCGCGAGTGGCCTGCTGGAGCTGTCGCTCCACGATCTCGAGCACCTGGACGTGCCTCGGGCCCGCGCATCGCTGGAGGCGGCAGGGCTCCAGGTGGCCTGCTCCCGGGGCCTCGCCTTCGACGCGGACGTGTCGAGCGACGATCTCGCGATCGTGGAGCGGGGCGCGACGCTCCTGCGCGAGTCGCTGGCCGCGACCGTGGGGCTCGGCGGTCGCATCCTCACCGGCGCCCTGTACAGCGCGCTCGGCAAGTACCCTGCTCCTGTCTCCGAGCGCGGGCGCCAGAACGCCATCTCGGTGCTCCGTGACCTGGCGCGGGAGGCAGCGTCCCATGGCCTGCCCATCGGTCTGGAGATCTGCAATCGATACGAGACGAACGTGGTCAACACCACCCGCGATGCGCTCCGGCTGGCGGACGCCATCGGGGAGGACAACGTGGTCATCCATCTCGACACCTATCACATGAACATCGAGGAGGAGGACCTCGTGCGACCCGTGTGGGAGGCCCGCGAGCGCCTGGCCTATGTCCACATCGGCGAGAACCATCGCGGGTTCCTGGGCTCCGGCCATCTCGACTTCCGGGCGTTCTTCCACGCCCTGGCGGATGTCGGCTACCAGGGGCCGATCACGTTCGAGTCCTTCTCGTCCGCGGTCGTCGCACCCGGACTGTCGGCCGACCTGGCGGTCTGGCGCGACCTCTGGGATGACGGCGAAGCGCTGGGCGGGCACGCCCGACGGTTCCTCGCGGCCCAGCTGGAGACCGCTGCGACCCGTGCCTGAGACCGCGGTACCCATGTCGTCCGCGTTGGGGGTGCTGGCTGCCCGTGCCACCGCCCTGACCGTAGGTCGACGGGCGATCCTGGGTATCGTGGGGCCGCCGGGGGCCGGGAAGTCCACGCTCGCGGCAGCGCTCGTGGCGGCGATCGACCCGGCCGGGGCGTGGGTGGCCCAGGTGCCGATGGATGGCTTCCACCTCGCGGACGCCGTGCTGGATCGGCATGGCCTGCGGGCGCGCAAGGGCGCCCCGGAGACGTTCGACGGATACGGCTATCTCGCGTTGCTGCGACGCCTCCGGGCAGAGCAGGGGACGACCGTCTACGCCCCCGACTTCGAGCGGACCCTGGAGCAGCCCATCGCCGGCAGCATCGGGGTGGGACCCGATGTGCGCCTGGTGATCACGGAGGGCAACTACCTGCTGCTCGACCGCGCCCCGTGGCCCGCGATCCGTGGCGCGCTGGACGAGCTGTGGTACGTGCACGTGGAGGACACGATCCGCATCGAGCGGCTCGTGGCGCGGCATGTCGCGTTCGGCAAGTCGCCCGACGACGCACGAGCCTGGGTCGAGCGGGTGGATGAGCCCAACGCCCGGCTGGTCTCTGACGGCCGGGACCGCGCGGACCTGATCATCGATCTCGATGCGCTGCACCTGGAGGTGTCCCGACCATGAGCATGTTCCGACGCGTCGCCTCCGGTGTCCCGTCCGGTGATGCGATCCCGTTCCGTCACGATGGCGTCACGCATCTCTACTTCCTGTCGTCGTCGGCGGGGACCATCGACTACCCCCACCGGGTGCGCACGACCTGGCAGCACGCCAGCTCCACCGACCTGGTCACGTGGATGGAGCACCCGCCGGCCGTCGGACCCGGTGAGCGAGGCGAGGTCGATGGCGATGGTGCGTGGACCGGGTCGGTCATCGAGCGCGATGGCACCTGGTACCTGTTCTACACCGGGCACCAGGTCGGCGCGCCGAACCCGCAGACCATCTGTCTCGCGACGAGCAGTGATGGCGTCTCGTTCACGAAGCACCCCGGCAACCCCCTGCTGCTGCCGCCGGCTGCGTGCGAGCCCGTCGACTGGCGCGACCCATCCGTCCTCTGGAACGAGGAGGAGGGGCGCTACTGGATGGTCATCGCGGCGCGGCTGGCGACCGGGCCCACGTGGCGGCGCGGCTGTCTCTGGCTCGCCACGTCCGATGACCTGCTCACGTGGCAGGTCGAGGATGAGCCGTTCTATGTGCCCGGTGACACGTACTGCCCCGAGTGCCCCGAGCTGTGGCCCCTCGACGGTCGCTGGTTCCTGGTGTACTCCCGGTTCTCCGAGCAGGCCGGCACGATCGTGCGGGTGGCGGATGGGCCACGCGGCCCGTTCCGGGTGGCGTCGCAGGACCAGGTCGGCGGGCGACGCTGGTATGCCGCCAAGTCCGCGCCGAGCGCGGACGGCCAGGGGCGTGACTTCTGGGGCTGGATCCACGACCGGACCGACGAGGGACGCTGGTGCTGGGGCGGCGACTTCGCAGCACCCCGACGAGTGACCGTGACGGCGGATGGGTCGCCACGCGTCTCGCTGCCGGCACGCGTCCGGGCGTCGTTCACGCGGACGATCCCAGGGGTCGAC
>CAZYTQ010000159.1:0-4165 GCA_964650135.1 uncultured Anaerolineaceae bacterium | reverse complement strand
CGGCAGCGTGCGGCTGGAGGCCGTGGGTGGCGGCGCGGAGCGCATCGTGGCGTCGGTGGTGGACGCCTCGCCGTACCTCGCGGAGCTGACGTTCCGGGTCCAGGGTGGCACGGCAGCGTCGGCCCCGGGCGTGCCGTCATCCTTCGGCGTCCTGCTGCGGACCGATGCGGATCTCGGCGGCTGGTACCTGACGCTCGACCGACTGCGTGGGTCCGTGCACTTGGCGCGGTGGCCCCATCCCCTCGACGACTTCTGGGCCGACCTCGTCGGTCGCGGCCAGGAGCGTCGCGAGGTGGACGGGCCGTTCACGGACGAGGCGCGCTGGAGCGCGGCCGGGAACGAGGTTCGCGTGTCGCTGCTCGTGGAGGGTCCCCTCGTCGAGGTCTACGTGGACGATGCCGTGGCGCTCACCCACCGCATCCCGGCGGATGCGGGCACCAACGAGCTGGGCGTCTTCGTCGTGGACGGCACCATCGATGTGGGGGTGGCCGTCCGCGCGCTCCCGTGAGCTCGAAGCGCGGATCGGGCACGTTCGCGGATCGCTGGATCGGTGACAGCCGATCACCCGGCTTGAACGCAGGCCTACGGGCCGCCCGGGACGACGCGCAGGTAGAGGCGCGCGAGGTCCTCGAGGACCGGCAGCATCGCATCGTGGGCGAACGCGCCGCCCGAGGCCATCGCCTCAGAGGCTGGCCAGGAGCGCCAGATGTGGATGTCTCGCCACGTGTCGTCGGGTATCGCGTCCAGGAGGGATCGCAGGTCGTCCAGACCCCGACCGAGGACGCGTGCGTCGTCGGTGGGTGTTCGGATGACGAGCTCATCCGACTCCATTCGCGCCACGAACGGCTCATGGCCTGGATCGGCACCGAAACGCCCGGCCCGGTAGTCACCGAACGTGAGCCCGTGACGTCGCATCACGGCGATCATGTCCGCGGCGAATCGCGGATCTGCCAGCATCCGCATGAGATACGGCCAGTCCCATCGGTCGTCCACGAGGCCCGCCTCGCCCGCGCCATCGCCGTGCTCGATATACCAGGCGGCGACCACTTGGGGCAGGTCGGCGGGACGCTCGGGCGTCGGTCCGTGAGCGTAGACGACCAGCTTGGACGCACGCCATCCTTGAGCCCAGTCGTTGGGCCGGACATATCGGGGGCGCAGGGCGATGTGGACCTCCGGGCTGTGGTAGATGGACCACGAGTCGAAGCCAGGATGCAGCTGTCGCAATGGTCGCAACAGCAGTGGCGTCAGGGCATCAGCGCCGTCTCTGGCCCGCCAGTGGGTGCCATCCGTGGTCCGGAACTCCAGCGGCTGGAAGCCTGGCCATCCGAGACCGGCGCGCTGCGGGATCGAGCTCACACGAGACCCCTTCGGTTCCGCCTTGGCCATGGGCACCTGATAGCCGAGCCGCTGCAGATGGAGTGCCAGATCCTCACGATCGACCGCGACCGTCGGATCCATCAGCGCACCTCGTAGCACCTCCACCGCGAGCGACCGTGCGCCGAGCTCGCCTGCCTTCCAGATCACCCGGACCGCGAACCTGCACAGGACGCGGTCCGCCAGCCAGGGCTGGACCGCGTGGATCGCATCGGTGCCGAATGCGGCGATCGGGTCCCGAAGTCCGATGCGGGTATTGGGTGAAGCGGCTCGAGCATCACGCAACAGGCCATCCAGATCGTGAGGACGGGGCTCGTCTTCGACATCCATGGCGCCACCGTATACCTGAGTCGTGCCACCTGTGTGGCACGCGCGGGTCTCCGTGACTTCGTCCCCGACGCCACCGGACCTCCCGCCGCCGGACGATCACAGCGCCGTCGGCTCGTGACCAGGCCTGCGCGCGACCCCGATATCCACCTTGATGTCCAAGAGTGACGTAGCACGTCTGTGCTACCTTGCCCACATGCGACGTATCGTGACGCTGCGCCAGGTCGGTGGTTCGGTGGGGACCACGCTGCCCAAGGAGATGGTCGACCAGCTGGACCTCGCGCCCGGGGACCGGGTCATCGCCATCGCCACGACGGACGGGATCCTGCTGTCTCCCTACGACGCCGAGCTCGATGAGCAGCTGGCGGCGACCCGGCGTGCGGCGAAGCGATACCGGAAGGCTCTGCGCGAGCTGGCGGGTTGACGCGAGCTGGCGGGTCGAACCGCACCGAGCCGCGGTGGCTCGGGCGTCTCGCGGTGGACGAGGCGCACACGCGACAGATCCGGGAGCATGGCGGGCCGCACGGCCTGCGTGATGAGCACGCGCTCGAAGCGGCGATCGCCCGCCCGCGGCACCGATGGGCGTATGAGCCGGATGTCAGCCTGGCGGACCTCGCCGCCTCCTTGGGCTTCGGCATCGTGCGTGGTCATCCCTACATCGACGGCAACAAGCGGGTCGGTCTCGTGGCGATGGTCGCGTTCCTTGACCTGAATGGAGCCACGCTCATGGCCACGGATGCGGACGTCGTGGAGGCCATCCTGGGCCTCGCGGCGGGTCGGATGACCGAGGAGGATCTCGCCGCGTGGATCGACGGGCGCCTCTCGAAGGACAGCTGGAGATGAGCCCCGCCCGATGTCAGTCGAGGGCGTCCAGGCCCACGAGACCATCGTGGCGACCGCCGTCGAAGAGGAGCGTCGGGATCTTGACGGTGCCGATGCGCTCGCGGACCAGGGTCATGTTGCCCTCGATGATGGCTGCGACACGCTCGGAGACCGCATCCGCAGCGACCGCCTCGATGGCCGCCGCGTCCAGCCCTGCCGCCGCCAGCCAGTCGTGCAGCATCGCCACCGCTTCGCTGGCCGATGCCTCGTTCATGACCTCTCGCCACGGCCGGCCCGTCGGATCGACGTCGAGCAGGAGCCGCTCCAGGACCAGCCAGTCGAGCGGCACCGCCGCATCCGCGATCGCCGCATCCGCGATCGCCGCCTCCCGCAGCCGGAGCGCCTCGAGGTATCGCACGACGAGCATCGAGTTCGCGAACCGGCTGCCCAGGGGGTCCGGGATTGGGTACGCGATGTAGCTGACGTTGTATCGCTCGGCGAAGCCTGCCTCGCGCATGTTGCGCGCGAGCTCCGCACACACGGAGCAGCCCGGGTCGATCACCTCGAGCGCGGTCGGGCGCGCGGGGTCGAAGCCGGTCCGCCAGGTCGCGTTCGGGGGCAGGTACTCGGTGGCATCCCAGCGGCGCCATCGGTCGGGGATCGCGCCGAGGGTCCCCGCGACATCCGCCAGCTCGTTGCCGACCGCACCCGCGAGGTCCAGCCGGGTCACCGAGTCGAGGAACGAAGGCGTGAGGTCACCGATGGAGCAGGCCTCGGCACCCAGCGAGCAGCCCGCCGGGTCCGCCTTGTCGCAGGTGCCGTAGACGGCAAGGTTGATGGCGCCCTTGGCCACCGCGTAGCCACTCAGGAGCGTGGTGGCCACGACCAGCAGGGCCACGATCTCGATGCCCACGGCCGCCGGTCGCACAAGCCCGGGTCGCCATGCCGCCACGGGGGCCAGCATCCGGTCCCGGACACCCTGGCCAAACGTCGTGTCGCATGGCCGGAACGTGACCCGGCGCAGCGTGCAGCGCCACGCGGAGCGGAGATAGCCGCGGTATCGAGCGGAGAAGATGCCGAGCACGAGCAGCACGACGAACGCCGCGACACACAGCATCAGCCGAGCCCTCGGAGCAGCCGCGCGAGCGCGGCCACGGCCGCATCCACATCATCTGGCGTGGCGTGGAGCCCGGCCGAGAACCGGAGCACAGGGGGCAGGCCGAGCCGCTCCCGCAGCTCGTGGTGGACGCACAGGTAGCCGCTCCGGACCATGATCCCCTGCTGCGACAGGAAGACCGCGAGCCGATGCGAGTCCTGGCGAGGGGCATAGCCGCTGACGACCGTCGACGGCCCATCGCCCAGGAGCGTGAACCCGGCGATCGCCGCGAGACCCGCATGGAGTCGGACGCCCAGGTCCGCCAGGTGGTCGCGCGGGGAGCGGCCCATCGGTCGGACACGGCGGAGCCAGTCGATCGCCGCCCCGAAGCCGATGATCTCGCCCCACGCCTGGAGCCCTGGCTCGAGCCGCGACGCGGGGTCGGCCGGCAGCAGGTCATAGCCGTCCTCGCGGACATCGGCCACCATGCCGCCACCCACGAACGAGACCTCGAGCGAGCGCAGCAGGTCGTGGCGGGCCACGACC
>CAZYTQ010000158.1:776-6760 GCA_964650135.1 uncultured Anaerolineaceae bacterium | reverse complement strand
TCTTGCCGCAGCCCGACGGACCCAGCAGCGTGAACAGCTCGCCTTCCGTGACGTGGAGCGAGACTCCATCGATGGCAAGCGTCTGAGCCAGGTCCGCCGACGCCTGGCCAGCGCCACGCCGACGCCCCAGGCGCGGTGTGGTGGCCACGAACGTCTTGCGCAGCTCGACGAGCTCGAGCATCAGCGACTCCCTCCATTCATCGGGTCATGACCGTCATCGGGTGATGCCCGCCCCATTGCCGACCTTGTAGGCGACCGCGATGATCGCGGCGAACAGGACCGTGAGCACGATGCCCAGGGCGGACGCCACGACCAGCTGGCCTTCCTCGTACAGCTGGAAGATGAGCACCGAGAGGACCTCGTTGCCTGGCGAGTAGAGCAGGATCGAGGCACCCAGCTCCCGCGCGGCGACGATGACCACCAGGATCCAGCCCGCGATGAGCCCGGGCACCATGAGCGGGAAGGTCACGCGTCGGATCATCTGCCACCAGCTCGCCCCCGACACCTCGGCCGACTCCTCCAGCTCGTTCGCGATGTGCTCGAGCGCTGACACCGCATAGCGCATGCCATACGGCAGGAAGTTGGTGACGTACGCGATGAGCATGATCCAGAGCGTGCCGTAGATGGGGAAGGGGAGCGGGTTCCGGAGATACACGAACGACACCGCGAGCCCGATGACGAGGCCCGGGAAGTTGATGGGCAGGAAGGCGAGGTGGTCCACCATGCCCCGCCATCGATAGCGGCTGCGCAGGATGATCCATGCGGCGACCACGGTGAGCGCGAGGATGCATGTCGCGGTACCCACCGCGAGCAGCATCGAGTTCCACAGGGCGCGGCCCACCACGTCCATGTCCAGGAGCGTGGCGTAGTTCGCGAGGCTGAAGTCGTCGATGGCGTCCAGGGAGAACGCCTGGGTGAACGGAAGCAGCGAGTTGAAGCCGAGCGCGATGATGGGCAGACCCGTGGTCACGAGGAAGTACGCGCCCACGCCCAGGAGCACCCAGCGTCGGGCACGACCAAGCTCGATGGGCTGAGCCCGGAACGCCTTGCCGGTCACCGTCTGGTAGCTCGAGCCATCGCCGCGCACCCGGCCCAGCAGCCAGGTCCCCACGAGCGCGATGGCGATGAGCGCGACCGACAGGGCACCCGCGGCACCCGTGTCGTACGGGTAGTCGCGCATCACGAAGTAGATCCGTGACACGAACACGAACAGGCCATCGGGTGAGCCGAGGATGGCCGCGGCCTCGACCGAGCCGAGGGTCTTGCCGAGGACCACGAGCGCCGCCGCCGCGGGGGCGGGCCGCAACAGGGGGAGCGTCACCCGCCGATACATGGTCCGGTGGCTCGCCCCCGCGACGAGCGCCGCCTCCTCGAGCGAGGCATCCATGGACCGGAACGCGACGGCCATGAGCAGGAACACGAGGGGCACGTTATGGAGGCCCTCGACCCAGATCATGCCGGCCATCGAGAACACGTCGAACAGCGGCTCACCGGTGATGGCCCGCGGGATGACGTTGAGGAGCCCGATGCGTGGGCTGGCGAGCACGATCCACGAGATGATGTAGAGCACGTTCGGCACCACGACGGGCAGCACCGCGACCGCCGCCAGGAGCGACCGATACGGCGCGTCCGTGCGCACCACGATGTAGGCGAGGACCGTGGCGCACGTGAGTGACACGATCGCCGTGCCGATCGCGAACACCAGCGAGTTCAGGAACATCCCGGTCGTGCCGGGGCCGCTGAACGCGCGCTGGAAGCTGTCGAGCGAGAAGTGGCCGTCGTCGATGAACGTGGCCCCGCCCAGATACAGCAGCGGCACCAGCACCAGGTACGCGATGACGAGGATCGTCCCGCCGACGACGATCCCGCGCCACAGGTTCATGCCGGCCAAACGCTGCCGCCAGCCACTCGTGGCTGGCGGCAGCGCGACCTTGGTGGTCACCGGTCGGGAGGTCCGATCCTGCCCGGACGTCAGCCCGCGGTCAGTTGCCCTGGAGCAGCGCGTCCCACTCCTGGCTCCACTTCTGGGCGTCCTCGACCATCACCGAGCGCGGCACCGCGATCAGGTCGGTCTCTGCGACACCCTCGAGCGTGCTGCCTTCGTGCTGGATGGGCGAGGGCCAGTGCTGCTCCTGGAGGAGCGGCGCACCCTCGGTCAGCATGAAGTCGATGAACAGCATCGCGGTCGCCGGATGGGGTGCCTGGTTCATGAGCGCACCACCCTCCGGAGCCACGACGAGCGGCGTGGTGTAGCGGCCGTCCGCGGTGCGCCACACGACCGGTGCACCCACGGCGGTGTTGCGATCCACGACCGATGTGAGCACCGACGTTCCCATCTCGTACTCGCCGGCGGCGAGCAGCGAGGTCATCGCGATCGACGTCGGCTGCTGGCTGGAGTTCGCGATGATCGCCCGGAACAGGTCCGTCGCCTGCTCGTCGGTCCAGCCCTGCTCCATCAGGTGGAGCTTGTGCGTGGCGTACCAGTTCCATGCACCGGCGTCGAGCACGAGCTTGCCTGTCCACTTGGGATCGGCCAGGTCCTCGATCGTGGCCGGGATATCCGCGTCGGCGACGAGGTTGGTGTTCCAGGCCACCACCGGGATGCTCAGCCGGAACGGGATCATGTGGTCGATGGGATCCAGCCCGGTGATCTGCGAGGTGAGTTCCTCGTTGATGTACGGGTAGGTGAGGCCCGCCTCCTGCAGGAGCCGCGCGTTCTCGTCCTCGAAGACGTCCACGAGATGGACGCCCGCCTCGTACTCCTGCGCGACGCGCTGGAGCACGGTGTCACTCCGACCGAGGAACAGCTCGACCTCGATGCCGTACTTGTCGGCGAACGCGTCGATGGCCGGCTGGTAGCCGGGGGCGGTCGTATACAGGACGAAGCCGTCCTCCGCCTGGGCCGCCTCGACCAGCGCTGCCGTGCGCTCCTCGCCGGTCATCGCGTTGAAGCGATCGAACACCGCCTGGGCGCTCTCTGGCTCCTGCGCCGCCACGGCGCCCGGCAGCGCCAGCAGCGCCCCCATGAGCACCGAGGCGCCGACCGCGGCACGCTGGCGCGTGCGACGGTCCTGTGTGCGGACATGCATGCGAGACTCCTCCTGTCTCCCGATCCGGATCGGTCCGACCCGGTTGCGGATGGGTTGCGGGGAACCGTAGACAGGAATATTCCAGCCGTCAACCCTACGCGCAACATCTGTTGTTCGATATGGGAGATCACCGTGGAAGGTGCGAGCTCAGCGGGCGGCACCGACCGGCACCGGGCCGGCGCGATGGAGGTGTCGGCTGCCTTGGGCGCCCGGGCCTCAGCGAGCGCGGGGGCGTGCCCCGCAGGCGTGCTCGGGCGTCGGGATGCACGCGGCCTCAGCGGGCATCGGCGCGAGGTCGGTCGCGTGTGACGGCCTGTGGCGCGTGCATCGTCGCCTGTCGCCGGGTCGGCAGCAGCACCACCGAATCGACGCCGGGGGACCGCCCGTCGCGGAGCGCCTCGAGCACCGCGTCGGACGTCAGGCTGAACGACGTGCGGATGAGGGATCCGTGCTCGCGCAACAGGCGCTGGACATGCCGTGTATCGCGGAGCAGCAGGATCACGTGATCGACGCCGCCATCCCGCTGCTTCATCGCGAGCCGACGGAGCAGCTCCTGGACATCGGCGGGCCGTGTCTCGGCCTCCACGCCGATCGTCTCACGTCCGACACGCAGGAACGCATCCCAGGAGCGCGGATCGCCCTGGCGAGGCAGGGGCACCTCGGTGCTCCAGCCGATCGTGGGGGCGACACGGTCGTGGAGGTCCTCGAGCAGCGCGAGATGGGCCGTGTCGCGGACGGCGTCGCCCTCCTGGAAGACACTCGCGCGCAGCTTCAGGCCCACGGCTGCGCAGATCTGCGCCCAGACGCGCCAGTGTCCTGCGTAGGCCGCCTGCTCGACCCGGTGGACGGCCTGGGGAGAGCATCTCGCCGCCTTGGCCACGGCCGACTGGCTGAGTCCGTGCGAGATCCTGGCCAGACGGACCTCCCTGCCGATCTCGGCGACGTCATCGGCGATGGTGCGCTTGGCCTGATCCTGCCTTCGAACGATCGCTGGCATGGTGCCGATGATGGCGCCTGGCGCTTACGCCACCCTTGCGCGGATCTTCGCTGAGCCTTGTCCACTGCTGTGCCTCGAGTGGCCTGCCTCGCGTGTCGCCGGACGCGGTCCGCTCACCGCCGGCCCCCCCGACGGCGGCCCCCGACGCCAGCCTCATCCGCCGCCGGTCCCCACCGCCGCCGGTCGGCACATCAACGCCGGCCACACACCGGCCGCCGTCCACCACGTGGACGACACTTGCGCCACGTGGACGACCAGGATGCGGGAGGCCCGTTTCGCCGTTGTCGTCGGCCGGCCCGGCACGCAGCACGACCGGCCCCAAGGCCCGCCACTGCCGCGGTATGACCTCCACGGGTCATACCGCCTGGCCACCGCGGCCACCATCGGCCGCGATCGGGCCGGTCGGCGGTCTTCGGCGCCCTCGGGATGGCCCGCGGGGCCGCACATGCCGACGTCCACGACGTCAGTCGTCCACTGGGCGGAAGTCTCAGCCACCAGGTGAAAGGCCATTCCTGGGAGGGGCCGGTCGGCGGTCTTCGGCACCATCGGGATGGCCCGCGGGGCCGCACATGCCGACGTCCACGACGTCAGTCGTCCACTGGGCGGAAGTCTCAGCCACCAGGTGGAAGGCCGTTCCTGGGAGGGGCCGCCGCGCCACCAGGCCGCGCCACGACGCACCCGCGAAAGGCGCTACTGCTGTGCCTGCTGGCTCTGCAGCTCCAGGAATGGCGTCAGCGCCGACAACTCACCGAGACTCATGCCCACCTCGACGTCGAGGTGCTGCTCGCTGGTCCCGTAGTAGACGCCGCGCAAGGGCAGCACATCGTCGTAGTCCCGACCGTGGCCGATCTTGACGTGTCGCTCGCCGGCCACGAGGTGGTTCGTGGGATCGAGCGCCCACCAGCCCCACCCCGGGATGGCCACCTCCAGCCAGGCATGTGTCTGGACGGCCACCTCGGCCGTGTCCGGAAGCTCGCCATCGGTGCCATCGCGGGCGTAGAAGTAGCCCGACACGTAGCGCGCCGGCACCCCCAGCGAGCGGTACATGGCGAGCCCCAGGTGGACATAGTCCTGGCACACACCCAGGCCGCCGGCCAGCACCTCACCCACGTCCACGCCCACGTACGTGTGACCCGGCCGATACGCCAGCGACGCATGGACGGCCCGGTGGACCCGGCCCACGAGGTCCACGACACCCCGGGCGCCCTCGGCCGCGCTGCGCGCCAGCTCGCGCACCGTCGCCGGCATGCCGGCGTGTCGGGTCGGCTGCAGGAACACCCAGCTGTCATCACGGAAGGCGGGCGTCTGCAACGCGTCCAGCCCGACGGCGATCGCCTCTCCATCCGGTTCCGGCCGAGGGCTGGTCTCGACCGTCGAGCGCGCCACGACCCGCAGCTCGCGATGGCGATCGCGCACGCCCAGCTCGTCCACGCGCGTGCCCCAACCATCGACATAGGTGGTCACGCGGGCCGCGGGCTCCACGTCCAGCTGATAGTCCAGCAGCCGTTGCGCGTGGTCGCTGGTGGGACAGGCACGCAGCACGTTGTGCGAATCCCAGGCGGGCTCGGGGTAGCGGAACCGGCTGACGTAGCGGATGGCCAGGCGCATCGTCGTCAGCGCACCCCGTGCTCGTGGTCACGGCTGGCGTCAGGACACGCATCGCGCGACGGGTCACCCACCGTCAGCTGGCCTCGTACGCATGGAGGCCGAAATCGACATGTCGGAAGTAGTCCTCCTCGAGCATCCCGCCCAGCCCCTGGATACCCGCCTCGATCTCCTCGAGGAAGTCGCGCAGCTCCGCACCCTCCAGCTGGCGGGGCTCGGCGAACTCGACCGCGGAGCGCACCCGGCCCATCGCCCGCAGCGAGGCCCGGCCGTACGGACCACGCGACAGCGAC
>CAZYTQ010000158.1:0-766 GCA_964650135.1 uncultured Anaerolineaceae bacterium | reverse complement strand
CCGGAAACCGGGGCGCTTCGCATCGCTGCGGCCTACAGCGTGTTCGAATGCGGCGAGGCGCTGGTGCCGGAGCTGGTGCGCGGACAGGCGGAAGGCGGCTTCGCCATGGGCGTCGGCTATGCGCTGCTCGAACATCTGCCGCCGTTCGAGGACGGCCCCGGCAACGGGCGCTGGAACCTCGGCGACTATGTGGTCGCCCGCGCCTCCGACCTGCCGCTCCGCGACCTCGAGGCAGTAGAGCACGCTCCGGGGCAGCTCCCGGGAGCGCAGCAGGAACGGGATGACCCGGTTGCCGTCGAACATCGCGTGGTGCTCGCGCAGATAGGCCTCGTAGGCGCCGACCGAGCGCAGCACCTTGGTCCACTCGAGGAACCCGGCCGTGCCCTCCATGCCCACCAGCCGCCGGTGCCACACGGAGAGCAGTCGCGCGGTGATGCCGGCCCGCTCCAGGAGCTGGCCGAGCGCCAGGAACTGGTAGCCCTCGGAGCGGGGCATGGCCACCGTGGCGACCCCGATGACGGTCTGGCACCGACGCCGGATCAGTTCGCACAGCGCGTACGGCCGCGCCTCCAGGGCGCGACCCAGGTCCATCGCGGCGAGCTCGAGGTGGAACGCGTTGATCTCCTCCCACAGCTCCGTGGTCAGCCACTCGCGCACGCCTCGCGCGTTCTCGCGCGCGTGGGCCACGATGGATGCCACCGACCCCGCGTTGCTGCGGTCGGCGACCACGAACCGGGCATCGACCGGGATCGGGTCGCCCGGTTCG
>CAZYTQ010000157.1:0-7044 GCA_964650135.1 uncultured Anaerolineaceae bacterium | reverse complement strand
CCCACGCCCGTGGGGCCCAGGAAGATGAAGGAGCCGATGGGCCGCTTCGGGTCCTTGAGTCCGGCCCGCGCCCGGCGCACGGCGCGCGAGATGGTGTCGATGGCCTCCTGCTGCCCGATGACCCGCTTGTGGAGCGCGTCCTCCATGTGCAGCAGCCGCTCCGACTCCTCCTGCGCGATGCGCGTGACCGGGATGCCCGTCCACATGGAGACGACCTGCGCGATGTCCTCCTCGCCCACCTCGGGGGTGTGCTCGGCGAGGCGTGCCTGCCAGTCCGAGCGCAGCTGGTCGATGGTGGCTCGTGCGGAGGTCTCCGCGTCACGCAGCTGCTGGGCGCGGTCGTACTCCTGGTCGGTGACCGCGGCCTCCTTCTCCTTGGTGATGCGGTCGAGCTCCTTCTGGGCGTCCCGAAGCTCCTGGGGTGCCGAGCTGTGGCGCAGCCGCACCCGACTGGCCGCCTCGTCGATGAGGTCGATGGCCTTGTCCGGCAGATGGCGATCGGTGATGTAGCGGATGGACAGGTCGGCCGCCGCGCTGAGCGCCTCGTCCGTGATGCGCACCTTGTGATGTGTCTCGTAGCCACCCCGGATACCGAACAGGATCTCCACGGTCTGCTCGAGCGTGGGCTCCTCCACCATCACCGGCTGGAAGCGCCGCTCGAGAGCCGCGTCACGCTCGATGTACTTGCGGTACTCGTCGAGCGTCGTCGCGCCGATGCACTGGAGCTCGCCACGGGCCAGGGGCGGCTTGAGGATGTTCGCGGCATCGATGGCGCCTTCCGCGGCACCGGCGCCCACGAGCGTGTGCAGCTCGTCGATGAACAGCACGGCGTCCGATGTGGAGCGGAGCTCCTCGATGATCTTCTTGAGCCGCTCCTCGAACTCGCCGCGATACTTGGTGCCCGCCACCAGCGAGCCGATGTCGAGGGTCAGGACGCGCTTGTCCGCGAGCGTGTCGGGCACGTCACCCGCCACGATGCGCTGGGCGAGCCCCTCCGCGATGGCGGTCTTGCCGACACCCGGCTCCCCGATGAGCGCGGGGTTGTTCTTGGTGCGCCGGGAGAGGATCTGGATGACCCGCTCGATCTCCTTCTCGCGGCCGATGATGGGATCGATCTTGCCTGCCCGGACCGCGTCCGTGAGATTGATGCCCAGCTGGTCGATGGTGGGCGTCTTGCTGGCGCGCTTGGTCTCCTGCGCTGGCGCCGCGGCGCTCGACTGCGAGAGGACGCGGATGACCTCGTGGCGCACCTTGTCCAGGTTCACACCCAGCGATTCCAGGACGCCTGCGGCGATACCCTCGCCCTCGCGCACGAGCCCCAGCAGCAGGTGTTCCGTGCCGATGTAGTTGTGACCCAGTCGACGTGCCTCGTCGATGGCCAGCTCGATGACCCGCTTGGCACGCGGCGTCAAGCCGACCTCACCCACGACGGGACGATCGCCGCGGCCGATGATGAACTCCACGGCCGTGCGCACCTTGGCCAGCTCGACGTTCATGTTCTCGAGCACGCGCGCCGCCACACCCTCGCCCTCGCGCACCAATCCGAGCAGCAGGTGCTCCGTGCCGATGTAGTTGTGGTTGAACCGCTGCGCCTCGTCCTGCGCGAGCGTCAGGACCTTGCGTGCACGATCAGTGAACTTGTCGAACCGATCCATAGGAGCCGAACATCCGTTCCGTTCTGGGAGGTGCCAGACGGCACCCGACCGCGATGGTACCACCCGTGGGCGTCCGGACCGCCCCGCAGGGCGGGCGGCAGACAGCGAACGACCCGCGGGCGCCGGCGGGTCGTCGTGTGGCGTGGGCCGCGGAACGGGCCACCGGTCAGTGGCGAACGACCCTCGGCAGCTCCTCCGCCTGGCCGAGGGACTCGACGCTCAGTCCTCGGCCTTTGCCTCGGCGACCGCGAGATCGGCGATCTCCGCCTCGACGGCGTCCTCGGCGATCGCCTCCGCCTCCGCGAGGGCGACGATCTCGTCCTCGACCGCGGCCTCGGCGATCTCCTCCGCCTCCGCGAGGGCAGCAGCCTCCTCGGCGACCACCGCCTCGGCGACCACCTCGGCCTCGACCAGGGCCACGATCTCGTCCTCGACCGCGGCCTCGGCGATCTCCTCCGCCTCGGCGAGCGCCTCGACGGCCGAGGCGAGCTCCTCGGTGGTCATCTCCGGCGCCGCCGCGGCGAGGGCGGCCTCGGCAGCCTCCTCGGCCTCGACCAGGCTGACCACGTCCGCGGCGACCGCGGCCTCTGCTGCCTGCTCGGCCTCGGCGAGGTCGGCGATGTCGTCTGCGACGTCCGCTTCCGCGGTGATCTCGGCGTCGATCAGATCGGCCACGTCATCGGCCACGTCCGCTTCCGCTGTGACCTCGGCCTCGACCAGTGCCGCGACGTCCTCCGCCACGGCCTCCTCGGCCACGGCATCGATGTCGCCATCGGTTGCCGACGCACGTGCCGACTCCTGCTGCGCCACCTGTGCCCGGACCTGGGCGAACGCGGCGGCAAGCGTGTTGTCGATACCGCCCTCGGGCTCCTGGACCGCCTGGGACGGATCGTACGCGCGCTCCGTGCGCGGTCGACGCTCGCGTGGCTCGGGGCGGGCCGGGGCCTCCTCGGCCTGCTTGAGGCTGAGGCCCAGGCGATGCCGCTCGGAGTCGAGCGAGATGACCTTGAGCTTGAGCCGCTGACCCTCGTGGACCACGTCACCCGGGTGGGCGACCCGCTGGTGCGACAGCTCGCTGATGTGGATGAGCCCCTCGAGACCCTCGCGCACCCGCACGAAGGCACCGAAGTTCACGATCTTGGTGACGGTGCCCTCGATGACGTCACCGACCTTCAGGTCCGCCACGGTCGAGTTCCACGGGTCGGGCTGCAGCCGTCGGATGGACAGGCTGATGCGGCCACGCTCGTGGTTGATGTCGATGACCTCGGCCTCGACCTCCTCGCCGACGTGGTAGCCGGACTCGGGGTTGTTGACCTTGTTCCACGACAGCTCGCTCTTGTGGACGAGACCGTCGATGCCACCGAGGTCCACGAACACGCCGAAGGGCGCGATGGAGCGCACGTTGCCCTTGACATGCTGGCCGACCTGGAGGCTGCTGAACAGCTCGTCACGCTTCTCGCGGCGCTCCTCGTAGAGGGCGACCTTCTCGGACAGGATGAGCCGGTTCGCCTTGCGGTTGACCTCGAGGATCTTGAGCCGGAGCTTGCGGCCCACGTAGGGCTGCAGCTTCTCGGCGATCTCCTGGGCCGCGTCGCGGGGCTGCTCGTTCTGGGGCCGGCGCGGGAAGTCGACGATCTGGCTGATGGGCACGAAGCCCCGGATGCCGCAGTCGACGATCAGGCCGCCCTTGTTGTGATCGATGACCGGCGCCTCGATGATGACGCCAGCGTCCAGCTGCTCCTGCATGGAGCGCCACTTGCGCTCGAGGCCCGCCCGCCGCAGCGACAGGACCGCATGGCCCTCGTTGGACTCGGGCTGGAGCACGTACACCAGGACCGTGTCACCGATGCTCAGCTGTGGCTGGGTCTCGGTGTTGCGGCCGTACAACTCGCGATTGCTGACCACGCCCTCGGACTTGGCGCCGATGTCGACGAGCATCTCGTCCTTGTCGATGCGCACCACGGTGCCCTCGACGACATCACCATGCTTGAGGCTGCGGATCTCGCCTTCCTGCTCGTTGAGCAGCTCCTCCATGGTGGTCGGCTCGGGCCGCGGGTCGACGCGGGGCGCCGGCGCATCCTCCTCCTCGGCGGCCGGTGCGGCAGCCAGGTCCTCTGCGGAGAGGCCATCGGGTGACGCGGCCTGGGGAGTGGTGTCGTCGGCGTCCGGCTGGGCAGCACCGGCCTCGGCCACCGGCTGCTCCCCGGCGACGGGCTGCTCCTCGGCGTCCGGCTCGTCCGAAGGGGCCGCGGCGACGGGCTGCTCCCCGGCGTCCGGCTGGGCAGCACCGGCCTCGGCCACCGGCTGCTCCTCGGCGACGGGCTGCTCCTCGGCGACGGGCTGCTCCTCGGCGATCGGCTCGTCCGAAGAGGCCGCGGCCTCCACGACGTCCCCGGCGGCTGCCACGGTATCGGCGGTCGAGTCCAGCGCGACCCCCGTGGTCGCGTCCTCGATGAGGGTGGTCGCCGTCGGCGGGGTGTCGGCGTCGGACTGCTGTGGTTCGGTCAAGGTCGTGTGGTCTCCTCGGATGTCAGTGCTCCCACCCCGGGGACGACGGAGCCCGGGTCGCACGCCCGGGCTTCCTGCATCGGCTGGTCGTCCGTGTGGCTGGTGGGCTCGACAGACTCCTCCGTTCCGGCGCGCGCGCGGCTCCGCCCTCCCTTGCGGGCAGTGCCCGAGAAGCCTATCACACCGGGACAAGGTGGCGCGGAGGTCATCGAAGGATGACAGGTCGGGTACGCAGGGGGTGGATGGCGGCCGCCGTGGGCGGCGTGGGCGCGCGTGGGCGCGCGTGCGCGCACGTGTGCCGCCGTACGATGACAGCATGCCCGAGCTGCCGGACCTGGACATCCTCGCGGACGCGCTGCATGCGGGCCTGACCGGCCGGGCAGTGGTCGGTTCGGAGGTGACGCAACCACTCGTGATGCGTGCCACCGCGGCCGAGCTGCGCGCACTGGAGGGCCAGCGACTCGTGTCGGTCCGCCGGACCGGCAAGTTCCTGGTGTTCCAGCTCGAGCGCGACCGCGTGGTCATCAACGCCATGCTCACGGGGCGCCTGGGCATGGCCGTGCCCGGCGCCAAGGCCTTCCCGTCGACCGCGTTCGTGATGACGTGGGGCTCCCGGGATGGCGAGCCTGCGGACGGCGCGTCGTGGACCCAAGGCGCGGTCTGGCTGCCGGCGGACGCCGCCCCCATCGAGATGCGCTACCGGGACGCCACACGCATGGGCAAGGTCTATCTCGAACCCGTGGGCGTCGGCCGGCCCATCGCCGGATGGCAGGAACGCGGTCCGGACGCCGATGACCCGACGCTCGACCTGGCCACATGGAGGGCACGCATCAAGCGCCACCGGGGCGAGCTCAAGAACCTGCTCAAGGAGCAGGCATTCGTGGCCGGTATCGGCAACGGCTATGCCGACGAGATCCTGTGGGAGGCGCGCCTGGCGCCGCTCCGGAAGCGATCGACGCTCGCCGCGGACGAGGTGGACGCGCTGTATGCGGCTGTCCGGGGCGTCCTGCCGTGGGCCATCGAGGAGCTGCGGCGGCGTGTCCCACCCCGTTTCGACGTGGAGGTCCGTGACTTCCTGCGGGTCCATCGGAAGGGCGGCAGCCCGTGTCCGCGCTGCGGCACGACGATCAGCGAGATCTCGCCGGGTGGCTTCGTGACGAGCTGGTGCCGCACCTGCCAACGATGACCGGCGACCCGCCGTGGAAGCGAGCTCGCCAGGTGCCCCGCACCGCCTGGCCGTCCCCCCTGCCGGTGTCGCGCTAGTCGGTGACGACCTGGCTGGCCGGGATCACGATGACGGTGCCCACCTTGAGCTGGCCACGGATGGGGTTGACGGCACGCAGGTCGCGCGGCCGGAGGCCGAACCGGCGCGCGAGGCTGCGCCAGGTGTCCCCCTTCCGCACCGTGTACATGCGCCGGACCGTGAAGCTGGGCAACGGAGCGGAGGTGGACGGCGGCGTCGGATCAGCGACCGCGGCGGATGGCGCGACGGTGGCAGCCGGCGTCGCGACGGGCGTGGGTGTCATCGCAGGGCGGACCGTCGCGGTCGGCCCATCACTCGCGGCACCGGCGATCGCCGGTGCGGTGGGCGTGGCATCCGCCCCGAGGAACGCACCCCCACCGAGCAGGGCGATGATCACGACGATCGCGACCACGGCCACACCCGTGCCGATGAGGATGCTCGGCAGTCGTCGACGCCGGTCCTCGGAGCCCATCTCGCGACCACTGGGTCGGACGTCCACGGCGACCGGGACCACGCTCACGGATGGCGCGAACCTGGGTGCATCCAGGAGCGCCGCTGGGATCTGATCGGCAGCCAGGGCGGCGGCCCGGCGTTCCTGGAGCATGAGATAGCGCTCGCACCCGGTGTGCGCAGGGCCCAGGCACAGCTCCTGCTGCGTAGCGCCCGGCAGCGTCGATGGCGGCTCGACCGCCCAGCACCGGTGCTCCTTGCTGGCTGCGGCCGTTCGATGCGATCCATCCGCGGCACGCAGATAGCGACACACGCCCGCGGGTGGGGCCGACATCGGCAGGATGGGCAGGACCGCCTGCCCCGTGGCGACCGTCGCGGTCTCCACCGACGCGTCGGCCGCCTCATCAGCGGCCGCGGGGGAGGCCTCGGCCGGTCCACGCACCGTCATCGCGGGCACTCCGGCGGGGGGTCCGCAGCCATACGGCCATCATAGGCCAGGGATGCGACCAGCGCCCACGAGCCGGAGCCCGCGGCCGATCGCGGAATCGAAAGGATCCTGGCGACGGCCTATGTTCCCGAGGAGCTGCCCCCTCAGTATCTTCGGCGCTGGAGAGCTTAACGACCGTGTTCGGGATGGGAACGGGTGTGGCCTCTCCGCTTGGGTCACCAGGATCCTTGCGATGTGATCGACGCGACCGGTCGTCTGCGGCGAACCCCTGAGGGCCGCGCGCTGGCGCTCTCGAGTCTCCTGTCATCTATCGAACTCCGACCTCCGGGATCGCGATGACGCCGTGCGTCATCGTCCCGAGATCTCCGCGCATCCGCGCCTGGGTGGGCTGCGGAAGTGGTCAAGCCCTCGACCATTAGTACGGCTCAGCTGCACCGGTTACCCGGCTTCCACATGCCGCCTATCGAGCAGGTGTTCTCCCTGCGGTCTTACCCGGTTGACCCGGTGGGGAACCTCATCTTGAGGCGAGCTTCGCACTTAGATGCTTTCAGTGCTTATCCCAACCGAACATAGCTACCCAGCGACGCCCTTGGCAGGACGACTGGCACACCAGAGGTTCGTCCACTCCGGTCCTCTCGTACTAGGAGCAGCTCCTCGCAAGTTCCCTACGCCCACGATGGATAGAGACCAAACTGTCTCACGACGTTTTGAACCCAGCTCACGTACCGCTTTAATTGGCG
>CAZYTQ010000156.1:0-7048 GCA_964650135.1 uncultured Anaerolineaceae bacterium | reverse complement strand
CGGGATGAGCATGATCGCCGTGGCGAGCGCCATCCCGTAGGCCAGGGCGCGGCGGGATGTGAGCGGTGGCGCGAGCCGGCGGGCGAGCCGGACCCAGCCCGGCCACTGGCCCACGACACACAGCACGACCAGCACGACCGTGATGGGCTGGACCACCTGACCCAGCCGCAGCAGCGCGCCCTGTGGCACGACCAGGCCGCGGAGATAGGCCAGCGCATCGGACAGGTCGGCCGCCCGGAAGAACACCCAGCCAATGCAGATGAACAGGAACGTGAGCAGCCACGCAAAGACCGCGGGCAGGGCGGGCATGCCCCTCGGACGGACCACCTGCGTCCACAGCCGGTCCACCACCAGCCCAAGGCCCTGCCACGCGCCCCAGACCAGGAAGGTGATCCCCGCGCCATGCCACAGGCCGCCCAGGAGCATCGTCAGGAACAGGTTCAGGTAGGTCCGCAGCCGGCCCTTCCGGTTCCCGCCCAGTGGGATGTAGACATAGTCCCGAAGCCACCGCGAGAGCGTCATGTGCCAGCGCCGCCAGAACTCCTGGACGCTGCCCGACCGGTACGGCCAGTCGAAGTTGAGGGGCAGCCGGAAGCCCAGCAGCCACGCCGACCCGAGTGCGATGTCCGTGTAGCCGCTGAAGTCCAGCAGGATCTGGAACGCGAAGGCCAGCAGCCCGATCCACAGGATGATGGAGCGTTCCCCGCCTGGATCGGCGAAGGCCAGGTTGGCGGTGGGCGCGAGGGCATCCCCGAGCGTCTTCTTGAACAGGCCACCCACGAGCAGGGGACCCGCGACCAGGATCAGACGGGGCGAGAACGAGCGGGGTCGGGCGACCTGGGGCAGGAACTCGTGGCCGCGCATGATGGGGCCCGCGATGAGGTGCGGGAAGAACGACACGAACAGGGCGTAACGACCCAGGTGGCGCTCGGGCACTGCGCCACGCCCGATGTCGATGACGTACGCCAGCTGGGTGAAGGTCACGAAGCTGATGGCGAGCGGCAGCACGATGCCCAGGACGCCCCACGCAGCCGGCTGGCCGCTGACCAGCTCCACCAGCCCGGCCGTGCTGCCCAGGACCCAGTCGAGGTACTTCACGATGGCCAGCAGCCCGATGTTGGCGACCACGGCGAGGCCGATGGCCAGGCGGCGGCGACCTGGCTGGACTGCCAGGATGCCCAGCGCGTAGTTGACCAGGATGAGCCCGATGAAGCCGGGCACGTACAGCACGTTCCACGAGGCGTAGAACACGAAGCTGGCGCCGATCAGCAGGTAGCGACCCCATGATCGCGGAATCGCCCAGTAGGCGACCACGACCAGGAGGAGGAAGACCGCGTACAGCGGCGTCGCGAAGTTCATGGACCGACAGGCACCCCGAGCACGTCAAGGCGAGCGTCCCACATCCTCCGGACCCGCCTGCTCCGGTCGTGCCGGCGCAGGCGGATGATAGGGGTGGACGCGCCACGATGTGAGGGAGTCGACGGATGCTGGCAGGGATGATCGTGCCCCAGGGATGGCAGGGTGAGTACGACGGCTGGGACGCGGCCGAGGCATGGGCACGCACGGTGCGCGTCGCGCAGCAGGCGGAGCAGCTGGGCTTCGAGTCGATCTGGCTGTTCGACCATTTCCACACCGTGCCCCGGCCGACCGATGAGATCACCTTCGAGTCGTTCAGCTCGCTCGCGGCGCTCGCGGCGCTGACGAAGCGTGTCCGCCTCGGCCACATCGTCATCTGCACCGCGTTCCGGAACCCGGCCCTCACGGCCAAGATGCTGAGCACCATGGACGTCATCAGCGGCGGGCGCATGGAGCTGGGCATCGGCGCGGGCTGGAAGCGGGACGAGTGGCTCGCCTACGGCTATGGCTTCCCGGAGACCCGCGAACGCCTGGCCATGCTGCGCGACCACCTCGAGGTGATCACGCGCATGATCGAGGGCGACGCCGCGGACCACGCCACGTTCACGGGTCGGTACGCATCGGTCGAGGACGCCCGGAACGTGCCCAAGCCGCTCCAGCGACCGCGCATCCCGGTCATGGTGGGTGGCAACGGCCCCGAGGTGACGTGGCGGCTGGCGGCGCGTTTCGCGGACGAGCTCAACCTCGACGGCATGGAGCCCGGCGAGCTGGCCGAGGCGCTGCCCGTGATCCGGTCACGCTGCGAGGAGATCGGCCGCGACCCGGCATCGCTCCGGATCTCGGTCCACCTGTGGTCCGGCGGCGCGTCCGCTGCTGGCGGTCAGGCACGCATCGATGCCCTGGGCGCGTATCGCGAGCTGGGGGTCCACCGCGTCATGGAGCTGCTCAAGTCCTCGGCCACGGACGACGAGGCGTTGCCCCGCTGGGCCGAGGAGGCACGGGTCGCGGGCGTGTCGCTCGCCGGATGACCGGCCGCTGGGTGCGGGACGGCCGCATCCAGCTGTCGACGCTCGTGGGCCGGAGGCAGGGTCACGCCCCGGTGTCGGCCTCCCTCGGTGGGTGCGCCGCCTCCTCCTCGATGACCCGGATGGACACGATGCGCGCGATGAGCTCGATGGGCAGCTCCTGACCGGCCGGGAAGCGGATCGTCCCCTTGCCCGCGAGATATGGCGTCAGCGCCTCCCCCAGCTCTCGCTCCACCGCCTCGCTGGCCGGGAACAGGCTGTAGTGACGCTGGAACGCGGCGTACGAGACCAGGAAGCGACCTCGCAGTCGGAGCGCCGGCATCTGGTAGGCGATGGTCTCGTCCGCGTGGGGTGCGGCCCCCCTGATGGCGGCGCGCATGGCACGCAGGTCCGCCCGGCGCTCGGGAGCCGCCGCCTCGATGTAGGCATCCACGGTCACAGGACCGGCCATCCCCGTCTCCTCCAGTGCGCTCCGTGTCTGCGCGGACCATGTGTCACGTGTCTTCGGCGACCCACGGGCCGTGCGTCCGATCCTTCGGCCCGCGTGACACGGGCCGTCCGGCACGGGCGCCCGCATCGTGCCCGCGTCATCATCGGTCCATGGCGCAACCCCTCCGTGCACCCGGTCAGCCTTCGCCCACGATCCACGTGCGGCTGGTCCGTCCTGATGACGCGCCCGGCCTTGCCGCCCTGTACGCGGCCCTGAGCGCCGAGAGTCGGCGACTCCGGTTCCTGGGATCGACCACCCACGATCCCGATGCGCTGCTCGCCTGCTGTGCGCCCGACCATCGTCGCGCGGAGGGGTTCGTGGCCGAGGTCCGGGGTGGCGACGCCGACGGCGCCATCGTGGGCCACCTGGAGCTCGTGCCCGGGCCGCATGGCTCGACGGAGATCGCCATCGCGGTCGCCGATGCGCATCAGCATCGGGGCATCGGTCGCCAGCTCCTTGCCGCGGGTCTCGCCTGGGCCCGCGAGCACCACCTGCACCACCTGAGCGCGACCGCGTTCGCGGACAACGCCTCGGTGCTCGGCCTGTTCCGCGGATCGCTGCCCGGGATGCGTGTCATCGACCTCTGGGACGGCACCGTGGAGATCGATGCGGACGGGCCTGTGGACCCGGCCTGACGCGGGCCGATCGGCACTGGTCCCATACGGGCATCGATGTCACCGTGGTCCCCGGGCCCGATCGCCACGAGTCGTCCGGTCCCGACGAAGCACCCATCGGAGGCCCGACATGCGCATCCTGCTCGCGACCGACGGCTCATACGGTTCGGCCGTCGCGCTCCACCTGGTCCGTGACCTGCCGCTGCCGGCAGGCTCGACGGTCCACGTCATGGCTGCCGTGGACATCATGCGCATGATCGCGCTGCCGGGCGTGGGCGTCGATCAGACGTCGTACCTGGAGGAGGCCGCGCAGGAGACGGTCCGGCTCGCCGCCGAGGCACTGACGCGGCCCGGGCTCGCGGTGACCACGGAAGTGCTCACCGGGCGGCCTGCCGATGTCATCGAGGATGCCGCGACCGCCATGGCACCCGACCTGCTGGTCATGGGCAGCCGTGGTCATGGCCGCCTGCGGAGCGCCCTGTTGGGATCCGTCTCCCTTGGGATCGTCCAGGGCGCGCCCTGCCCGGTGCTCGTGGCACGCCGCATCCCCGTCGAGCGCGTCCTGCTGGCCACCGATGGCTCCGACGCGGCGCTCGTCGCCGAGCGGGTGCTGGGATCGGCGGGACTGGCGCCCGATCGGGTGGAGGTCGTCGCGGTCGCGGAGCTGGCGGACGGATCGGATCGGACGGCCACCGCGGAGATCGCCGCGCACGCCCGGCAGCTCGCCGAAGCGGCCGTCGCTCGCCTGGAGGCCACGGGCCGAGCGGTCAGCGCATGGAGCGCGGTCGGGGACCCCGCCGACGCCATCGTCGAGCGGGCACGTCTCACCGGCGCCGACCTCGTGGTCATGGGACGTCAAGGCAGGTCCCACGTCGGTCGGTCCCAGCTGGGGGCCGTCGCCCGGAGCGTGGTCACCCATGCGCCCTGCTCGGTGCTCGTGGTGCCCGCCCCGGACGACGCGACCGGGTGACGTCGACGGCGCGATCATCCCCTCCGACGGCGGCTGGAGCGCCGGCTGACCACCCGGCTGGGTGACGGACCGTCCGGGCCGCCACCCAGCCTCACCGCGCGTCGGGCCGTCCCGGCAGCTCGTGGCGGCATCTCCAGCAGGTGCTGTCCTCCCGATCGCAGGCAGCGCCACAGCTCGGGCAGCCGACCGTGGACGAGGTCCAGGCTGGGCGCTGTGCACCGACGTCCGAGCCCGGCGCGGTTGCCATGGGGCCGGGCCGCACGCGGGCCGCACGCTGCGCCGCAGCCTCCATGCGCCGGACCAGCAGCACCCCGAGGGCGGCCGCCACCAGGAAGCCGACCTGCGCTGTCATCGAGACGACCAGGATGCGTCGCAGCCAGGCCTGGAGCGTCGCGACCGTCTCGATCGATGGCCCGGCATCGCTGGCCACGACCCGATCCACCACGGACGCGACGACCCACGCGATCCACCACGTGACCATCAGCATGGACCACGGACCACCCGGCAATCGCCGGGCGAGGTCGCGCATCGCGAGCAGCGGCAGCAGCAGGCTCCCGATCGGGATGAACCACGCCACGATGGACCAGCGCGGGCTCCAGCGTGGCGTGCCCAGACCCAGGGCGGGCACGTTGTCCACGACGCGGCTCTGCCATGCGATGAAGGCCACCGCGGTGGCCAGGATGAGCAGCGCCTGCGCGACGCCCAGGAGGGTCAACAGGCTCGCTGATACCTGGTAGGCGTCGAGATCGAACGCGAACGTGTCGATGATGTCCGCGAAGCCCAGCAACTGCCACAGGACGAGCGCGGTCAGCGCCGCGACGATGGCGCACAGCACCAGCAGCGACTGTGCCCAGCTGGCTCGTGTCGCGGACGAACGCCAGGGCACCGCGCCGAACGCGTCCGGGGACTGCTGCCAGCCGCCCTGCGACATCCAGCCCTGCTGCCACGCCGGCTGATGCCACCGGCTGTCCGGCTCGTTCCCCGGCCAGCCCGCCACCGGCCCGCCACCACCCGCCGCCGTGCCACTCATGGCCGGTCGCCGTTCACGGGGCGGCGGTCGGCATCAGCGCCTCGACGCCATCGATCATGAACTGGATGGCGAGCGCGGCGAGGATGATGCCCAGCATGCGCGTGCTGACGGCGCGGCCCGTGACGCCCAGGACCCCCGAGATGCGTCGAGCGCCCAGGAACGCCGCGAAGCAGGCGAGCATGACCAACCCGATGACCGCGATGAGCCCGATGGTGTGCTCGATGTGGCCACCCGCCCGACCGGCGAGCAGGATGACCGCGGTGATGGCACCCGGGCCGGCGATGAGCGGGATGGCCAGCGGGAACGCGGCGACGTCCTTGACGTGGTCCACGCTCAGGGCCACCTCGGCGGTCGTCTCCTTGCGTTCGACCCGCCGCCCCCCGAAGACCATCTCCCACGCGGACCACAGCAGCAGCAGGCCACCGGCGATGCGGAACGCCGAGAGCGAGATGCCCAGCAGGTCGAGGGCACGCGCGCCGATGAGCCCCACCGTCACGAGGATGGTGAAGGCGATGAGCGGGCCTCGGACCGCCACCTCACGACGCTGGGCGTCGTTCATCGACGCCGTGAGGCCGACGAAGATGGCGCTCAGCAGGATGGGATCGGACACCACGATGAGCGTGGTGAACGACGAGATGAGGTAGTCGACCACCGACGCAGGGTACGCCGGGCAGGTCGTCCGATCCGGGTGTTCCCGCGCCGTATCATGTGTCCGGACGCACCATCGGCCCATCGACGGAGACACGACGCATGGCCACGAGCACGGACATGCGGTCGGATGGGCCGCAGCGCGCCGACAGCCACGACCTGATCCGGGTGCATGGCGCACGGGTCAACAACCTGCAGGACGTCAGCGTCGAGATCCCCAAGCGACGGCTGACGGTGTTCACGGGCGTGTCCGGCTCGGGCAAGAGCTCGCTGGTCTTCGGCACCATCGCCGCGGAGTCGCAGCGGCTCATCAACGAGACCTACAGCGCGTTCCTCCAGGGCTTCATGACGACCCTGGCCCGGCCAGACGTGGATGTCCTCGAGGGCTTGACGACCGCGATCATCGTGGACCAGGAGCGCATGGGCGCCAATGTCCGCTCGACCGTGGGCACCGCCACCGACGCCAACGCGATGCTGCGCATCCTGTTCAGCCGCCTCGGTGAGCCTCGGATCGGCCCGGCCCAGGCGTTCTCCTTCAACGTCGCGTCCGCGACGGGTGCGGGCTCGCTGACCGTCCAGCGCGGCGAGACCGCGGTGAAGGAGCGCCGGACGTTCTCCATCACCGGCGGCATGTGTCCCCGCTGCGAGGGCATGGGCTCCGTGACGGACATCGATGTCCATCAGCTGTACGACGACAGCAAGTCACTCAACCAGGGCGCCCTGACCATCCCGGGCTACACCATGGACGGCTGGTATGGCCGCATCTACGGCGGCTCCGGGTTCGTCGACCCTGACAAGCCCATCCGGGACTACACCAGGCCGGAGCTCGACGCGCTGCTCCACAAGGAGGCGGTGCGCATCAAGGTCGTGGGCATCAACGTCACGTACGAGGGTCTCATCCCCCGGATCCAGAGG
>CAZYTQ010000155.1:0-7098 GCA_964650135.1 uncultured Anaerolineaceae bacterium | reverse complement strand
GGGCGAGCGGCTCGTGGTCGACCGGTCGGACCGATCGGCAGGGTATCCCCGCCATCGGGGCCGCCGAACCGGCGGGAGGCAGGGGGCGGGAGCCAGCCACGGCGGGAGGCCCCAAGGCGGGAGGCCGCATGGCGGAGGCCGGGACGGCGGTGGACGGCCGGCACGGCAGCGGACGAGCAGCGGTCGCGCTCGCACCGACGTCGCCATCACCGGACGTCTGGATGCCTACGTGTGCCGCGCACGGCGTTGACGCTGCGGCGTCGGCGTCCTACACTCAATCCTGACACCGATACTCGGATTTCCCTCGTGGTGGCGCCGCCGACCGGCGCCGATGCCACGTCCGCTGGTCCGGGGTGTCAAGGAGCCGACCCCAATGCCTTCCATGCCTCACGCCACTGGTGCACTCCACTTCTCGACGCGTGGCGAATACGGTGTCCGACTCATGGTGGAGCTGACACGTCACCATGGGACAGGACCGGTGAGTCTCGCCGAGATGGCCGACCACGAGGCACTGCCTCGGCCGTACCTGGAGCAGCTCGTGAGCAGCCTCCGCGAGGCTGGCCTGGTACGCAGCACCCGCGGCGCGCGCGGTGGCTACGAGCTCGCCCGGGACCCCTCGGACATCCGGATGAGCGAGGTGATCGTCGCGCTGGAGGGACCCATCACGCCCATGATCTGCGCGGGGGACGGTCCGGACGCGGGTGGCCCTCACGCGGGCTGCGAGCGGGTCTCCTTCTGCAAGGTCCAGGGCCTCTGGATCCGGGTGCGTCAGGCGGTCGTCCAGGCGCTCGACTCGATGACGCTGCTGGAGCTGGCGCAGCCCGCCTCGGCCCACCCCCACCACCCCACCCTCATCCACCCGACCGCACTCTCGGCCGATCGGCCGTCTCGCACGGAGCCCATCCCGAACGCATGAACAGCCTCGACGTCGCCCCACAGCCCGCCCTGCCCGCGCTCGATGACGACCGCGAGCTCATCATCCGCGACCTGCGTGTCGTGCCGGTCGCCGACCGGTCGCGAGAGATCCTGCGAGGGATCGACCTGACCGTTCGCACGGGCGAGGTCCACGCCATCATGGGCCCCAACGGCTCCGGCAAGACCACCCTCGCCTATGCGCTGATGGGGCATCCGGCCTATGAGGTCACGGGCGGCGAGGTCATCTGGAAGGGTCGGGACATCCTCGCGCTGTCGCCGGACAAGCGGGCTCGCCTCGGTCTGTTCCTTGCCTTCCAGTACCCCACCTCGATCCCCGGCCTGTCGGTCGCGAGCTTCCTGCGCACCGCGCTCAACGCCCGCCGCCGCGGGCTCGACGTGAGCGATGGCGAGTACGACCCCTCGGATCCCACCCGCGGCGGCATCGGCATGCGCGAGTTCCGGGACCTGGTCCGCCAGAAGATGGCGCTCCTCAAGCTGGACGACAGCTTCGCCTCGCGCTACGTCAACGAGGGCTTCTCGGGGGGCGAGAAGAAGCGTCTCGAGATGCTCCAGATGGCTGTGCTCCAGCCCGAGATGGCCATCCTCGACGAGACCGACTCAGGGCTCGATATCGACGCCCTGCGCATCGTGGCCGAAGGCGTCAACGCCCAGCTGAGTGCCGATCTCGGCGTGCTCGTCATCACCCACTACCAGCGGTTGCTCGACTACATCAAGCCGGATGTGGTGCACGTCCTCGCCCAGGGCCGCATCCTGACCACGGGCGGGCGAGAGCTGGCCCTGGAGCTGGAGAAGAGCGGCTATGCGCCGATCCTCCGGGCGGCCGGTCTCGAGGTCCACGCCGACGAGGCGCCCGCCGCGGACGACGCAGCATGAACAGACGCAGCATGGACATCGGCAGGTGGTCGTGGCGCCGCGATCCGCGAGTGGCGTGAACGGTCCGGATGCGGTCCGCGAGCCGCTCGACGCTGCCGCCATCCGGGCCGACTTCCCGATGTTCGAGCGTGACTTCGGCGGTCGGCAGCTGGCCTACCTGGACAGCGCCGCGACCTCGCTCAAGCCGCGGGTCGTGCTGGACGCGGTGGATGCCTACAACACGCGCTTCACGGCCAACATCCACCGGGGCATCTACACCACGGCCGAGGAGGCGACGGCGGCATACGAGGCCGCCCGCGAGGCGGTCGCTCGCTTCATCGGTGCCGGCTCCGCGTCCGAGGTCGTGTTCGTGCGCAACGCCACCGAGGCCATCAACCTCGTCGCGTACTCGTGGGGACGGCGACACATCCGCCAGGCCGACACGATCGTGCTCACGGAGCTGGAGCACCACTCCAACCTCGTGCCCTGGCAGCTGCTGGCGCAGGAGAAGGACGCGGATCTGGAGTTCGTGGCCATCGATGACCAGGGCCGGCTCGACCAGCAGAGCTACGAGGTGCTGCTGCGCACGCGTCCGCGACTCGTCGCGTTCAGCCATGTCTCGAACGCGCTCGGCACCATCGACCCCGTCCGCCGCATGACCGAGATGGCCCATGAGGCGGGCGCGCTCGTGCTCATCGATGGCGCCCAGGGCGTCCCCCACGGCCCGGTCGACGTGCGTGAGCTGGGCGCCGACTTCTATGTCTTCTCGGGCCACAAGACGCTCGGCCCGACGGGCTCGGGAGCGCTGTGGGCGCGCCCGGAGCTACTGGAGGCCATGCCCCCCTTCATGGGCGGCGGCGAGATGATCCGAGAGGTCCATCTGCGCCATACGACCTTCAACGACGTGCCCTGGAAGTTCGAGGCCGGCACACCGGATATCGCCGCCGCCATCGGTCTCGGCGCCGCGATGGGCTATCTGTCGGACCTGGGCATGGATCGGGTGCGTGCCCACGAGCGGATCCTCGCCGCCTACGCGCTGGAGATGCTGCCTCGAGAGGTGCCGGGCATCCGCATCCTCGGGCCGCTCGATCCCGACGAGCGCGCCGGGATCGTGACGTTCACGCTGCCGGGTATCCACGCCCATGACGTGGCGACCCTCCTGGATCGCGAGGCGATCGCCATCCGCGCCGGTCACCACTGCACACAGCCGCTCCACGAGCGACTCGGCGAGTCCGCGACCGGACGAGCCAGCTTCAACGTCTACACCACGCACGACGACATCGACCGGCTTGCGGCAGGGCTTCGGAAGGTCCAGCGGGTGTTCGACGAGCCCGGCAGCGCGGTCGCGGCACCCGACGACGACCGGGCGGTCCGGTACCCTGTGAGCAGCCATGGATGACCTGTACCGGGACGAGATCCTCGAGCACTACCGGCGGCCCCACAACTTCGGCACCCTCGAGGAGCCGGACATCTCGTATGAGGGTGCCAACCCGTTGTGCGGGGACCGCCTCACGCTGATGCTCGACCTCGACGGATCGGGCACGGTGACCGACGTCGCCTTCACGGGCCGCGGCTGTGCAATCAGCCAGGCGTCCGCATCATTGCTCACGGACACGTTGCGTGGTCGCAGCGCCACCGATCTCCTTGCCCTTGGCAAGGATGACGTCCTGGAGCTGCTGGGCATCGAGATCAGCCCGGCTCGCCTGAAGTGCGCCCTGCTATCCCTCGACACCCTCCAGCGGGCGCTCGGTGAGCGACCGGCCGCCGCCGCCGCGACGGGTCCCGAGGCACACGCATGATCGCACGGTGTACCCGGCCGGCCTGACCGGCGATCCTGCCCCCGTCGACACCCCTCGGCCGTCGCCGACCGCACCCGGAGCCCGAAACCCATGACCGCATCCCTGTCCGACCTCCTGCGCGCCGCGCGCGCCAGCGTGCCCGAGGTGGACGCGTCCCAGGCCGAGCTGCTCGCCGAGCAGGGCGTCCGACTCATCGATGTGCGCGAGCGCTCCGAGTGGGAAGAGGGCCACATCCAGGGCGCCCTCCACATCTCCCGTTCCTACCTCGAGCAGCAGATCGAGAATGCCGAGCCCGACCGGTCCGCGCCGATCGTGCTCTATTGCGCCGGCGGGACCCGATCCCTGTTCGCGGCCCAGACCCTCCAGGCCATGGGCTACTCGGATGTGCGGTCCATGAGCGGTGGCTTCCAGGGCTGGAAGTCGAGCGGCCGGCCGTGGTCCACGCCGGTCGTGCTCACCCGGGAGCAGAAGCAGCGCTACAGCCGCCACCTGCTGGTGCCCGAGGTGGGCGCCGAGGGACAGGCCCGCCTGCTGGGCTCGAAGGTCCTGTTCATCGGGGCTGGTGGGCTCGGGGCGCCGGCGATGCTGTACCTGGCCGCCGCCGGCGTGGGCACCATCGGCATCGTCGACTTCGACGTCGTCGATGTGTCCAACCTCCAGCGCCAGGTGATCCACACCACCGACCGGGTCGGCCACAAGAAGACCGAGTCCGCGGCGCAGAGCATCCGCGCCCTCAACCCGGATGTCGACGTGGTTGCCCACGAGGAGATGCTGACCGAGGCGAACGTGGAGCGGCTCATCGCCGGCTACGACGTCATCCTCGATGGCACCGATACCTTCGAGACCCGCTACACGCTCAACGACGCCGCGGTCCGGGCACGCATCCCGGTGATCCACGCGTCCGTCTTCCGGTTCGAGGGACAGCTCACGGTCTTCCAGCCGTACGAGGGCCCGTGCTACCGCTGCCTGTACCCCACGCCGCCACCACCCGAGCTGGCACCCGGCTGCTCCGTGGCAGGCGTCCTGGGTGTCGTGCCGGGCATCATGGGCATGCTCCAGGCATCGGAGGCACTCAAGGTGCTGCTCGGCATCGGCGAGCCGCTCATCGGTCGCCTGCTCATCCACGACGCGCTGGACGGCACCTTCCAGGAGCTCCAGCTGCGGCGTGACCCCCACTGCCCGGCCTGCGGGGACGGCGCGTCCGTCGCCAGCCCGACCGGCGTCTTCACCCTGGGAGCTTCCGCATGACCGCCGTCCGCATCCCGCCCGTGCTGCGCGCCCAGGTGGGCGGCCAGAAGCAGGTCGAGTCGACCGGGGAGACCATCGGCCAGGTGCTGGAAGGCCTGGTCGGTCAGTACCCATCGCTGCGCGAGCAGCTGATGACCCCCGACGGCGAGCTCAACCGCTTCGTGAACGTGTATCTCAACGGGCGCGACGTGCGCTATGAGCAGGGTCTGGACACGGGCGTGGGGCCCGCGGACACCGTGGTGCTGCTGCCCGCGATGGCCGGCGGCTGACACGTCCGGCATGCGCGCCACGGTCGAACGTGCCGGCTCCGATGCGTCGCCCGTCCATGCGGGTGTGGCGCCGCATGGTGGTCGCTACGCGTCCATCGTGGATGCCATCGGCCACACACCTCTGGTCGCCATCCCGCGGATGTCGCCCAACCCGGACGTGGTGCTGCTCGCCAAGCTGGAGTTCCTGAACCCGACCGGGTCGGTCAAGGATCGCGTGGCGCGGGCGCTCATCGAGGACCTTGAGCTCACCGGCCAGCTCCAGCCCGACTCCATCATCATCGAGCCGACCAGCGGCAACACCGGCATCGCGCTGGCCATGATCGCGCGGCGCAAGGGCTATCGCGTGGCGGTGGTCCTGCCCGACAACGTGACCCAGGAGCGGCGACAGCTGCTGGGACTCTTCGGCGCGGAGATCATCGATTCACCCGGTGCGCTCGGCTCGAACGGGGCCGTCGCGCTCGCCAAGGAGCTGGTGGCCCGGGATCCGCGGTTCGTGATGCCGTACCAGTACGGGAACCCGGCCAACCCGCGGGTCCACGAGACCACGACCGCCGAGGAGATCATCGCGGACTGTCCCGAGGTGGACGTGTTCGTGGCCGGCCTGGGCACGGGTGGCACGCTCATGGGCGTGGGTCGTCGGCTCAAGCGCCACCGAGCGGACATCCGGGTCTATGCGGCGGAGCCGCTGCCCGGCGACGCGGTCCAGGGGCTGCGCTCCCTCGATGAGGGCTTCATCCCGGAGATCTTCGATCCCGAGGTGCTCGACGGGCGGCTGCTGGTCAGCAGCGCCGACTCCATCGCGGCGCTGCGCGACCTCACCGAGCGCGAGGGCATCTTCGCGGGTGTCTCGTCGGGCGGCGCACTCGTGGCCGCCCGGGAGGTCGCGGCACGCATGGAGCGGGGCACGATCGTGGTGCTCCTGGCCGACGGTGGCTGGAAGTACCTCTCGGAGGACGTCTGGACCCGCGACCTGGACCGCGACGCCGCGGACGTCGAGCGTCTGAGTCTCTGGTAGGACGCATCGATGACGGACGCCATCCCGCCGGTGCGCGCGGCGCTCCGATCGACCGGATCGGAGCCTGCGGCCACGGGGGTTGACGCGCGGATCCCCGCGATCGACGACTGGCAGCGCGCCGCCGACTCCGGGCATGGACGACGGACGACCCGACCGGGGGATCGTGTCGCCCGGGTGTCGGACGACCTGCTGAAGGAGATCGTCAGGTGGTGTCTCGCGGGTCGCCCGAACGAGGCGTGTGGTCTGCTCGCCGGGCCGATGCTGGCCGCGGAGGGTGGCACGCCCACCCGCTTCCTGCCGCTCGCGAATGCGGCCGCGTCGCCGTATCGCTATCTCATCGACCCGCAGGAACAGCTGCGTGCCGTGCTCGACATCGATGACGCGGGCGAGGAGGTCTGGGGCATCGTCCACTCACACGTGGCGTCGCCAGCCGTGCCCTCGGACACCGACGTGGGGCTCGCCGGGTGGCCCGATGCGCTCTATCTCATCTGCTCGCTCAGGAGCGATCCGCCGACGATCCGCGCCTGGTCCATCCGTGACGGTGCCGTCTCGGAGGTCACGCTCGAGCGCGGCCGCGACTGATCGCCGCATCATCGCCGCGTCAGAGCCACGCGCTACGATCGGGGCATGACCGATCCACGCGCGCTCGCGGTCCTCCAGCGTGTCTGGGGCTACCCGGTCTTCCGCGGCATGCAGGGCGAGATCATCGACGCGGTCGCGCAGGGCGATGACGCCATCGTGCTCATGCCCACCGGCGCCGGCAAGTCGCTCTGCTACCAGGTCCCGGCGCTCGTTCGTGACGGCACGGGGATCGTCATCTCGCCGCTTATCGCGCTCATGCAGGACCAGGTCGATGCGCTCGCCGACGTCGGGGTGCGCGCTGCCTTCCTGAACTCCACGCAGGACCCGGACGCTCGCCGCGAGGTCGAGCGCGCGTTCCTCGCGGGAACGCTGGACCTGCTCTACCTCGCCCCGGAGC
>CAZYTQ010000154.1:0-7160 GCA_964650135.1 uncultured Anaerolineaceae bacterium | reverse complement strand
GCCACTCGCCGCCGACGGGTCAGTCCACCCCCAGCCTGCGCAGGATGCGCCGCCTGTCCGTACCCTTCGCCGGCTGAGGGAAGCCGCCGCGGATGATGACGGGGTGCCAGCGCACGCTGGCCACGCCGTTCCGGGTGAGCGTCACGTCGAGGATGGCCGAGTCCCTGGCGCCCCGGACCGTCTCGAAGCCATCGAACACGAAGTTGCCGAGGCTCCAGGCGACCATCGTGGATCCACGATGGCGCCCCTTCTGGAGCACGTGGGGATGCGCGCTCACGACGAGCGCTGCGCCGCCCTTGAGCGCTGCCTTGACCACTGCCCGCTGAGCCTTCGTGGGCGACGTGGCGTACTCACGGCCGCTGTGGAGCATCACGATGACCACGTCCGCCCGCCGCTTTGCCGCCTGGACGTCCCGTCGCAGCTGCCCCGGCCGCGCGTATGCGAGGCCACTGCGGCCGTTGGTGGCCTCCCAGCGCAGACGAGGCCATTCGTAGCTGTCGAGCTTGGCGTCGGCGCGATCGAGGAACGCGATGCGCAACCCGTTGCGGGTGACGATGACGGGCGCCATCGCCGCGTCACGGTCGCGTCCTGCGCCCGCCGACCGGATGCCGGCGTCCCCGAGGATGCGGATGGTGTCCCGCAACGCGGTCCGAGCGTAGTCGAGGGTGTGGTTGTTGGCGAGACCCACGATGTCCACGCCGCCCTTGCGCAGGGCACGCACCGACTTCGGGCGGGCCCGGAAGGTGTACAGCTTGCGAGCCGCCCTGCCGCGTGACGAGACGACCGTCTCGAGGTTGGCGATGACCAGGTCCGCGCGATCGAGGATCGGCTTGACCGCGCGGAACGGCGCGGCCGGCCCCTCACGACGGATGCGCTGGCCGACACCGCGCGCGAGCATGACGTCACCCATGAGCATCACCCGCGCGCTCGGCTGCGGGGGTGGCACGGCGGGCGCCACGTCCGGGAGCGGCAGGCCGAGCAGCCCGGCAAGGACAAGGACGAGCGCGATCATGGCATCAGGACGTGCGGGCGCGCGGATCGTGGCAGATGGTGTGGCTCGCGCTCAGCGGGTGCCGTCGGCCCGCCTATCCCTCGACCACCGTCTGTGATTGCTCCCGCAGGAACTGCTGGACGTAGTAGAACCCACCACCGGACTTGCCCGTCGCGGTCGAGCCCTTCCAGCCTCCGAACGGCTGGACGCCCGGCCAGGCACCCGTGGTCGCGCCAGCGCGTCGGTTGACGTAGACCACGCCCGCCTCGATGCCATCGAGGAAGCGCCGCTGCTCGTCGGGATCCCTGGAGTACAGGCCCGCCGTGAGCCCCTGGACGTTGGCGTTCGAGAGCGTGAGCGCCTCGTCCAGCGAGTCGACCGGCGCCACCGCGGTGAACGGCAGGAACAGCTCGTCCTGGAACAGCCGGTGGTCGGTCGGCAGGTCCGTGACGATGGTCGGCGCCACGAAGTGGCCCTGGTCGTATGCCGGCCCCGTCAGCCGCTCGCCGCCCAGGGCGACGGTCCCGTCCCGGCGCGCATCCGCCACCGCGTCGGTGTACCGATCGATGGCACGCCCGTCGATGACCGGGCCCATCCAGCTCGTCCGGTCGAGCGGGTCACCGACCGTGATCGCCCGTGACCTCTCGATGAGCAGGTCGAGGAACGGCTGGTAGACGGAGCGCTCCACATAGACCCGCGAGTTCGCGGAGCACTTCTGGCCGGACAGGCCGAAGGCCGCGCGCATGACGCCCTCGGCGGCCTCATCGAGGTCTGCGCTGGCGGTCACGATGGCCGGGTTCTTGCCGCCCATCTCCACGATGACCGGCTTGGGGTATGCCTTCGGGAAGTCCTTGTACAGCCGGAAGCCGACCTCGAACGAGCCCGTGAACAGGATGCCGTCCACGCCGCTGTCGGTCTGGATCTCGTCGCCGACGGTCTCGCCCGGGCCGAGCACCATGTTGAACACGCCGTCCGGGATGCCCGCGTCGCGCATCACCTGGGTCAGCATCGATGCGGTGAGGGGGGTCTCTGATGACGGCTTGTAGACCACCGTGTTGCCGGCCACCAGCGCCCCACCCGACGGGCCACCCGACAGCGCGAACGGGAAGTTGAAGGGGCTGATGATGGCCCACACCCCGTATGGCTTGAGCACCGAGCGGGTGTGCACGGAGGCGTCGCCCAGGTTGCCCATCGGGTGGTCGAAGCCATCGTTCTGCTCGACCATGTCGCACGACCAGCGGATGAGGTCCGCCGTCTCCTCCACGTCGCCCAGCGCCTCCAGCCGGTTCTTGCCCACCTCCATGGCCACGACCGCGGAGATGACCATCAGGCGATCCGAGATGAGGTCCGCGACCGCGCGCAGTAGCGCCACGCGCTCCTGCCATGGTCGGCGGGACCACGCCGGATACGCGGCGCGTGCCGCGGCGATGGCGTCCTGGACGTCCCCGCGGGTGCCCCTCGCGTAGCTGCACACGACCGATCCATCGATGGGGGAACGCTTCTCGCCTCGCGTCTCGCCATCCCGCTCGGCGCCCGCGACATACTGGCGGACATGGCTGCCGATGAGGCCGCGAGCCTCGGCGAGACCTGCCTCGAACTGGCGATGGAGCTCCTCGTTGTCGTTGCGGAGCGTGGCGTAGGTGATCTTGATGCGGGGGGCGGCGACATCGGTCATGGCCGGAGTCTACTGCGACCGAGGCGCGGACCGGGGCGACCCGAGGCCGGCTGGTGCCCCTGGTGAGCTCCCGGCGGTGGTATCCGGCGTGACATCGCTGGTCCTCGCGCGTCCCCGTCCTCATGACCCGCCGACTCGTGCTGCTGCTCGTCCTGCTGCTCGGTCCTGTGACGATGGATGCCCGTCCGATGCACGCGCAGGCAGCCACGACATCCCCATCGGTCGAGTGCCGGGCGCCAGCGTTCCGAACGACGGCCGGTGCCAGTGGGACCTGGACGACCCCCTCGGCGGCCGAACGGACCAGTGGGCTGACGACCTCGATGGAGGACACGTCCGACGTCGGCCGGGGCACGTATCGCCTCTGCCTGGATGGCCAGCGGTCGCGATCGGGCCGGGCGACATGCAAGTGGACCGAGGACCGGTCCGCGGTCACATCGGTCTCGTCGGTGGGCCTTCGGATGGATGGCCGGCGGGCCGGCGTGTGGGTCAACGGGGGCGTGGGGCTGTGGACGGACGATCCGGGGGAGGTCGAGCTCGGCGTGCGCCTCGGCCGACGCTGGTGGTCCACCGAACCGCCAGGTGCGCTGACGCTGGAACGACCTGCCTCGGACGAGCTGCGCATCGCCTTCCACACGGCACGCGTCGGGGCTGCCGACCCGCGGGCGTTCGACGGCGAGCTGGCGGTTCGATGCGGGCCTCCGCCGCCGGTGGACGACCCGGCCCGCACGCTGGGCACGATGACCTTCGCGGTCTCCGGCGAACCGGGCGGTCCCTGGACCACGACCGCGGTCTGCGACTGGGTGGACTGGGACCGGCGGACGCGGGTGGCGAGCGTCTCGATCGGCCCTGACCGCGTCCGGGTCGCGCCGGACCGGTATGTCAGCGCCTCCCTGTCGCTGCTGTCGGTGCCCTCCGTCAGCGCGACGGTCGGCCTCACCGATCGCCGCTTCGAGCGTGTCGACTGGCTGCGCGACGGCGTCAGCGCCTTCCTGGTCTGGACCGAGGATGACCGCCGACGGGGCAGCGTGCGTGCCCACACCCTGGTCCCTGATACGTACGACGAGGATGACCCGCCGCCACCCGGCACACCCACGCTGGACCTGTGGGCGACCTGGGACTGCGGTGAGCCGCCGGATGCCGAGCTGGCGCGCGTCGATTGGGAGTCGTCCAGGGGCCGGCCAGGCCTCGTGACGATCCATGTGCCGGGCGCCGCCCCGGAGGGGATCACCGCTGCGGCCTCCTGCATCGCGGGCGAGGATGATGACGTCGAAGGGGGAGGTCCCTACACCGAGGTCCGCTCGGTGGCGGCCGCGTTCCGGCTGGGCGACCGGGACGCCATCCTCATCGCCGAGCGCACCGGGTTCGTGGCGCTGTACCTCCGGTCCGCGGACGGCAGCTACGCGGGGGACCTGGTCCACCTGACGCCCGCGGACCCCGAGGACTGGACGGGCGACGACCACGGCCACGCCGATCTGCCGCTGCTCAGCCTGCGCCGGTCATCGCTGTCCGTGGACCCCTCGATCCCGCAGGTCATGCCCACCCGGGTGACCTGGGACTGCCAGCCCGGGCTCGGCGCCCTCGACTGACCGGCCGCGGGGCTTGAGGCAGGCTGGTTTGCTGGTAAGATGACTCGGATGAAGACGACCATCGATCTGCCGGACGACCTGGTGACGGAGATCAAGGTGGAGGCGGCCCGCCGTCGCCGCACGCTCAAGGACCTGGTGCCGGAGCTGCTGCGAACCGGCCTTCAGGCAGCACGAGCCGGCCGGGCACCATCGGCGGATGACAGCGGGTCATGGGTCGATGCCTGGGTCGCGCTCGGCGCGTCCACCGTCGCGGCCCGGCCGGACGGGCTCACGGCGACCCAGGTCCTCGCTCGCGACCGCGACCGGCTGTAGGAGCGGCGCGTGCTCGTCGTCGACGCGAGCGTCTGGGTCGCGGCGTTCGATCCGACCGATCCGCATCATGTGGAGAGCGTCGCGTTCCTTCGGACGGTCGAGGCCATGGGTGCGCCTCTGGCGGTCCCGGCCTTCGCAGTGGTCGAGACGGCATGCGCCATCGCCCGTCGCACCGGATCCGAGTCAGCCGCGTCGGCCGCGACCCGGGCGCTGATGGCCAACCCACTGCTCTCGGTCGAGCCCATGTCGGCGGAGCTGCTCGCGACGGCGACGCGCGAGGGCATCTCGCGACGTCTTCGTGGCGCTGACTCGCTGTACGTCGCCACGGCGTTCGTCGCCGGCGGTCGACTGGTCACCTGGGACCGCGAGATGCTGGAACGCGGCGATGCGCTCCAGCCGCCTGCGTGGGACGGCATCGATACGCCAGGTGATCAGGCGGGGAGCACCTCGACCACCGCGTTGTAGTCCGGCACCAGGGCGATCGGATCCCGGCGCGAGGCGTCCAGCAGCGGGTTCGCCTCCGGGAAGAACATCTGGACGTTGCCCGCCCGGATCGGGGACACCTTGATGCGTGCCCGCACCTCGCCCGTCTCGGAGCGCACGGTCACCGCGGTGCCATCGGCCAGGCCGAGACGCGTCGCGTCGGCCGCGGCCATGAACAGGGCATCTCGATCCGCGCCCGTCAGCGGGTCGCGCTTCTTCCAGACCATGGAGTTGAACTGCTTGCCGCGTCGCGTGCTGAGCAGGAACCGGTCGGGCGGGATGATCGCCTCGCGGGGTGCCACGGGGCGAAGATGCGCGCGGCCGTCATTGGTCGGGAAGACCCAGCCGTCACACAGCCGCTCGCCGCCCCACTGGATGGCATCGCCGGTCTTGGCCAGGTGCTGGATGCCGTCATACGCGGGCACGACCCGCGCGATCTCCTCACGGATGGCCTGCGCATCCGCGCAGCCCAGCCGCGCCGCGCCCGACGGATCCACGGCCCGCGCCAGGTCGAGATAGATGCGCCACTCCGCGCGTGCCTCGCCGATGCGTGGCCCGGCGATCTCGGGGCTGAACGCGACCCGCCGCTCGGTGGTCGTCTCCGTGCCGCCACCGGGCTGCTCGTACCGCGTCATGGCCGGCAGCAGCAGCACGTCCTCGCCATCGACGAGCATCTGGGAGCTGACCACGATGTCCACGTGGACGCGCAGCGGCACCCGGTCGAGCGCTGCGGCCACGGCCGCCGGGTCAGGCAGGGTCTCGAGGAAGTTGCCACCCGACGACCAGAGCACATCGAGCTCACCGGCACCTGCCGCCTCCACCATCTCGGCGGCCGATCGTCCACGCTCCGGGCGCACCGGGAAGCCATACGTGGCCGCGAGCGCCGATGCAGACGCGGCATCGATGGACACGCCGCCGGGAAACGCGGTGGCATAGGCGCCCATCTCGGCCCCGCCCTGGACGCCGGAGTGGCCGCGGATGGGCATGAGCCCGGCGCCCGGCCGGCCGACGTTGCCCCGCGCGAGCCCCAGCTGGACGATGGCACGCACGTTGTCCACGCCACACACGTGCTGGGTGATGCCCATCGACCAGATGAGCACCGCGCTGCCGGCCGATCCGTACAGCCGCGCGAAGCGCACGATGTCCTCGACGGTCGACCCGGCCCAACGGGCGAGGTCCTCGAGCGACTGACCCGCCAGCGAGCCCCGGACCTCCGCCCAGCCGGTCGTGTGCTCGCGCAGGAATCGATCGTCGGTCAGTCCTTCGTCCACCAGCACCTTGAGGGCCCCGGTGAGGAACGCGATGTCGCCGCCGGTGCTGACGGGGAAGAAGTCGGTCGCCATCTGCGTGCCGAAGATGGCGCTCTCCGGGTTGGAGGGGACCCAGTAGCGCTCGAGCCCCGGCTCGCGCATGGGGTTGACGACCACGATCCGAGCGCCTCGCTTGCGCGCCATGTACAGGTACTTCATGAACACCGGCTGTGCGTTCGCGACATCCGCGCCGAACAGCACGATGAGGTCCGATTCGATGACATCCGTGTAGGAGACCGTCGTGGCCGCCACGCCGATGCTCTCCTTGAGCGCGTTGGTCGACGGCGCGTGGCAGATGCGCGCCGCGTTGTCCACGGAGTTGGTGCCCAGGAAGCGGGCCACCTTCTGGGCGACGTAGTAGACCTCGTTGGTGATGCCACGCGCGGTCAGGAAGAAGCCGAGCCGGTCGCCACCGTCCGCGGCATCCTTCGCCTGGACCGCTCGGACCCGACCCGCCACGAGCCCCAGTGCCTCGTCCCAGCCGATGCGCCTGAAGCCAGGCTCGCCACGTCGACGGCGCATGGGGTAGGGGAGCCGGCCCAGGTCCCGCAGCTCCGCGCTCGACAGCTGCCGGAGCGCATCGACGTCGCCCAGCCGCGCCGGGTCGAGCGCCCGCATGGTGTTGAGCTTCAGCAGGTTGAGCCGGGTGGTGCACAGGTGGACCCCGTCGATGGTCCAGTCATGGAACCCTGCGACCCCCAGGGCGCAGCCGTCGCACACCCCCTGCGACAGGATCCGCCACGCGTAGCGCGGCGCGTGCCGGTTCTCCCACATCGTGCGCGCCATCTCACCGAAGTGGTTGG
>CAZYTQ010000153.1:0-7212 GCA_964650135.1 uncultured Anaerolineaceae bacterium | reverse complement strand
TCGCCGGCCTGGATGAGCGAACCGACGCCCGACAGCGCATCCACCTTGATGGCCATGGCGCGCTGGCCGGTCTTGAGGCCGCGCGTGACATCGAGCGCGTTGGCGTTGCTGCTCTGGAAGTCCGCGGAGGTGAAGGTCTGGCCCGCGGTCACCGTGCGCCGGATGACCTGGCCGGTGATGAGTGCCGGGTCACGGAACGTGTCGATCGCCTCGTTGGTGGGCAGCTCCGCGGTGGCCAGGTCCGTGACGGCCAGGCGCGTGCCCAGGGGCAGATCGGTCGCAGCGGTCACGACGGTGACCACCTGGGGGGGTGCCGCGGGACCCGACGGGCCACCAGAGCGGGAGCCGAACATCAGGACGCCGCCGAAGGCCACCACGGCCAGCAGCACGCCCACCAGGAGCATCAGGCGATTCGAGCGCTTCACGGATGGTCTCCACAAGTGCGGGGGTGACAGGCGTCGCGACTCTAGGAAAGAGAGGGGTAGTCGGACGAGATGACGAATGGGCTATGACTGGTAGGACGGTGTGGATGGGTCGGGACCGATGGGATGGGCGGTGACCCGGTGGGGAGGTGGGTGGAGCGGGTGGGATACCCGAGAGCTGAAGAAGGGCGGTGCTCCCGGGGGAGCACCGCCCTTCGAGGGTTCGAAGGAACGTCAGGTCAGATGGACTCGCCGACGTTGCTCATGATGTCGTTGACCTGGTTGCCCAGGAACACCACGGCGGCGATCACGACGATCGCGATGAGAGCCAGGATGAGTGCGTACTCGGCCAGACCCTGTCCCTCCTCGTCGCGGCGGACAGCCGTCTGCAGCCAGGTGATGAGAGCTGCCATGTGTTGGTACCTCCTTTCCCTCGAAGTCCCGTCGCTTGGGCGGTGACCACATGATCGGACGAGCGATCGCGGCCCGATATGGGCCATCGGTACCAGCCAGGGCCGGCAGATGGGCGACCCGCTCGACCCCGCTCCCGAGAGCAGAAGAAGGGCGGTGCTCCCGGGGGAGCACCGCCCTTCGAGGGTTCGAAGGAACGTCAGGTCAGATGGACTCGCCGACGTTGCTCATGATGTCGTTGACCTGGTTGCCCAGGAACACCACGGCGGCGATCACGACGATCGCGATGAGAGCCAGGATGAGTGCGTACTCGGCCAGACCCTGTCCCTCCTCGTCGCGGCGGACAGCCGTCTGCAGCCAGGTGATGAGAGCTGCCATGTGTTGGTACCTCCTTTCCCTCGAAGTCCCGTCGCTTGGGCGGTGACCACATGATCGGACGAGCGATCGCGGCCCGATATGGGCCATCGGTACCAGCCAGGGCCGGCAGATGGGCGACCCTGCCACGGACAGCGCCGGGCGGGCTCCGGCGCCCGGAATCACGAAGGTGCCGGCGTCTCGACGCCGACACCCGCGTGTCGTTGGGAAGGACCGGTCGGGTCAGACGCTCTGGCCGACGTCGCTCAGCATCCCTGTGACGGTCTGACCGAAGAATGTCACTGCGACGATCACGACGATCGCGATGAATGTGAGGATGAGTGCGTATTCCGCCAGCCCTTGCCCCCGCTGATCATGGGGGATGGCCGACGACAACCAGGTGCGGAGAGCCGTCAACATCGTGGATCACCTCCTTTCCCGGACGTCCCTGGCCGGGGCGGTGGCGATCGACGCGAGCCCTACCGGGATCGCAGGGACCGGTCTTGCTCCAGCGTGTCCTATGTGCGCAGACACTGGGGCGGGTGACCGACCGGGCATATGGGACGGAGGTCATGCCCCCGGGGCGACGAGGGGCCCTGCCGCGCACCGGCCGAGCCTGCTCGTCACGCTCAGTCGGTGCTGACGCTCAGCTCCACGGTGGTGCCATCGGGGCTCACGGAGAGCCCGACCCCCATGACCCGGGCGCGGTCGCCGAGGTCGGCCAGCAGGTCGATGGGCAGCGAGTGCGCCTCGGTGGTGACCTGGCGCTCCTGCTCGCGGGTCTGCTCCATCATGGCCCGGAGTGCCGGCGGCAGGTCATCCGGGAGACGGCTGGCTGACGGTGGTGCGCTCGAGGCTCGCGGCTCATGGAGCCACGCGGACCGGACGGTCACACCCAGCCGCCGCTCGGCCCAGTCGAGACGCACCGCGACCCGGGATGGCCGCAGTGACAGGTAGCCGTTGATGGTGTCGTCCACGAGCCGGAACAGGCCGCTCTCGGTCTCCTGCGGCAGCCGTCGTTCCGTGCCCTGCGAGTCGAGGTCGATCTCGACCCCCGCGCGTCGACCCCGGTCGAGCGCCGTCCGACGCAGCGTGGGCACGAGGCCCAGGTCGTCGAGGACCATCGGCCGCACGTCGAAGATGAACTCCTTGGTCGCGTCGAGCGCGTGCTCCACCATCACCCGCAGCTGGTCCAGCTCGCCCTGGGTGCGCGCGTCGCCGCGACTGGCGAGACGCAGCACGATCTCGGCCTGGAGCGCGATGTTGGCCAGGCTCTGGGCCGGCCCATCGTGCATCTGGCGGGCGATCTCTCGTCGCAGCTCTTCCTGTGCGCGAAGCAGCACGCTGGGATCGGTCGCGTCACCGGCGGGGGCGTTGGGTCGCAGGGCGAGCGCATGACTGAACGCCGACGCGCCGCCCTCGGCGCCCGCAGCCGCGACACCCGAGGCCCGCACGGAGCGGAGGTCCTCCTCCACCCGCATCATCCGGTCGCGGAACCGGGACAGGGTGCGCTGCTTCCCCTCGAGCAGCTGTTGCTGGGCCTCGAACAGGGCCGCTCGACGGATCTGCGTCAGCAGCTGTTGGCGCGCCTCCTTGAGGTCCGCCGCATCGGCACGCGGGTCGCGCTCCAGACCCGCGACGCGCTCCTCCGCACGTACCCGACGCTCCTCGTGGCGACCCGACTCCGCGGTCGCCTGGCCAGCCAGCAGCTCGATCTCGCCGAGCTCCCGGTCGAGTCCTTCGACCTCATCCATGACGGACGTGCGGACGGCGTCGACGGCAGCGAGCAATGCGCGCTCCACGGCGGAGGCGTCACCCGACCGTCCGGCAGGTGTTGGCCCAGTGGTGTCGGGTGAGGTGCCCGCCCAGGCGGTCTCTGGTTCCGTGTCAGTCCTCCGGGATCCTGATCCAGCCCTGCTTCATGGCATAGACCACGGCCTGCGTCCGGTCGTTCACGGAGAGCTTGCGAAGGATCGAGCTCATGTGGTTCTTGACCGTCTGCTCGCTGATGGACAGGGCGTAGGCGACCTGCTTGTTGGTCATGCCCTTGGCGATGTTGTCGAGGATCTCCACCTCCCTGGGCGACAGCGGCGCGAAGATCGGCGCCGCCTCCTGGCCGTACACGGCCAGTTCCCGGAACTCCTTGAGCACCCGGTTCGCCACCGAGGGTCGTGCGAAGACCTTGTCGTTGATGAGGTACTCGCCGGCGTTGACGCGCCGGATGATGGTTACGAGATCCTCGGGCGCGATGTCCTTGAGCAGGAATGCCGCCGCACCCGCCTTGATGGCCTCGAAGAGCTGGTCCTCATCTTCCGTGGCCGCGAGCGCGATGATGCCCGAGCTCGGGACCTCACGCTTGACGCGCTGCGTGGTCTCGATGCCGCCGGGAGGCGGCAGCGACAGGTCCAGCAGGACGATGTCCGGCGTGTGCAGCCCTGCCGCGTCGATGGCGCTTCGTGAGTCGTCTGCCTCGGCCACGACGTCGAAGTCCGCCTCGGCGTCGAGGATCTGGCGCATGCCCACGCGGAAGAGCGCGTGGTCATCGACGAGCAGGATCTTTACGCGCGCGTTCGGTTCCCGGCGATCAGGCCCGCCGCGCCGTCGATCAGGTCCTGAATAGTCGCCCGGAGTCATTCGACGCTCCTTCCCCTGGTGGCGGCACATGCCGCAGCCTCGTGTGCGCGACATCGCTGATGTGGCTCGGAGTATAGGCGCTGGCGCGACCCGTTCCCGCCCGCTTGCTCATGTCTGCGCACAGGCCGGCGCCAGCTCGAAGAGCCAGCCGTGGGCGCCATCCAGCGTGAGCGGCACCGGCTCCGCGGCCAGGCACGAGCGTCCGTCCGCGCCCAGCAGGGCGTCCGGATATCGACCTCGTTCGCCCACGAGCACGATCCACGGTGCCCCGAAGCGCTCGGCCAGCTCGACGACCGCGGCCGGTTCCTCGTCCGGGAGCGCGATGGCAGGCTGGTCCAGGACCGCGGCGACCCACATGGGATGGTCCGTGATGATGGTGCCCGGAATGCTACGGCCGGTGTCCCGGGCATGGGCTTCGACGGCGCCGGCCAGCGCCGTATAGCGGCTCTCGGTCTGGCGGGCCTGCGCCGCCAGCACGTTGAGCTGGAAGACGGCCAGCAGCCCCGTGACGGCGACGAGCGCGATCGGAGCGAGGATGACGTTCGGCCGCTCCCAATGGCGCAGCTCGGAGATCCGGGCGAGAAGGGCATCGCCCCCGAGCGCGGCCATGATGGCGAGGGCGACGAGGAGCGGCCCTGAGGCGTGGAGGAACGTGCCCCACAGGCTGGCCACGGGGAAGAGCAGCATCGTGCTGACGAAGGTCAGGCCACCGCTCACGAGCAGCGCCAGGATGGCCGTCGGGCAGCGCAGCGCCGCTGACCGGCGCAGGCCGACGATGGCCACGAGGCCGATGAGGCCGATGGGGAACGCCGTCACGCTGATGACGTTGAAGAGTGCGTCCCATGCCGCCGCTACGGGGTTCCAGAGGACGGAGGCGAGGCCCTGGCCGAGATACGTGGAGGCATCAGGTCGGTCCCGGAAGGCAAAGATGTCCTCGTTCTGCGTGAGGAACATGTTCTCGATGGCCTGGCCCGGGAACGGGCTGCCCAGGTCGACCATGTTCCGGATCAGCCATGGAGCGACCACGATGAGGCCGCCCACCGCGATGGGCCAGAGCCTTCGCAGGAAGCTGCCGGCCCGCTCGCCCGGTGCCCGTCGCCGGACCGTCCAGAGCAGCATGAGGAGGACCGTCAACCCCAGCCAGATGGACTCCTGGCGGGAGAGGTAGGCAAGGCCCATGGCCAGCCCCAGCCCGAGGCCCGGCCAGATACCGTGAGCGGCGACGCTGGGAGACCCGGCCCGGAAGCCAAGGGCGCGAGGCACGAGCAGGACGGCCACGAGCGTGAAGACGGTGAAAGGCATGTACGAGTCCGGCACGACCGACCCCAGGATGAGCGGGGCGGACACCGCCGTGATCAGGCCTGCGCCCAGGGCCACGGCGCTTCCGCGTCGGGGGTCGAGCCCGTTGACGGCAGCTGCCTCCCGGGCGATCGCCCACGCCAACGGTGCCACGAAGGCTCCGAGGAGCGCCCCGGCCACCTGGGCCGCCCAGAGGCCCTGGCCCAGGATCGCCATGCCCGCCGCGGAGACGAAAGCGCTCATCGGCTGCCAGAGCTCGAAGGCCGGCTTGGGGGCGACGAGCGGCGGCGTTGCATAGCTCCAGACGGCATTGCTGACGAGGCCATCGCCAGCCAGCATGTTGGCGGCCACTCCGATGTACCAGGCGCTCGGCTCGGTGGCGGGGAACGGCAGCTGCGTCGCGGCGGCGAGCCGGATGGCCAGTGCCAGCAGATAGAGGCAAGCGGGGACGAGCAGCATCATGCGTCACACCGCCGGTCGTCCGGCGCGAGGCAGACCGCGAAGAGGGCAGCTCGCGGCAGCGGCGGGTCCGCGGGCTCCTCGATCGTGGGCTCGGCGGCGCCCGGGGTCGGCTGTGTCGTGACGATCGGCGCGGACAGCCAGGCCGGGCGGACGTCGCCAGCCAGGATCGGCGCCAGGCTCAGCGTGATGTGATCCGCCTCGAGGGCGAGCCAGCGCACGCCGTAGCGCCGGAGCGCCTGCTCGACGACCGGCAGCGGATCGTCCGGTGTCACGATCCCGGACCAGCCGCCGTGGTAACGGTAGGCTCCAGCGTCGGGGCTCATGACCACATCACGAGGCTCACCCAGCGCCGCCAGGGCCGCCAGCACCTCGCCTCGGCTGTCACGCTCCTCCGTCCAGCCGCGCAGGGTGGACAAGGCCGAGGCCATGGAGATCGGGGCGATGACGCCGACCAGCAGGTAGCTGAAGTTACGCGTGGCCCTGGGCACGTCCCACGCTGCCCGGCGTGCACCCACCCAGCTCACGGCCGCGGCCAGCCCGACGAGGGAAAGCAGGTATGCGTGGGGCACGAGGGCGACGGCCGAGTGGACGAAGGTGCCGTATCGGACGTGCACGGCGGAGACGAGGGCGGAGAAGGCGAAGAGGGCGACGGCGTAGATGATCCAGGGCAGAAAGTCGGGGCTCCACCGCCGCCGCCAGGTGCCCCAAACGAGGAAGGGCAGCAGGATGACGATGAGCGCCGACACGCTGAAGATGAAGGCCGCGTTCCAGAGCCCGAGGACGCGGCTCTCGATGAGCGCCGGCAGGCCCTGCGCCAGGAACGCGTCGAGCGTCGTCTCGGTGGTGACGCTGTAGAGCTCGCGGTACTCGGTGATGAAGAGGATGCGCCCGCCGGCCGACGACGGTGAGAGCGAGCCGAAGACCTCGAGCTGGCGGAGCAGCCACGGTGCCACGACGACGCTGAAGCCGATGGCGCAGGCGATGGCGGCTGTCCAGCCCAGCCGCGGGCCACCGACGCGCCGCAGCCGGTCCCAGGCGAAGACGAGGACGAAGGGGACCGCCAGGAGCACGCCGTCGTTGCGCGACAGGAAGGCCAGCCCCACGACCACGCCGCCGAGGACGAAGGCACCCCGGTGCCCGCGTGCGCCGCGCGCGCAGAGCCACAGCGCGAGCGCGCCCAGCAGCATGTACAGGGCGAAGTTGTCCGGCTGTCCCAGGAAGGGAGACAGGCCGGCTGGCACGGCCACCAGCAGGCCGCCTGCTGCCGCCTGCCAGTCGGGCATCCCCGCATCCCGTCCGATGGCCCACGTCAGCGGCGCGACAGCGGCAGCAGCCAGCCAGAAGGGCAGTGCCGCGGCCATGGGGATCGGGCCGAGCAGCCAGAGGAACGGCACCTGCACCAGCGCCGCGAGCGGCATCCAGTGCGCGTTCGAGGGGATCGGCAGCGTGCCCGTGTCAGGCAGCCGCCCGCCGACCTCGATGAAGTTCCAGATGTAGTCGATGCTGAAGCCGTCGCCGGCCGCGAGGCTCCTCGCCAGGTTGGCGTAGTAGTAGGCGTCCGGATAGGCCGGCTCGGTGAAGAGGCTGCCCAGCAGGACGCGCACGGCAAAGGCGGCCGCGAAGAGCAGGA
>CAZYTQ010000152.1:0-7270 GCA_964650135.1 uncultured Anaerolineaceae bacterium | reverse complement strand
GTCGCGACCGTACTGGTCGGTGCCCATGAGATGCGTGGCGTCGGGTGGCAGGAAGCGCGCACGCGGCACCATCTCGTACGGGTCATAGGGGGTCCAGATCCAGCCCACGACGGCCACGACGATGATGGCCAGGAGCACCACCAGCCCGAACAGCGCGCTCGGATGACGCAGCACCTTCACGCGGGTCGTCCTCCGTGGCGGATGCGCGGGTCGACCACGGTGTAGGCCACGTCCACGATGAGGTTGACCGCGACATAGCTGATGGTCGCGAACAGGACGGTGCCCTGGACCACCGGGAAGTCACGGTTGTTGATGCCCGCGAGGAGCAGCGACCCGACGCCCCGGCGCGTGAAGATCGCCTCGACCACCACGGCGCCCGCGAGCAGCGTGCCCACCTGGAGACCGATGATGGTGAGCACCGGGATGAACGCGTTGCGCAGGGCGTGACCGGTGATCACGCGCCGGGGCGGCAGCCCCTTGCTGCGGGCCGTGGTGATGTAGTCCTGGCCGAGCACCTCGAGCAGCGAGCTGCGCAGGAACCGGGCGATGGTCGCGGCGCTGCCGACACCCAGCGTGACCGCGGGCAGGATGATGCTCCGCGGGTCATCCGAGCCGATGGCCGGCACGACCCTGAGGTTCACGGCGAACAGCAGCAGCAGCAGCATCCCCAGCCAGAACGAGGGGATGGACAGACCGAGCGTGGCGAGCGCCATCAGCAGCGTGTCCGCGAGGGTTCCTCGGCGGATGGCCGCGACCGTGCCCACCAGCAGCCCCACGCTGACGCCGATGGCCATGGCGGCCAGCATCAGGCTGATGGTGGAGGGGATGGCCCGCAGGACGAGCTCCAGCACCGGCTGGTCGTTGCGGTAGGAGTAGCCCAGATCCCCCTGGAGCGCCCGCGACAGGAATGCCAGGTACTGGTCGACGAGCGGCCGGTCGAACCCGTACGCGTCGCGGATCTGGGCGCGCGTCGCCTCGTCGATGGGCACATCGCCCACCACGGCGGTCACCGGGTCGCCGGGTGTCAGGTACAGGCTCGCGAACACCAGCACCGATACCACGAGCAGCACCGGGACCAGCAGCAGGAGACGCTTGAGGAGATAGGCGGCCATCGCTCGGTGATCGGCTCAGGGGCGGGACGGGCCGGACATGGCCGGATGGACGACCGCCCCGGTGGCGGTGAGCCACCGGGGCGGGATGCGGACCAGGTCGCCGGGGCGAGCCCGGGTCACGCGTGACCGATCTACTGGCCGATCCACACGTCCGCGTAGTAGGGATACGCGAGCTTGTTGGTGTGGAAGCCCTCGACGCCATCACGCACGCCGTACAGGAACGCACCCTGGTACAGCGGGTAGATGAGCCCCAGGTCCATGATCCGGTCCTGGAGCCGGGCCAGGATCGCATCGCGGGCCGCGGGATCGAGCTCCGTCGCCTGCGCGGCGATGAGGCCATCGATCTCCGGGTCCTGGATGCGCGACCAGTCGAAGCCGCCGTAGTTCTTGCTGTCATAGAACAGCTGGATGCCGGCCGGGTCGCTGTCCACGAGCCCGGTGATGCCACCGGTGCCCTCGCCCTTGCTGTTGGCGTCCACGGCCGCGGCGGCATCGCGGATATCCACGGCGACGTCGAAGCCGAGCGGTCGCAGCAGACCCTGGACGGTGGTCGCGATGGGCTCGAACTGGGCGATGGTGATGATGTGCAGCGCGAGGGACTCGTCACCCTTGTGACGCAGCCCGTCGTCGCCCATGATCCAGCCGGCGCCGTCCAGCAGGGCGCCAGCGGCATCGGGGTCGTACGGGTACTTGCCCTCGACGGTCGCCGAGTAGCCCTGCGTGATGGGCGAGACCGGGCCCTCGGCCGGCGCGTAGATGCCGAACAGGGCGAGGTCGAGGAGGTCCTGGCGATCGATGCCCTGGAGGATCGCCTGGCGGACCGCCAGGTCATCCGTGGGGCCGAGCTCCGTGTTCAGGAACAGCGCCAGCGAGCCGCCGCTCCAGGGAGCCGCGGTGACCATGAACCGGTCGTCCGCCGAGAGCCGGTCGAAGTCGGCCGCGGGCAGGTTCCAGACCACGTCCAGGTCGTTGGCCTCGAGACCAGCGGCACGTGCCGTGTTGTCCGAGACGATGGTGAAGGTCACGTCGTCGAGGTAGCTGCCGCCCTGGTTCTGCATGAACGGCGGTGCCCACGCGTACGCCGGGTTGCGGGCGAGCGTGATGTGGTCACCGGGCACCCACTCCACGAAGGACATCGAGCCGGTGCCGACGGGGTTCTTGCCGAAATCCGCGCCGGACGCGGCGGCCGCGGTCGGTGACACGATGCCCAGCCAGTGCTGGCTGAGGCCGTTGAGCAGCGACGCGTAGGGCGCGCTGTACTCGAGGGTCACGGTCTGCGGGTCCACCACGGTGACACCCGTGAGCGAGCCCAGCTTGCTGCGGGCCGTGGGCGACGTGAACTCCGGGTCGAGGATCCGGTCGAACGTGAACTTGACGGCCTCCGCATCGAAGGGGGTCCCGTCGTGGAACGTCACGCCCTCGCGCAGGTGGAACGTGGCGGACAGGCCGTCGTCGGCGATCTCCCACGACTCCGCGAGCCCGGGCGCGTACTCACCGGTGGTGGGGTCCAGCCACACCAGGGTGTCGTAGATCTGCATGAACACCTGGTGCGCCGACGCCTGGGCAGAGGCTGCCGGGTCGAGCGTGTCGGGCTCGACCGACAGACCGACGCGCAGGCTGCCGCCGGGCACGGGCGCTGCGTCCTGCGCCGTCACGGGCATGCTCGCAAGACCCAGGAGGGCGGCAAGCATCAACAGGACCAGGATCGGTCGAGGTCGTGATCGGCCGTCCGGCCGGATCGTGCGTGGCATCAGAGACTGCCTCCCCCCTGTGCTGGATGGACGCGCGCGGCCCGCAGGCCGGGACGTCGGCCGAGTCTATCGGGGGGTGGGACCGCGGTCAATGATCAGAGATCAACGTGTACCCGATACGTCCCCCACTCGCCACCCACGCTGCCACCGTGCCCCGGCTCGAGGTCAGCGCACCGCGTTGCGCCAGATGACCTTGTCGGGTCGGATCCGGATGACCACCCGGTCGCCGTCCGCATCGATGCGCGCCCAGCGCACGCGGGCCTCGTCCTCGTGGAGGTACTTGAGCAGGATGGGCCAGCTCTCCCGACGGACCTCGTCGCGGTCTCCCTCGACCAGCTCGGCGGTGCCGAACAGCGTGACGTAGGTGCCGCTCAGTGGGTCATCCACGCACACGCTCACCCGACCGTCTCGCCGCACGTTGTGGGTCTTGCGTGTCCAGCCGGGGGTGCTGATGCGGATGACCGAGCCATCCCAGTGGTACCACACGGGGGTCGCCTGAGGGCTGCCATCGGCGCGTGATGTGGCCAACACGGCGTTGCGCATCCGGGCCAGGAAGTCCGCCATCTGGCCATCACCGAACTCGAACGTGGGCGGGGCGGCGGCGTTGGTCCGCGCGACCTCGGCCACCTCGAAGCTGCGTCCTGCACCGGGCTCTGACATGGCGTACCTCACTGTGTGATCTGTGATCACGTGCAACCACTGGTCGACGATGGCAGGCTAGCAGAGCCCGCCGGAACGCCCCACCCAGGGGCGCCCATCGGACCGACAGCGTGGCGGACCCGCAGCCGGCACGCGATGGCAGGGGGACGAACGGATGGACCACCGACCGACAGACCGCGTCCCGACGGCGCCGGACGCCCGCGAGTCGGTCTTCGGCTGGAGCGCGCCGCCGCTCGTCTTCGGCATCGGTGCCATCGACGAGACGGGTCATCATGCGCTCGCGCTCGGCCTCCGACGGATCGCGGTCGTGACCGACCCCGGTGTCGTCGCCGCAGGCATCACGCCGGAAGTCGAGCGAGCCCTGACGGCGGTCGGCCTCGAGGTCGTCCGGTTCGAGGGCGTCCACGTGGAGCCCACGGACGTGTCGGCTGCAGAGGCCGTGGCGTGGATCCGGGCCCGACGGGTGGATGGCCTGGTCGCGGTCGGGGGTGGGTCCTCCATCGACACCGCCAAGGCGATGTCGCTGCTCGCGACCAACCCGGGCGAGGTGCTCGACCACGTGGCGCCACCCATCGGGCGCGGCGTCACGCCGACGGCCCCGCCGCTGCCGCTCATCGCGGTGCCCACGACCGCCGGGACGGGAGCCGAATCGACGCCCGTGTGCGTGTTCGACTTCCGGGCGCTGCATGTGAAGGCGGGCATCAGCCATCCCGCCATCCGCCCCCGGCTCGCCATCGTGGACCCGGCCGTGACCCGCTCGCTGCCGCGTGCGGTCACCATCGCGAGCGGTCTGGATGTCCTGTGCCACGCCCTCGAGTCCTGGACGGCGATCCCCTTCGACGGCCGGCCACGTGCCCTGGATCCCGCACGACGGCCGGCCTACCAGGGCGCGAACCCGGTCGCGGACGTATGGGCCGTGGAGGCGATCCGCCTGCTCGACCGATGGTTCCGACGCGCCGTCGACGCGCCGCATGACCTCGATGCCCGAAGCGGCATGATGCGCGCCGCCACGTTCGCGGGTATGGGCTTCGGCAACGCGGGGGTCCATCTGGCGCACGCGTGCGCCTACCCGATCGCGGGCATGGTCCGCACCCACGCCGAGGCGGGGTACCCCGGGGACGATCCGTTCGTGCCCCACGGTCGCGCGGTCGCGGCCACGGCACCCGCCGTGTTCCGGTTCACCTGGGCAGCCGACCCGACCCGGCACGAGCTCGCGGCTCGGCTCCTCGGCGGCACCGATGACGCCACGGGACCGGATGCGCTGCCGGACGTCATCAGGGCACTGTGCGCGGATCTCGGTGTCCCGCTGGGCCTGCGTGCCCTTGGGTTCGTGGCGGCCGATGTGCCGGCACTCGCCGCCGGGGCGTGGCAGCAGCAGCGACTCCTGGCCGTCAGCCCGCGGCCGGTCGCCGAACCGGACCTCGTGGCCATCCTCGAAGCGTCCCTCGACGCTTGACGGTCCGCCTGCCGTGGTCGATACTCGTTACCAAGGAGTAGCGAGTATGACGATCCGTGGACCCGGCGCCGGCGATGCCCGGACGCCACGCGATGACCGGCTGACGGTCCTGTATGACGCCGACTGTGGGTTCTGCACCCACAGCGCCCGGGTGCTCCTGTGGCTCGACCATGGTCGAGCCCTCCGGCTGTCGCCCCTCCAGCGAGCGGCCGGGGGCATCCCGGGTGCGCCACCGCTCGACACGCTGCTGGCCTCGATGCACGTGGTGGATCGCCAGGGCCGATGGTCGGTCGGCGGGGCGGCATGGATGCAGGTCCTCGAGCGGATCCCGGTGACGCGTCCCTTGGCTATCGTGGGGCGGCTGCCGGTCATCGATCGGGTGGTGGACGCGACCTATCGCGCGGTGTCCGCGCATCGCCATCGGCTGTCGCGACTGCTGGGTGTCCGTGCATGCCGGGTCCCTGGGACGCCGGCCTGGCCGTGAGCCAGCCTATCGGGGCGACCAGACCCCGCAGCCCTGGGTCTCGAACCCCTCGTCCGAACGTTTGATGGTCACGGTCGGGCTACCGCTCTTCAGGCCATCGTCGATGATGGCGCCGATGCTCCCATCCAGGCCGCCCAGGCGCGCCCAGTAGCAGCCGACGCCGCCGCTCGCGCGGTACGTGCCCGCGGCCACGTCCCGGCCCACCTGCCACGCACCATCGCTGAAGCGACGCGCGGGCGTGCTGCGGCCCTCCGGGGCCACGAGGCGGGCCCGGGGGACGCGGTCGTCCGTGGACGTGGCCGCCCGGATCGCGTAGCGCAGCCGTGGCCCGGTCGCGTCGGTCGCGTCGGTCGCGTCGGTCACCTCGGCGATGAGGTCACCGAACCGGCGCTCGGTCGTCGCGAGCCGATGCACCTGGCCGAGACTCGCACCCTCCCCGAACCAGTCGCGGGTCTCGGGCCCGAACCGGGTGAGGAAGCCCAGCAGCGTCCCGGCCGTGGCGGCATCGGTCCCGGGCGGCACGCTGAGCGACACCTCGGCGATGCCGGCCTCCGGGCCGATGGCCTCTGCGACCGCTCCCGTCGGGCTGGTGCCCAGCCAGCGCTCGCGGCCGTCGGGCAGGACGTCCATGTCACCGGTGAAGCCGAGCGATCCCAGGACGGCGATGGCGTCTGCGCGCGGGCCCAGGTTGACGACCGGCACGATGACGGCCGGTGGCCGCGTGGGGACCGGCGCATGGTCGAACATCCCCATGCCCGCCATGGTCATGCCGGCGATGGCCACCACCACCACACCCACCAGCAGACCCGCGATGATGCGACCCGGCGCGGAGCCCCAGCCCCAGCTGCCGCCCCGCTCGCTGACGTCGATGAGGTCCTTCGAGCGACCCGCTGGCGTGCTGACGGCCGCTGCTGCGGCCGCTTCGCGGGCGCGACGGCCCGGATCGTGGACATAGGTGACCTGGAGCTCGGTGCCGGACCATGTCTGCGACTCGGGGTACCAGTCGTTGCGGGCGGCCTGGGCCGCATCCGCCTCGAAGCGATCGTGCGACTGGGACGGGAACAGGCCGTCGTATCGGAGGGTCCGGGGCGGTTCGGGCATGTGACCGATGGTCCGTGGTACGTGGTCCCCGTGGCAGGGACCCGATGGGTCGGTCGCCTATGGGACTTCTCGCTGGTCCGGAGGCCCGAGCGCGACCCGCTGCCGCTGGCCCGCGTGCGGTCATCGGGCCAAGCGCTGCTGCCGATGAGCAGGAACACGACGAGGGTTCAGGCGCTGCTGCCGATGAGCAGGAACACGACGAGCAGCACGGCGCCCGCGACGATGGCCCCCGCCAGCAGGACATGGGCGAGCACGCTCGGCCGATAGCTGGCCTGGTCGATGTCACGCTCGGTGCGCAGGAAGCGCACGACGCCCGCCACCGATGCCGCCGCCCCGACCGCGATGAGCCCGAGTCCCAGCACGGCGCCCGGCAGCTCCCGGCCCGCGGCGTCCTCGAAGGCGAAGCGGTCGACCAGGAAGCCGATGCCCATGAGCGCGAGCGCCGTGCGCTGCCATGCGAGCAGCGTCCGCTCGTTGGCGAGGTGGTCGCGGACCTGGGCGCTCCGGTCCCGTGCGGGAGGGGGTCCGGTGGGTGCGGGATCGTCGGCGTTCGGGTCGGTCATGTGTCACCGATGATGCGCCCTCATGGCGATCCCGGGAAGCCATCCCCGGACGCATCCCGATCCACTGTGATGGCGGTCAACAGGAGCCGCATCCCGGGGTCGGAGCCGGGCGGCAGCGCCCCGTCGCAGGGGCCCGGGCTCCA
>CAZYTQ010000151.1:1180-7315 GCA_964650135.1 uncultured Anaerolineaceae bacterium | reverse complement strand
ATCCACGCTCGCCCTCCCGCCATGCCCGGCGGCCCTCCCGCCATGCCCGCCGGTCCGTCCGGCCCATGAGCGTGCTCGCGCGGACGCGGGTGACGATCGATTCGCCTGCCACCACGGCGAACCTGGGCGCGGGCTTCGATTGCCTGGCCCTGGCGCTCGACCTGTCCAACCGGATGACCGTCGAGGTGGTCGAGGGACCGGGGTCCCTGGAGCTGACGGTGCAGGGCGAGGGCGAGGGGCAGCTCGATGCCACCGGCACCGACCGATTCACCCACGCGCTCCGGATGGGCCTGGCCGAGCTGGGCGCCGATCCGGCGACCCTGGGTCTCCGGATCACGATGCACAACCGTATCCCGCTGTCGCGGGGACTCGGCTCGTCCGCGTCGGCGACCGTGGCAGGTCTCGTGGCCGCCGCCGCGCTCACCGGCCGACCGCTGGACGACGACCGGTTGCTGAACCTTGCCTGCCGTGCGGAGGGTCACGCGGACAACGCCGCGGCCGCCATCCTGGGCGGGTTCGTGGTCGTGAGCCACGCGGCGGGAGACGCGCGGGCCGTCCGGCTGGACGTGCCGACCGCGCTCGTGGCCGCATTGTTCATCCCGGACAGGCCACTCTCCACGGCCGCGATGCGCGCCGCGCTGCCGACGCAGGTGCCGTTCGCGGACGCGGTGCACAACACCGGTGCCGCCGCGCTGGCCGTGGCCGCGTTCGCGATCGGTCGGCTGGACCTGCTCGCCGGCGCCACGGACGACCGGCTCCACGAGCCGTATCGAGCCAAGGCGGTCTACCCGGAGCTGCCCGTCGTCGTTGGCGCGGCACGGGCCGCCGGGGCGCTGGGTGCCTGCATGTCCGGCGCAGGATCCACGGTCATCGCGTTCGCGGATGATCCGGGCCGTGCCGCGGTGGTCGGCCAGGCGATGGCCGAGGCGGCGGCACAGGCCGACCTGTCAGGCCGATCGGTCGTCGTCCGACCGCGGAGCACCGGGGCCCGCGTCGTCGATCCCGGCTGATCGGTCTGCGCCGAGCTCCCGGAGTCGTCGGGCCAGGAGTCGTCGCTCGGGGCCGTCGGGTGTCAGGGCGTGTGCCTCGCGGAAGGCCGTCCGAGCGTCGTCCAAGCGGCCGGCTCGACGCAGGAGGTCCGCCCGGATCGTGGTGACGAGAGCGACATCATGGGCACCGCCCGCGGCCATGACCGCATCGAGTGCCTCGAGTCCAGCGATCGGCCCGTCCCGGAACGCGACCGCCACGGCGCGGTTGAGGGCTGCCACGGGCGATGCCTGGAATGCCAGCAGCTCGTCGAACAGCACCACGATGGCCGCCCAGTCGGTCTCGGCGGCGGTCGGCGCCGTCGCATGCCGCGCCGCGATCTCCGCCTGGAGTCGATACGGTCCGGCGGGTCGGCCGGTCGCTCGTGCCCGCTCGAGCGCATCCAGCCCGTCCGCGATGGCTCCCTGGTCCCAGCGGGAGCGGTCCTGCTCGTCCATCGTCAACGGCTCGCCGGCGTCGTCGGTCCGGGCCGCGCGCCGGGACTGCTGGAGCAGCATCAGTGCCCGCAGCGCGTGCGTCTCGTCATCATCGGGGAGCAGCCTGGACACCAGGCCCGCGAGGTCGATCGCCTCCCGCGCCACCTCGTCCCGCAGCGGGTCGGCGTCGGTGGTCGGGTAGCCGTCGGTGAACAGGAGGTAGAGCACCGTCCGCACGCCCGCCATCCGCTCCGGCAGTCGATGGGGCTCGGGGACGCGCAGGCTGATGCCCGCGTGCTCGATCTTCGTGCGGGTGCGCAGGATGCGCTGGCTCATCGTGGCCTCGCTGACAAGGAACACCCGGGCGATGTCCCGGATCGACCGACCGAGCACCGTCCGGAGCGTCAGGGCGACCCGTCCTCCCAACGGCAGCGCGGGATGACAGCAGGCGAACAGCAGCCGCAGCCGGTCATCGCCATAGGGGCCCTCGTCCTCCGGGTCCGGGCGAGGAGCGGTCGTTCCCGTCATCGCCTCCACCTCCGCCACCGCGTCCTGCTCGACGCGCCGGCGACGCAGCACATCGGTCGCACGTCGCTGGGCGGTCACCCGGAGCCAGCCGCCGGGGTTGGCCGGGATGCCATCCACGGGCCATCGCTGGAGCGCTCGCTCGACCGCGTCCTGGACGCTGTCCTCGGCGAGCTCCCAGTCATGGGTCGTGCGGATGAGGCCGGCCACGATCCCCAGCCGTTCGGTCGCGACGGTGGCCGCGACCACCACCGCGACCTCCGACGGGGTGCTCAGTCGTCCGGCCCGCCCATGGAATGGATGGGTCGCAGCTCGATGCGGCCCTCCCACGCCATGGGGTTCCTCGCCGCCAGCTCGATGGCCTCGTCCAGGTCCGCGCACTCGAGGACCGCGACACCCGCGATCCACTCCTTCGACTCGGTGAACGGGCCGTCGGTGACCAGCAGCTGCCCATCCCGGACACGCACCGTCGTCGCGTCGTCCGTGGGCTGGAGGCGGATGCCCTGGCGGTAGGCACCCGTGACCGCGGCCGCGGCGAACCAGTCCTCGATGTCCGGCGCCTCGGCGGCATCGGCGGCCGTGTGGTCCGGGTCGCCGCACACGAACATGAGATAGCGCATCAGGGTCGCTCGCCGGGACCGAAGGGCCAGAACGCGCGGACCTCGATGCGGCCCTGGTAGGCCATCGGATGGCCCGCCGCGATCGCGACCGCCGCGTCGATGTCCGGCGCCTCGAGCACGTCGAAGCCGGCGATCCACTCCTTGCTCTCGGTGTACGGGCCGTCGGTCACCAGCAGCTCGCCGCCCCGCACCCGCACCGTGCGGGCCTCCTCCGTCGGCCGGAGCCGGTCGCCGATGACCCACTCGCCGTGGGCCTCGATGGTCGTGTCCCAGTCCGCCAGGCTCGGCGCAGCGGCAGCGTCCGCCTCCGTGTGGTCCTCGTCGACGCACACCAGCATCATGAACCGCATCTCAGCCTCCGTTCGTGGCCGCATCACCGCGGCGTGGTCGTCGCGACTCCCGCGACACCCCTCTGACGATCGGTGATGGCGATATCCGACATCCTCCCCCAGATGATGTCAGCCAGGGTGCCTACCGGCGGAGGTCGATGTTCCGACGGAGCGTCTCGGCCCACTCGGTGACACGCCGATCGATGTATGCATCGGACAAGGGATCCCCGCCGGACATCTGCATGATCGGCCCGACCACGGCACCAGGCAGCTCATCGATGGCCCGGACGACCCCATCGAGTCCCACGGTCGCGTCCATGCTCTCGAAGTCGTCCCCGGACCCGAACCTGATCCAGCCGCGTGGGCCCTCGAGACGGATGCCGCCACCCCTGAAGTGGAAGAAGACGGACGTCAGCTCGTAGCCCAGATCCCACAGGAAGGCGCAGTAGGTCGCGATGGCCTCGGTCCATGCCGCCTCCGCGCCGCCGGCGAAGTCGCTGGGCCGGATGCGCTCCGGATGGTCGGTCCGTCGATCGCCGTTCGCATCGAAGCCACGGAACCGCTCCGGGAGGAGCCGCTCGCCGGGCCACCGTGGCACGGCATCCACGGTCGCGTCTCGCACTCGAGCCACTCGTCGCCCCATCGGTCAGTCCGTCACGTCGATGAGCACGTTGCCGATCTTCTGGCCGGCCTGGACGTAGCGTGTCGCCTCGACGATGTCCGCGAGTGGGTAGTGCCGATCGATGACCGCCCGGTACCGGCCCTCCACCCAGAGCTGCCGCAGCTCCCCGACGTGCGACTGGCGATACGTGGGCAGGGGCAACAGGGTCCGCTGCGTGCCGAGCCGGCCGGTGACCGCGGTCAGCAGCACCAGCGGCGGTACGTGCCAGAACCGGCCGAGGTCCGTGGTCACATACGGTCCGCCCTTGACGACCGCGCGCCGACAATGGGCGAACGAGAGCTTGCCCACCGCGTCGAACACGACATCCCACTGCCGGCCCAGCCGGGTGAAGTCCTGGGCGTGGCGGTCGATGACCTCATCCGCGCCCAGCGAACGCACCAGCTCCAGCGTATCGGTGTCGGCGACCGCGGTGACGTGGGCGCCCCATGCGTGGGCCAGCTGCACCGCGGCGGTCCCGATCGACCCGGTCGCGCCGTAGATGAGCAACCGGGTCCCGGCCCCGACCTTCCCGCCCGTGAGACAGGTATGGGCGAGGATGAAGCCGTCGCACATCGCGGCGCCGTCGTCGACGGTCATGTCGTCGGGCATCGTCGCGATGGGTGCGGTCTCGCGGGTCACCATCAGCTCCGCGTTGCTGCCGAAGCGATCCTGGTCGACGCCGAACACGCGGTCACCCACGGCGAAGCGCGTGACGCCGAGCCCCACCGCGTCCACCACACCTGCGAACTCGTTGCCGAGCACCCGCCGGCGGGGTCCCCGGACACCCGAGAAGGCGCGGACGATGATGGGATCCCCTGAGCGGAAGCCACAGTCGGTGCGGTTGATGGTCGATCGATGCACCCGCACGATCAGCTCGCCCGGCCCGGCGACCGGCTCGGGCGCGTCCTCGATGCGCAGGACCTCTGGTGGGCCGTATCGGTCGTGGACGGCTGCCTTCATGTCGGACTCCTTCGATGGGTGGGTCGGGGCGAGCGATGCAGGGGACCACCGGTCCGCCATGCATCGCCGGGTCGGTACAGCTCGGCAGGTCGTCCGCCACTTGGCCCTGGTCGCGTCCGATGTCCCGTGGGGACCACCCACGCGGGGTCCACGACGCTGCGTCGGAAGTTGGCCGCGTCCAGGTGGATGTCCCAGATCGCCTCGTAGACGGTCCGCAGCTCGGCGAGCGTGAAGGTGTCGCCGACGAATGCGGTCGCGAGCCCGGAGACCTCCAGCTCGACGCGTACCCGGTCGACCGCGTCCCGCACGATGCGCGCGTGGTCGAAGGCGAGGGCTCGGCGGTCCTCCAGCACGTCGGTGACGGGCACCAGCGCCGCAGCCGCCGCATCCGTGCCCGCGACCGGGCGTGGCACATCCCGCAGCACGGCGAGGTAGCCCACCGTGACCACGTTCATGCGCGGGTCGCGGTCGGGGTCGCCGTAGGCACCGAACTGGCGGAGGAGGGGAGCGGCATCGACCCCGGTCTCCTCGGCGAGCTCACGCGCGGCGGCCTCGTCCAGGGTCTCCGCGGGCCGCTTGAAGCCACCGGGCACCGCCCAGGCGCCCTGGAAGGGCTGTTCGCCGCGCTCGATGAGCAGGACATGGAGACGACCCTCGTGGAGCGTCAAGATCACGACGTCCACCGTCACCGCGAAGGCCGGGAACGCCCGCGGGTCGTAGCCGACCGGTGACGCTTCGTCCGGTCGACGCCCGGTGGCGCTGGGTCGCGATCTGGTTCTCGTCATATCGACCCGAACCGTGGCACACGAGTAAGGGTCATGTCAACCAGAACCGATGGCACCGGGCGAGGCGAGGGGCGGTTGCCTCTGGTCGCGGCAGCGACCGAGGTTCCGAGCGTGTGAAGTGCTGGGTGTGCGCTTCGACCTGCGATCCGGTCCTGCCAGGCCCGTGTTGCCGTGACCAGGTCCTCGGGCCCGTTCGGCCCCAGGCCGGGCGGACCCGCCCGTCAGCGGTACACCCGCTGCGCGCCCGCCACCGACGCGGCCGCGGGTGCGCCGACCCGTCGGATCAGCGGCACACGCGCTGCGCCCGCCGTCCGCCGCCGGGGCCGATCGGTCGCCTTGGGTATGATCGGGCGCATGTCCCAGCTCGTCGTCCAGAAGTACGGCGGTTCGTCCCTCGCGGACGCGGACCGCATCCGTCATGTGGCCCGGCGCATCGCGCGCGAGCGCACGGCCGGTTCCGACCTCGTCGTCGTCGTGAGCGCCATGGGCGACACCACGGACCACCTGCTCGACCTCGCGGCGCGCATCACCGATGACCCGGACCCACGCGAGATGGACCTGCTGCTCGCCACCGGCGAGCACATGAGCGGCACCCTGGTGGCGATGGCGCTCCAGGCGATCGGTGTGCCGGCCATCTCGCTGACGGGCGCCCAGGCGGGCATCCGCACCGACTCCTCACATGGCCGGGCCCGCATCGCCAATGTCGACCCGGTCCGGGTCCGGGATGAGATCGCGGCCGGCAAGGTGGTCATCGTGGCGGGCTTCCAGGGCGCCACCGACGAGTCGTTTCGG
>CAZYTQ010000151.1:0-1170 GCA_964650135.1 uncultured Anaerolineaceae bacterium | reverse complement strand
GCGGCTCGGACACCACCGCGGTCGCGCTGGCCGCGGCCATCGACGCGGCCGCCCGCGAGATCTACACCGACGTCGAAGGGATCTTCACGACCGATCCGCGCGTCGTCCCGGACGCCCGGCTCCTGCCGGTCATCGGCTACGAGGAGATGCTCGAGCTCGCCCACCAGGGTGCCCAGGTCATGCAGACCCGGGCGGTGGAGCTGGGCTGGGTCAATGGCGTCGTCATCGCCGTCCGCTCGACCTTCTCCGACCACCCCGGCACGCTCATCCAGGAGGCTGACCCCATGGAGATCCGCGACAAGGTGCGCGGCCTGGCGCTCGACCGCAAGGTCGCCAAGGTGACCCTGGTCGGGGTGCCGGACCGGCCGGGCATCGCGCGCGCCGTGTTCGACCCCATGGCCGAGGCGGGCATCAACATCGACCTCATCGTCCAGAACGTGGGTCACGCCGGGACGACCGACCTGTCGTTCACGGTGCCCGCGGTGGACCTCGCCAAGGTGCGCCGGCTGCTCGATCCCATCGTGCGCGACCTGGGGTTCGCGGACATGACCACCGATGCCGCCGTGGCCAAGGTGTCCGTCATCGGCGCGGGCATCGGCAACACGCCCGGCTACGCGGCCCGGATGTTCGGTGCGCTCGCGGACGCGGGCGTCAACATCGAGATGATCTCCACCTCGGAGATCCGCATCACCTGCATCATCGCCGAGGACCAGGTGGAGGACGCGGCGCGCGCGCTCCACGCCGCGTTCCGCCTGGAGGAGCCCGAGACGACCGACAGCGGAGCACGTCTCGCGTCCTGACCGCCTCGCGGGTCCGTGGTCGACCCGCCGCGCTCACCGCCTCCTCCGCGGCGCGCTATCGTCGGGGCGTGTCCGATCCGTCCCCGGTCCGCCCGTTCGTCACGCGGCTGGAGCGATATGCCAGGGTCCCCTCCACCCAGCCCATCGTCCGCGGCTGGCTGGATGACGGCGCGCCGGAGGTGCTCGTCGCGGTCGCCGATGAGCAGACGGATGGTCGAGGTCGACTCGGCCGCACCTGGACCGCGCCGATCGGCGCCGCGCTGCTGGTCTCGGTCGGGTTCCGGCCCGCCGGGCTGGCTGCCAGCCACGCGTGGCGTCTGGGTGCCACGGCGGCGCTCGCGATGCTCGACGCGGCGGAGGATGTGGCAGG
>CAZYTQ010000150.1:0-7351 GCA_964650135.1 uncultured Anaerolineaceae bacterium | reverse complement strand
GGCTCGGCCGGGGGGTCGGGCTCGGCCGGGGGGTCGGGCTCGGCCGGGGGGTCGGGCTCGGCCGGGGGGTCGGTTGCGATCGGCATGTCGTCGTCCACCACCACGGCCGTCTCGGGCTCCAGCGGCGGATGTGCCGCGACGGGCACGCCGAGCTCGCCCATCGGGGCGGGCCGTTGGCCCGCCGCCTCGAACAGCAGCACGGAGCCCGCCACCGAGGCATTGAGCGACCCGACCCGACCGCGCATCGGGATCCGCACCGCGAGATCCAGCCGTCGCCGCACATGGCCCGCGATGCCGCGGCCCTCGCTGCCGACGACGAGCGCCAACGGGCCCCGCAGGTCCGCGTCACGGAACGACAGCGAGGCGGACTCGTCGGCGCCCACCAGCCGAAGGCCCCGGCCATGCAGCTCGGCGAGGCCACCACCCAGATCATCGAGCGGCACCAGGAGGAGATGCTCCACGGCACCTGCCGAGGCCTTGATGGCGGCGGGTCCGATGGGTGCCGAGCGGCGCGTCGGGAACACGACCCCGTGGACCCCACACGCTTCTGCGCTCCGGAGCAGCGTGCCCACGTTCTGGGGGTCCTCGAGCGAGTCGAGGACCAGCACGAACGGCGGCTCACCACGCTCCCGGGCGCGCGCCAGCACCTCGTCGAGGGTCGCCCAGCGCCGAGGCTCCACGACGAGTGCGATCCCCTGGTGACCGTCGAAGCCGGTCAGCGCCGTGAGACTGCCGCCCTCCACCTCGACGACGGGGATGCGCAGCGCGGTCGCGTGCAGCACGAGCGCCTCGAGCGCGGCGCGGCGGTCGGGTACCACCAGCAGGCGACGGGCGGGTCGTCGTGCAGCGAACGCCTCCTCCACGGGGCGGCGACCCGCCACGAGATCCTCGCCCTCCGCGAGCTGCTCGGGTGCATCGACGCCCGCGACGACGACGGGTGGTCGGGGACGTCGATCGGGGCCACCGGCACGGCGCTCCCACGGCCGGTCGGATTGGTAGCGTTCACGACCACCGGGCCGTGACCCGTCCCGCGACGAGCGGAACGGTGTCCTGGGCGGTCGCGCATCCGCGTCGCTGCCGGGCTCTCGGCGCTGATCCCCCTGCGCAGGGCGCCTGTCGCGTGGGTCGTCTGGTGGACGAGCCGCGCGCTCCCACGGCGGCGCGCCCCGGTCGGGGTCGCGAGGTGCATCGTCCTGGTCCATCCGTCGGATGCGGCCACCGATCCGCGGCGGATCCTCGCCGTGGGGCACACCAGCACGAGCGTCACGCCACGGCTCGGTCGGCCGGTGATCCCCCTGGTCGCTCCACTCCCGGAAGCCGCCCGGTCGAGGTCGGTCGGAAGGTGGGCCCTCGGGCCGGAAGCCCCCGGGGCGAGGTCCACCGGGGCGAGGTCCGTCGGGCCGGAAGCCCCCGGGGCGAGGTCCACCGGGGCGGGGTCCGTCGGGCCGGAAGCCCCCGGGGCGAGGTCCACCGGGGCGGGGCCCACCGCTGCGCTGGGGCCCTCGTGGCCGTTCGTCGGGCCCCTCGCGTCGTGGTCCCTGCTCAGGCCGTGCCATCGTGTCCCTCCTGGATCCGCCAGCGCTGGCCATCGTGGGTGTCCTCGACCAGGATGCCCATCGCCGCGAGCTGGTCGCGCAGCGCATCCGATCGTGCCCAATCCCGGGTCGCACGCGCCGTGGCGCGTTCCTCGAGCAGTCCCATCACCTCGGCCGTCGGCCGTGCGTCGATCGCCTCGTCGGGGGTCATGACCGCGAGCACCTGGTCGATGTCACGAAGCTCCTGGGCCGCGCGTCGTGCGTCATCCGTGGACATGCTCCGGTCGCTGATACGCCGGTTGAGGTCCCGCACGAGGTCGAACACTGCCGCGAGCGCCGGCGCGATGGACAGGTCGTCATCCATGGCCGTCTCGAAGGCATCGTGGGCCGCCTCGAGCACCTGTGCCACGCCCGGGTCATCCGCCCGCGTCTCCCGATAGGCATCGAGCGCGGCGAGCACCGTCGACAGTCGCTCGACGGCGGCCGTGGCCGCGACCAGCGACTCCTCGTTGAACTCGAGCGGCGCGCGGTAGTGGGCCGCGAGGAGCGCATAGCGCAGGGCGCGCGGCGACCAGCCCTGGGTGTAGGCCTCGGCGGGTCGGAGCAGTCGGCCCGTGCGCTTGGCCATCTTCTCGCCGCCCATCCGCAGGTGGTCGCAGTGGAGCCAGGTGCGCACGAACGGCTGCCCCGTCGCCGCCTCGGACTGCGCGATCTCGTCCTCGTGATGCGGGAAGACCAGGTCGATACCACCCGTATGGATGTCGAAGCTGGGGCCGAGGTAGCGCATGCTCATGGCCGAACACTCGATGTGCCAGCCCGGCCTCCCCTCCCCGATGGGTGTCGACCAGCTGGGCTCGCCCTCGCGGGCCGCCTTCCAGAGCGCGAAGTCGCGCACATCGTCCTTGTCGTACTCGTCGGCCTCCACGCGCTGGCCGACCCGCTGGGCCGACGGATCGAGACGCGCGAGGGTGCCGTAGGCCGGCCACGAGCCGATGCTGAAGAAGACCGAGCCGTCCTCGGCGGTGTACGCGTGACCCCGCTCGATGAGTGTCGCGATGAGCGTGGCCATCTCCTCGATGTGCTCGGTCGCGCGCGGCAGCACGTCGGGGCTCGTGATGCGCAACCGCGTCATGTCGGCCAGGAACCCCTCGGTGTAGCGTGTCGAGAGCTCACCGATGCTGACGCCCTCGGCCGCGGCTCCCCGGATGATCTTGTCGTCGACATCCGTGATGTTCATGACCCAGGTGACGTGATAGCCCTTCCAGCCCAGATACCGTCGGACGAGGTCCGCGAACACGAAGCTCCGGAAGTTGCCCACATGGGCCGGCGCATAGACGGTCGGTCCACAGGAGTACATCCGCACGTTCGCCGGATCGAGCGGCACGAACTCCTCGAGCGCCCCACCCAGCGTGTTCCGGAACCACAGGCTCACGACCTCGCCACCTCCACCAGCGCGGTCGCCGAGATCACCCGGCCCGCTCCTGCATCGCCCGACAGGTTGCCCGTCGAGGCGGCGACCACCACCCGATCCGGCTCGATCCCCAGCAGACTGGCCATGGTGGCACGCATCGCGTCCAGACGCCCGGCACCGAGACGTGGCCGGGCTCCCGTGATGGTCACGTCGGCCGCGACCGCGTGGATCCCCATCGCGCGGAGACGCTCGATGACCGAGACCAGCAGCTCCCGGCTGTCGATATCCCGGGTGCGTGCCTCGCCCGCCGGGAAGAGCCGGCCAAGGTCGCCCAGGCCGGCGGCCGCCAGGAGGCCACCACACACGGCATGGAGCGCCACGTCCCCATCCGAGTGACCGTGCAGCCGGGGTGCGTCAGCGATCTCGATGCCACCCAGTCGCAGTCCGTCGCGCGGCCCGAACGGATGGCTGTCCGAGCCCCAACCCAGGCTGCGACTCGCGGCCAGGTGGGTCCGCAACACCTCCAGGTCCGCCGGCTCGGTCACCTTGAGCGCGCCCGACTCGCCAGCCACGGTGACCACCCGCACGCCATCGCGGGCGAGCACCTCCGCCTCATCCCCGAAGATCTCCCGACCGCCTGCGTGGGCCTCCAGGGCGGCGAGCAGCAAGGACCGGCGTGCCCCCTGGGGCGTCTGTGCGCGAACGACCCCGGCCCGCTCCACGCTGCCCATGACGACGCCGTCCGCCGCCTGCTTGAGCGAGTCGGCCACCGGCAGCACCGGGATGGCCGCGCCGTGCTCGGCAGCCGCTGCTGCCACGCGGTCCGCCAGACCGGGCGAGGCGAGCGGCCGTGCCGCATCGTGGACCAGGACGATCCCCGCATCCGAGGCGCGCACCCCGTTGGTGACCGAGTCCTGGCGCCGCGCACCACCCGCCACGACCCGGTCGATCGGCGTGAGCCAGGGTTGGGCGCGCACCACCGCGACCCGGTCGGGCGCGGTCACCACCACCACCCGCTGGACGCACCGGGCGGCGCGCATCCGCTCGACCGCCCAGCGCAGCATCGGCCGTCCGCCGAGGTCAAGGGCACCCTTGTCCACACCGCCCATGCGCAGACCGGCACCGGCAGCCACGATCACGGCATCGGCGAAACCGCCGGACTGGGGGGTCATGTCCTCAGTGTGCAGCAGGCAGCACGGTCCCTGCTCGGCTGGCCGCCGCGGATCAGGTCGTGCCGTGGACAGGCTGCGCGAAGACCATCCGACCGGCCACCGTCTGGAGCACCCGGGTGACATGCACCTCGAGCTCCCGCTGGAGGAACGAGCTGCCACCCTCGACCACGATCATGGTGCCGTCATCGAGATACCCGACACCCTGACCGGGCTCCTTCCCCTCCTGGATGACCTTGACACGCAACGCCTCCCCCGGCAGGAAGGCCGGCTTCATGGCGTTGGCGAGCTGGTTGAGGTTCATCACACGCACACCCTGGAGCTGGGCGACCCGGTTGAGGTTGTAGTCGGTGGTCAGGACGGCGCCCCCATGGGCCCGCGCGAGCGCGACCAGCTTGGCGTCCACCGCCTTGACATCCGGGGCGTCCTCGTCCGACAGGTCGAGCTCGACCCGATGGTCCTTCTGGAGCACCGACAGCACGTCGAGGCCTCGCCGTCCCCGGGTGCGCCGGGACGTGTCCTCGTCATCCGCGATGTGCTGGAGCTCGCCGAGCACGAACCGGGGGACCACGAGCGTGCCTCCCAGGAAGCCGGAGGCCACCACGTCCACGAGACGGCCATCGATGATGGCGCTGGTGTCGACATAGACCGGGGGTCCCGGCACCTCGCCCTCGGTGGCCACGCGGCCCTCCGGGGTGCGCAGCAATCCGGCCTCGCGAGCCGCCGCCAGCAGGTCCTCACGCTTGGCCACCGTGAGTCCCATCATGCCCAGGCCCAGGACCACGGACACGCCCAGCGGCAGCAGCCAGCCGAGCGGGTCGGGGAAGTTGGACAGCGGCAGGCCCAGCAGGATGCCCAGGAACAGGCCGACCGTGAGGCCGATGACGGCCGCCACGAACTCGCCCGCGGAAAGGTCCGCGACCCCTTCGATGATGCGGTGGGCGGGCTGGACCGTGATGTGCGGCAGGATGAGGTAGCCCGCCACCACCCAGGCCACGAGCCAGAGCAGGAGCAGGCCGAAGCCTCCCGGTGTGCCGGCGAAGACGGAGCCCCAGTCCGCCACGCCCGCGAGCGCGATGGCGACGATGAGCCCGAGGCTGCCACCGAGCAGTCGCACGAAGCGGTCCATACCCCGCGAGGCTACCAGACGTCCCCGCGGAACACCCTACCCCAGTGGTACCGGATCACGTCCCATCGGCTCCCCCAGGGTGACCTCCAGCGCCTCGCGGAGCGTCGGCACGGCGACCACCGCGAGGCGGTGGCCGGCGGCGCCCGCCACGCCGCCACCCAGCCGATCCGCTTCGTCGCCGGCCGGCACGATCGCGCGTCGGAAGCCCAGCCGCGCGGCCTCCCGGAGCCGCCGCTCGAGGCCTCGCACCGGCCGCAGGCCACCCAGCAGGGTCACCTCGCCACAAGCCACCGTGGCACTGTCCACGGCCCGGTCCCGCGCCGTGGAGGCCAGGGCGAGCGCGACCGGCAGGTCGAGTGCTGGCTCGTCGATCGTGGCGCCACCCGCGAGGCCCAGATACAGGTCGTGGCGCGCGATGTCCAGGCCACACCGACGGCCCATCACCGCGACGAGCAGCGCCAGTCGATCGGCGGGTAGCCCCACGAGCGCACGTCGCGGCACGCCGATGCCGGCGGGTGCCACGAGCGCCTGCACCTCCACCAGCACGGGCCGGCTGCCTTCCAGGGTCGCCGCGACGATGACACCGGGCTCCGCGACGGCCCTGTCACCGCCGAGGAACGCCCGCGCCGGGTCGGCGACGTCCCGCAGCCCCTCGCCGGTCATCTCCAGGACACCGGTCTCCTCGGTCGAGCCGAAGCGGTTCTTGGCGCTGCGGAGGAGCCGCAGGCCACCGTATCGGTCGCCCTCGAGCGTGAGGACCACATCCACGAGGTGCTCGAGCGTGCGTGGCCCCGCCAGGCTGCCGTCCTTGGTCACGTGGCCCACGAGCACGACGGGTGTGCCCGTCGCGTGCGCCCAGGTCGCGAGCCGCGACGCGGCCTCGCGCACCTGACCCACCGAGCCCGCTGGCCCGTCCATCCCATCGACCGTCACGGTCTGCACCGAATCCACGACCAGCAGGCCGGGACGCAGCTCGTCCGCGGCGGCGAGGACCAGGTCGACGGAGGTCTCGGCAAGGACGTGGATGCCGGCGCCCGGTACGCCATCGGCGAGTCCCAGGCGATCCGCGCGCAGGTGGAGCTGCTCGACCGATTCCTCACCCGTCGCGACGAGCACCGATCCGGTGAGTCGCGCGACCCCCGCGGCGAGCTCCAGGACGAGCGTCGACTTGCCGATGCCCGGCTCGCCGCCAAGGAGCACCAACGCACCGGGCACCAGCCCGCCCCCCAGGACCCGGTCGACCTCCCCGATACCCGCCGGGATACGCGGCAGCACCTGGCCGGTCATCTCGCCCAGTGGGCGGGGCGTGGCGCCATCGCGTCGGGTGGCCACGCGGGCGGCGCTGCGGGGCGCGGCGCGCACGAGCGTCTCGACCAGCGACTCCCAGGTGCCGCACACGTGGCAGCGGCCCGCCCAGGCGGCGGACACTGCACCACACGACTGGCAGACGTAGCGGCTCTCGGGCCGAGCCACGGTCTAGCTGCGCCGCCGGACGCGACGCGGGCCCACGCGGGCTACGTCTTCTCGACGAGCAGCTCCAGGGTCAGACCACCATCCGGGTCGCGGTCCACGACCACCGTCTGGCCGGCACCGTATCGGCCCAGCAGCAGCGCCTCCGCCAGCGGGTCCTCGACCGAGCTCTGGATGACGCGCTTGAGCGGCCGGGCGCCGAAGTCGACGTCATAGCCCTGGGCGATGATGTGGTCCTTCGCGGCCTGGCTGATCTCGAGGGTGATCTGCTGCGCCCGCAGCTGCTCCCGCACACGATGGAGCAGCAGGTCCACGATCTGGCGGATCTCCTCCACCATGAGCGACCGGAACACGACGAACGAATCCACGCGGTTGAGGAACTCGGGCCGGAACTGCGACTTCAGCTGCTCCATGACCTTGTCCTTCATCCGGTCGTACTGCCGGTCGCGCTCCAGCTCCTCCGATGCCGAGGAGGGCCGGAAGCCGAGGGTGGTGTCCTTGAGCAGGGACTTCGCACCGATGTTGCTGGTCATGATGATGACCGTGTTCCGGAAGTCCACCCGGCGCCCCTTGGCGTCCGTGAGGTGGCCGTCCTCGAGGATCTGGAGGAGGATGTTGAACACCTCCGGATGGGCCT
>CAZYTQ010000149.1:0-7508 GCA_964650135.1 uncultured Anaerolineaceae bacterium | reverse complement strand
CTCGACCGCATGCAGGCGGCGGGCAACCCGGTCGAGGAACGGGATGATCACCTGGTTTGCCATATCATCGAGTCCATTGAGCGAGGTCGAGGGGATGAATGGCTCCTGGGCGCCAAAGGCGAGAAGGATCGGCACCTTGATCTCGGTCAGCCTGTTGTAAAGGCTCTGCGGGTCACCCTCGTTCAGTTCCGAGCCGATGGTGTAGATATCATAGATGAAAGCGGTCACCCATTGCTCGAGCTCGGCCGGTTTGCCGGAGATCATCGCAACGCGCTGATCGGTGTGCAGCCGGGCGTACTCGGTGTCGCGCTTGAAGTAGCCGAAGAAGCTCGGGCTGACCGCGCCGGTGACCGGGTCGCGCTCCTTGAAGTAGAAGAAGTCGCGCACGCTCTGCTCGTCGCGGTTCATCTCGGCGGCGAGCGCGCCGGTCGGCTCCCAGGCCGCCTTCCAGGCGTCGAAGTCGACGCCGATCGCCGGGTCGAACACCGGCAGCTCCTGGCCGTCTATGGTCATGGCCTTGGGAAACTGCTCAAGGCCGGCGGGGGCCTCGAGGATCAGCCCCTGCACCGCGTCGGGATACTTCAGCGCGTAGCCCATCACGAACTGGCCGCCAAGGGAATGCCCGAGGTACCAGGCCTTGCCGACGCCGAGCTGGTCGACGATCACGCTGTGGAACGCCGAGCGCATGTCCTCGAAGGTGCGTGCCGGGTTCTTGCCGAGGTTGCCGGGTCCCGAGAGTCCGTAGTGCGGCATGTCGAGCGCGATGACGCGGTAGCCCTGCTCCAGCGCGAACTTCATCAGGAAGCCGTAGAGCGAGGCGAAGGCGCCCTTGCCGTGCACGATCACGAGCGTCTCGGGGTTCTCGATACCCGGGCAGACCTCGTCGAAGTAGCCGATTTCCCACTCCACCCCGCGCTCGTCGGTCGCCTTGGTGAACTTCGGCGGGAACGGGTGGGTCATGTTGTCGAGCCAGAACGAGGTCTCCGGGTCGGGGCGCATATTTACCCGCGGCGAGGTGTAGTTCGGCGCATCGCAGACTTTGCCCGCCGTCGGCAGGATGCCGATGTCGTGCAGGAACGAAGCGACCATCGGGTCGTCGTCGAGGCGGTTCAGCGAGCTGAAGGTCGCGTAGTGCGCGATCGGGCTCCATTCGGTCGCTAGCTGGGCGCCCGGGATCAGCGCCACGCTATCGCGCGCCTTGTCGATCGTCAGCCACTGGTCGTTCTCGATGTGGACGACCAGCGTCCTCGGCTCGAAGTCCGGCAGGAGGGCGTTGATGTTGTGGGTCTCGCCGACCTCGACGCGGTACTTCAGGTCCACCGCGTCGAACATCTTGCCGAGCGCGTCGACCGCCGAGCCGAAGCCCTCCTCAGGCGGGTCCCAGGCGAAGATGTTGGGCTTGACCGCGTCCCAGCCCTGGGACTGGCGGTACGGAAGGTCGTAGCCGGTCAGTGTCAGGATCGACCAGTGGAAGGCCGGTCCCTGGGAGGGATGCTCCTCTTTCGGCAGATCGTAGTAGTCGCCGCCCGTTTCCACCCAGGTGGGGTCGGACTCAAGCGCCGCCTTGGCGTTCTGGAAAGTCCAGGCCGCGATCGGCGAAGTGCCGTCCGTCGCAGTCGAGCCGCCGATCGGCATCACGGCGGAGACGAACTCGGGGTGCATCAGCCCCCACATGTAGGACTGCGTGGCGCCCATCGAGACGCCGGTCGCGAGCACTACGTGCCCGACGTTCAGGTGGTCGACCAACAGGCGATAGTTGGCCTGCACCATGTCGTAATAGGTGTAGGCCGGAAATTCGAGCCCGAGACCGTCGGAGGGCTTGGAGGCGCCCCAGAGCCCGAGCGCGTCCGTCATCACGACGTAGAACCGGTCCGTGTCGAACATCAGCCCCGGGCCGATGAGCGGGCCGCCCGAGAAGCCGTTGCCGCCCTGACCCTCGAACCAGTTGAAATACATGTTGGTCGAGTCGCCCGAGTAGTAGCTCGAGATTACGATGGCGTTGTCGATCTTGCCGTCTTCGCCGGCGTGCGGCGTACCGACGGCGATGTAGGAGCTCTTGAGCGGCCCCGCGTCGAGGCTCTCGAGTGTCACGCCACCCTCGCCGCCGTTCTCCCAAGCGGCTCGATCAGCGAGGTCGTAGGTCCCGCCGATACGGAAGTCGGGGATGTCGATCGTCTGCTTTAGCGAGTCGAGGTCGGCGACCGCCGAGCGGGCGGTTATCGGCACCTGCTGCTCCTGCGCGTAAGCCCCCGCGAGCGACGCGCACACGATCGCCAGCGACCCAAGTGCCTGAATCAGCCTACCCATATCCCCCTCCCTTGCGGCCAGCCGCGCACCGGATCGCGCAGGCTATCCTTCCGAGGCGTCGCACCGAGGCGGTCAGAGACCCGCTCCGACCTCCGCCTTCTCTTCCGCGTTGCCCTGCTCCCAGGTGCGGTTGCCGAGCACAACGAAGTCTCCGGCCGGGCCGGAGAACGCTCCCGGACGCGGCTGCATCTCGTTCGCCCCCATCATCGGCGGATCGACGGGCTCGACGCCCGTGCAGGCTGACGCGAGGGCGGCGAGACCCACCGCGATCCAGACTCGCATCAGAACCGCACCATGGCGCCGAACTGCAGCGTGGTCATGTCACTGTAGTCGATCGCCGGGTTGTCGAAGCTCGACTGGGTCAGACCGGCATACGCTTCTGTTCCGATGGCGTCGAAATTCTGCGAGAATCCGAGCCCGTACAGCTGCATGTCCTCATCGACTACCCGGAAGTCGTCATAGCTCCCGTAGGCGAGGGCGACCGCCGTCCGCCCCACGTCCCAGATGCGGAACTGGTACGCGACCTTGCCGAAGTAGGTCGTTGGCGAGTTCTCAAAGGCGTCGAAGTCCTGCCGCGCCGCCGACACGGTGAAGCTGAGGCCGTCCCACCATGCAGTGTCGTTGACCAGGATCATCGAGGCAGAGCCGGTGTAGCCGTCGTAGCCGTCGTCGGACACGTCCGTCCAGTACGACGCGGCCGCGGCGAAGCGCGCCCAGGAGGTCTCGCCGGCATAGCGCAGCGCCACGTCGTAGCGGTCCTCGGTGGCGGCGGCCGCCGACAGCTGGAAGCCGGCGTAGACCGGCGTGTTGTAGCGCACCCGCACCAGGCGGCTCAGGCCGTCCAGAGCGTTGCCGAGCTGGAACACGCTGACGAAGTTCGTCGGGTCCGTGTAGTACGGATCGGTCGTGTCGTCGGGGGCCTGGCTCGGATCCTTCGGCACGAAACCCCCGTCCGCCGTCGGCAGCATGCCGCCGTAGGCGAAGGTCTGGCCCGACCACATCGGGGTGGTGATGCCCGAGAGGTCCACCTCGGCGGTGCCGTCCGAGGCCATCCAGCCCTGGCCGATGAACAGCGATCCGTAGCGGTTGTTGCTGAACCCGACCTCGAGCAGGCGCAGGTTCAGGCCCTTGTTCAGGGAGTCGGTGACCGACGGATCGAGCTGGCTGACGTCGAGCGAGCCGTTGATCGGCCATTCGAACTCGAACAGCGTGAGCGCCTGGGTGTCGGCGTACGGCGAGGTCTCGCCGAGGAAGCGGAAGCGCGACGAGGCGTTCTCGTTGTCGACCTGGAAGAGGTCGGTGCTGACACCGTCATCCACCACGTTCAGCGCCCGGTTGATCTGGCCGGAGAACGTGAGCCGCACCTTGTCGTTGCCGGTGGCGAGGACGCCCGTCGTCCGGCCCTCGGGCAGCGTGGCGTAGAAGGGATGCCCGGCAACGCCCGGACTGGGCGGCGTCTCGATCTTCTGCTGGAGCGCGACCGGAACCCGGGTCGTCTCCGCGGCTACCGCCTGCTGCGTTAAACCGGACGACGGCGCCGCCACCACCGCAGCCTGGTCCGCCTTGATCGCCTGGATCTCCTGCATCAGCATCTGGACCTGCGCCTCGAGCGCGGCGATGCGCGCCTCGTCCTGCGCCACGGCCGGCAGTGGGGCGAGCGCTCCGATCAGCAATGCAGACGACACCACACCCGCCGCGCAATCGCGGCCGCCTACCATGCGACCCATCGTGTCCCCCTGTCCAAGGTCCCCCGCGCAATCATCGGGAATCGACTAGCTATGCTGGAGAAACAATATTACCACGCCAGATTGAATCCCGAGGTCCGTTCTGTCAAGCGTTAGTGGGGGCGGTGCGGATTCGCTTCCGTCGGCGGGGAGGGAACCGGGGGGATGCCCGAGGCGCGGGTCGGTCGGCACACCGGCAGGTTTGAGCTCGAGTGCGCGCCCGGCGCCCCCGTCCTCGTCTTCGTCAACGGCCTCACCCAGTATTCCAGCCTTTGGGACAGCTACTCGAAGCATTTCGCCGGGCAGGGCCTGCGGGTCATGCGCTTCGACATGCTCGGCCAGGGCGGCTCGGCGAAGCCGGCCCTGGGGGTACGCTTCGAGGACCACTGGCGCACCATCGAGGGCCTGCTCGACCACCTCGCGGTGGAGGCCGCCTACGTCGCCGGCATCTCCTACGGCGGCACCGTCGCGGTGCAGTTCGCCTGCGAGCGTCCCGCGCGCTGCGCTGGCCTGATCGCGATGAGCTGCTTCGCTGAGATGCCGCCCCAACTCTACCAGATGGGCTGCGGGCTGTACGAGGCGCTCGTGCAGATCGGCCTGCCGTCGCTGCAGCGCTGGCTGATGCCGATGAACATGAGCGACGAATGGCTGGAGGCGAACAAGGGCGCCATGGCCGAGATGATGCGGCGCGGCTACGCGATCAACGACCTCTACGCGCTGCAGAATTTGATGGAGTCGGTCAACGAATTCCGGCCGATCACCGGCCAGCTGGACGACATCGCCTGCCCGACCCTGATCCTGAACGGCGAGTACGACTTCTTCACGCCGCGCAGGTGCCACGAGGTGCTCCGCAAGGGCATCCGGCGCTCGCGTCTGGTGATCGTCCAGCATGCCTACCACGCCTACACCTTGGAGCACCCGGCTGTGACCATGCGGCTGATCGGCGCCTTCGTCGACCATGCGCGCGCCGGCACCTGGCCGGGCGACCAGACGGTCTGGATCGCCGCCGACGACCCGCACGCCCCGGAGCCCTGGTTCCCCTGCGAGGGCGATCACCTGCGCGCGATTCCGCTGCCGGCCCACACGGGCGCCCCGAGGCCGGGCACCGCCGCGCGGCCCCGCGCCGCGCGCAGGAGGAAGGCCGCCGATGCATCTTGAACAGTACGACCGGGTCCGCGACCGCATCGCTTCGGAGGGCTTCACGCCCGGCCTCGAAACCAGGATCGCGATCTTCACCTGCGCCAGCAAGGCCGTGAACCTGCCCTTCCTCTCACTGGCCGGTGCAGCTCCTTCGGTGCCGCTGGGCTGGTCCGGAACGGGCCTAGTCTCCGAACTCGGCGCCAGTGCCTCGGCTGCCGCGATCGCATGGCAAGCGCTAAATTCTCAGTTCTTCCGGGAAAGTGAGGCGCTGACGCTGCTCTTCCGAGTCACCCGCTGGGCCCTTGACCCGGTCATCTACATGCAGAGCGCACACGTCGTCGCGCCGCTCTACGCCGAATGCGCGCGTGTCGGCCTTAGCGGCGGGCCGCGTCAGGGCGACGCGATCGGTATCGAGGCGCTGGCCCTCGGCCATGCGTTGCTGGCAATCGTTCGTCTCGCGCCGATCCTGCCGCGGGGCCCGGCGGCCGAGACGCCCTTCGCCGTCGCGCTCCTGCGCATCGAGCAGGAGAACGGCCGGCAATTGCAGACCCAGATCCGACTCCTCAAAGACGGCTTTGCCAGCACGCCGATGGAGCAGCGCGAGACGATCATCGCGCAGAAGGCGGCACTCGTCGAAGACGCATTCTCGCGCTTCCTCGGCTCGCTGGCTCCCTGACGGCGGCCGGCCCGCCGCAAGAATTGATGGAGTGCTGCAAGATGCAAGAACGGATGGGCAATCCCACGCCGATCGGCCTTTTGGGCCTCGCGATCGGCTGCGCGGCCCTCGCGCCGGCCGAGCTTGGCCTTACGACGACCGCCGATCCGATGGTCTGGGTTTGGATGCTGCTGACTGCCGGCGTGCTGCAGGTCTATGCGGGGGTCGTGGACATCATCAACCGCCGCGCCGGAAGCCGACGACTTCGAGTCGCTAATTCGCCACCAGGGCCTGCGCAAGCGGATCATCGGCGCGATGTACCGTTTCTGGGAACGCCATGCGCAAAGGACTGCGGCGAGCGCGTGCAGGGTGCCTGCGAGCGTTGTCGCGCCGCCGTGCAGGGCGGGCTGGAACGCGGCGAGAATCTCGAAAGGGCCTGATCCGAAGGCCGGTCCGCCCTTTGGCCGAGTAGGCGCGACGCCGCGGGCGCCTGTCTCGACGGGAGCTTGCACGCGAAATCAGGCTGCGACGAAGTGGCCCGGCGAGACCTCGCGCAGGGGGACTGTAGCCGAAGCCGGGGCGAATGTCGTGATGGGGCTGTGCGGCCTGCCCGGGACAGGGATCGGGACGGCGGCGAGCAGGCAGCGAGTATACGGGTGGCGCGGGTCCTCGAAGACCTGGCGGCGGCCGCCGGTCTCGACGATGCGGCCGGCGTGCATGACCGCGACGCGGTGGCTGAGCGACTCCACGACGGCGAGGTCGTGGGAGATGAAGAGGTAGGCGACCCCGATGCTCTCCTGCAGCTCGGAAAGCAGCGCGAGGATCCGCGCCTTGACCGAGACGTCGAGCGCCGAGACGCTCTCGTCGGCGACGATCAGGCGCGGCTCGAGCGCGAGCGCGCGGGCGATGCAGATGCGCTGGCGCTGGCCGCCGGAGAACTCGTGCGGATGCCGGCGCAGGTGGTCCGGCGTCAGGCCGACCCGGCGGAAGAGATCGGCAACGCGGTCCCGCCGCTCGGAGCCCGTGGCGATCCCGTGGATCACGAGCGGCTCGGCGACGAGCTCGCCGACCGTCATCCGCGGGTCGAGAGAGGCGTAGGGATCCTGGAAGACCATCTGCACCTCGCGCAGCACCGGCCTGAGTGCCGCTCCGGCGAGCCCGGCGGTCGGGTGCCCCCCGATCCGGATCTCGCCCTGCCACGGAACGAGGTTCAGGAGCGCCCGCCCGGTGGTCGACTTCCCGCATCCGGACTCGCCCACCAGGGCCAACGTCTCGCCCGGGCGGATCTCGAAGCCGATACCGTCGACGGCCCGCACCCGCTCCACCGGCCGGCGCAGGAAGCCCCCCCGCATCGGGTACTCGACCACGAGGTCGCGCACCTCGCAGACCGGCCGGACGGATGGCGGCGCCCGGTCCGGCACCCCGGCGGTCGCCCCGAGCCGCGGGACGGCCGCCAGGAGCTCCGCCGTGTAGGGCGCCTCCGGCGCCTGGAAGAGCCGCCCCACCGGCGCCTCCTCGACCTTTCGCCCGTGCCGCATCACCAGCACCCGGTCGGCCATCTCGGCCACCACCCCCATGTCGTGGGTGATGAACATCACCGCCATGTCGCTCGAGCTTTGCAGCGATTTGATGAGCGCCAGGATCTCGGCCTGGATGGTGACGTCGAGCGCCGTGGTCGGCTC
>CAZYTQ010000148.1:0-7644 GCA_964650135.1 uncultured Anaerolineaceae bacterium | reverse complement strand
GGGTCCGGCCCCGGGACGACCGGTGGGGCGACCGGGTCCGGCCCCGGGACGACCGATGGGGTCACGGTGTCGGTCGTGATCGCCACCGCCGGCGATCCGTCGGCCACGGGCGCGTCGGCGACGAGGAAGCCGCCTTCGCGCAGTGCATCCGCGAACCAGCTCTGGTCGAACGTGCCCGCCGAGGACTCATCGTCCCCGCCGACGGACCATGGGTCCCGGACGAGGGGGTCCCGGACGTCGTTGCTCATGCCGCTGCTCCTGTCGGGTCCAGGTGCTCGACGACGGTCGCGATGCCCTGGCCCACCCCGATACACATCGTGGCGAGGCCGTACCGGCCATCCTGCCGCCGCAGCCCGTGGACGAGGCTGGTCATCAGCCGAGCGCCGCTCATGCCGAGGGGATGACCGAGCGCGATGGCACCGCCGTCCACGTTCACCCGCTCAGGGTCCAGCCCCAGCTCCCGGATGCACGCCACGGACTGGCTTGCGAAGGCCTCGTTGAGCTCCACCAGGTCGATGTCCGCCACGCCGAGGCCGGCACGTTCGAGCGCACGCCGTGTAGCCGGGATGGGGCCGAGGCCCATGACCGCCGGGTCGACGCCCGCCACCGCACTGCTCACGATGCGCGCCATGGGTGACAAGCCCAGGGCACGTGCCCGATCGGCCTCCACGAGCACGAGGGCCGCTGCGCCATCGTTGATGCCCGACGCGTTGCCGGCGGTCACGCTGCCATCCACCCGGAACGCGGGACGCAGGCGGGCGAGCCCTTCGGCCGTGGTGTCGGGACGCGGATGCTCATCGCGATCGACGAGCGTCACGCTGCCATCCCGCTGGGTGATGGGCACTGGCACCAGCTGACCCTCCAGACGACCGTCGACCATCGCGGCCGCGGTGCGCTGCTGGCTGCGCAACGCCAGCTCGTCCTGTGCACGACGGTCGACGCCGCATCGATCGGCGACCTGCTCGGCGGTCTCGCCCATGCTGTCCGTGCCGTAGCGTTCGGCCAGGCGTGGGTTGACGAATCGCCAGCCGAGGGTCGTGTCGACCAGACCCCGGTCACCCCGCGCCCAGGCGGTCTCGGGCTTGAGCATCACCAGCGGCGCACGGGTCATGCTCTCCACGCCACCCGCCACGAGCACCTCGCCGTCCCCCGCCATGATGGCGTGCGCGGCCGTGTTGATGGCCTGCAGACCGGAGCCACACAATCGATTGACGGTCTGTCCTGCGACACTCACCGGGAAGCCCGCGAGCAACGCCGCCATGCGTGCCACGTTCCGGTTCTCCTCGCCCGCGCCGTTGGCGTTGCCCAGGATGACATCGTCCACGAGCGCCGGGTCGACACCGGCACGTTCCACGGCCACGCCAAGGACGAGCGCCGCCAGGTCGTCCGGACGGACATCCCGGAGGGCACCCGAGTACCGTCCGATGGGGGTACGGACAGCGCTCACGATCCATGCCTCGCGCAGGCGACGATGCGGATCTCGGACCATCGTCGGACTGTAGCACCGGGTCCGAACCCCACCAGGATGACCCGAAGGTCACAGGACGACCCCCGACCGACGACCCGACCGGGGCAGGACCCTTGCGAACGAGGCAGGTGCCCACGGGCCAGCCACGCCTATCCTTGGAGCATGGCACACACCTTTCGGACCTCGCTGCGCAAGGACGAGACGCTCGACGCCACCGGCATCGAGGTGCCCCCGGCCGTGGTCGAGGCGCTGGGCGGGTCGAAGCGACCGGCGGTCGTGGTGACCATCGGCGACTACGCGTATCGCAGCACCGTCGCGACCATGGGCGGCCTGTTCCTCATCCCGTTCGCGAAGGAGCATCGCGAGCGCACGGGGCTCGGACCGGGCGCGGACATCGAGGTCACCGTCGAGCTGGATACCCAGCCGCGCACGGTCGATGTCCCCGACGACCTCGCGCTGGCGCTCGCGGCGACGCCCGGCTGCCGTGACGCCTTCGACCGGCTGGCGCCGTCGATGCGCAAGGAGCATGTGCGCCAGGTCGAGAGCGCCAAGGCCCCCGAGACCCGGGCACGACGCATCGCGCGGATCGTGTCCGGGCTCACCCCGGGCTGACCGCCCGGACCTCCGCGGTCGGACGGCTCAGCGGTCCGACCAGCGTGGCTCGCGACGCTCGAGGAAGGCGCGCATGCCTTCCTTCTGGTCCGCTGTATCGAACAGGTCCGCGAACAGCCGTCGCTCGGCCGCGACGCCCTCATCCAGCGGCAGACGCGCCGCAGCCGTGATCGCCGCCAGGGCCGAGCGCACGGCCCGGGTAGGCTTCGCCGCGATCGCGGCAGCCAGGTCCAACGCCGAGTCGATGGTCTGCTCGGCGGGCACCAGCCGACTCACGAAGCCCAGCCGGTCCGCCTCGTGGGCATCGATGCGACGTCCCGTGAGGATGAGCTCGGCAGCCCGGGCCGGCCCGACGATGCGCGTGAGCCGCTGGGTGCCGCCCGCGCCGGGCATGATGCCCAGGCCGATCTCGGGCAGCCCGAACAGCGCATGGTCGCCGGCCACCAGCAGATGGCACGCGAGCGCCAGCTCCAGCCCGCCACCGAGGCAGTAGCCGCGCACGGCCGCGATGGTCGGCGTGCCGATGGCCGCGACCCGGTCCCACGCCGCCAGCGGGTCGTCGGCCAGGAGGTCGGCCCGGGTCATCGCCGCCATGCCCCGGATATCCGCCCCCGCCGCGAAGGCGCGCTCTCCGGCGCCCGTGATGACGATGGCACGGCAGTCGCGATCCGCGTCGAGCGTCTCGAGCGCGAGGGCGAGTGCCGTCATGGTCTCCCGGTCGAGCGCGTTGAGCACCGCTGGGCGATCGATGGTCACCAGCGCCACTGCATCGACGATGGCGCCCGTGGCAGGCACGACGGCAGGCAGCTCCACCCTGATCGCCGGTGTCTCGATGGGCTGGCTCGGCTGTGTCATGCCACGGTCCCCGAAGACACGGCGCCGATGGAGCGCCAGAACGCGAAGGCGGCGGCGTTGAGCAGCGCCGGCTGCCGCACCGGCACCACGTGGCTGCAGTCCGGCACCACGAACAGCCGCGAATCGGGCAGCTGTCGGTGCAGCTGGACCGCGTGATCGAGCGGGACCCACGGGTCGCGGTCGCCGCATGCGAGGAGGATGGGCACCCGCGCCGATCGCAGATCCGCGGGCGTCAGCGGCAGCTGCCGGGCGACCTCATCAGCCATCGCGGCCATCAGGTGGCGCCACGCACCTGCTCCCTGGACCGGCCCGTGGCGCCGCTCGAGCTGTGCCGCCCAAGCAGGCTCCTCGCGCTCGATGCGCTCGGGATCCATCGCCCGACGCGCGATCGATGTGCGGGGCTCAGCCTGGACGTCGATGCCCACGATGAGCGCGCTGCGGAGCCGCTCGGGCCAGCGGGTCGCGAAGGTGACGGCGGTCATGGCGCCCATGGAGAAGCCCGCGAGGTGGAACGTGTCCAGACCCAGCGCATCGGCGAGCGCCCGGACATCCTCGACCAGCACGTCTCGTGACCAGCCATCACGTGCGTCCCAGCGGGTGCCCGCGTGGCCCCGCGCATCCACGAGGTGACACGTGAACGACCGTCGGAACAGCGGCCGTTGCTGTGCCCAATCCTCGGTCGCGGACGAGCTGGCGCCGTGGAGCAGCACCAGCGGCGGGCCGGCACCCTCCGTCGTGACCTGCATCTCGATGCCATTGGCAACGATCGACGCCACCGGTCAGGGACCCGCCACACGGCGCCCGCTGGCGATCTCCGCCACCACTCCCTGGAACTCGGGCCAGGTGGTGACGTCGCGGACACCCGACACGGGCCGGTTCCACGCGGTGACCCGTCGGCACACGGTGGCCTCGGGTCGGCCACGAGCCAGGGCGTCGATCTGATACGGCGAGTCGTCGAGGTAGACGTCGCAGGCCACCTCGTGCTTGGTCGCCGTGAAGTGGACCTCCCGCGCGATGACACCGTGCTCGGACAACCAGCCCAGGGTGTCGCCGATGGCCCAATCGAAGCGCGCGGTGATGACGACGATCCGGTGGTCCTGGGCGAGGTCGCGGAGCGCCTCGAGCGCGCCGGGCATCGGCGGCAGGTCCCGGAACACGCTCCGGCCGTCACCACGCGCCCAGTCCCAGAACTCACCCATCGAGCCGAACGAGGTGAGGCCGTGAAGCTCGTCCCAGCCCACCACGTGGTCGGGATGGAGCGCGGTCCCGAAGTCCCGGTTGTAGCGCTCGATCCAGCCGGCGTTGAAGTCGGCGACCACGCCGTCCATGTCGATGCCCAGGCGCAGGTGCTCGGGTGACTCGGTCAGACGCTCGGACATCCTCAGAGCACCGGGCCGACCATGCCGGGTGTGCCGAACAGCCGCTGGTGGGTCGCCATGGCATATCGATCCGTCATGCCCGCGACGAAGTCGGCGACCTGGGTGATGACATCCGCCTGCGTGTCGCGATACGAGGAGGGCAGCTCGTCGGGATGGGCGATGTGATGGTCGACGAGGTGGCGGATGAGGTCGATCGCCTCCCGATGGTGGCGCCGCTGCTCGGGGCCGAGGTAGACCCGCTCGAACATGAAGTCCCGCAGCTGGTTCATGACCCCCAGGGAGCCGGCGTCCATCGCCACCTCACCGGCGCCCATCGAGTGGTCCACGACCGCCTCGATCATGCCACCGATCCAGTCGCTGCCCACGGCACCGAACCGCTCGTCGATGGCCGGCGGCAGGTCCGCTGCCGTGATGAGCCCTCCGCGCATCGCGTCGAGCACGTCGTGCGTGAGATAGGCGATGCGATCCGCGAACCGGACGCACATCGCTTCCTGGGTCGCCGGCGGCGGCTCGATACGCCAGGAGTGCGCACGGATGCCGTCGCGCACCTCCCAGGTCAGGTTGAGGTCCTCGAGCACCTCGAAGATGCGGACGCTCTGCGCTGCGTGGTGCCAGCCACCACTCGTCGGGAAGTACGGCGAGAGCGCCTCCTCGCCGGTATGGCCGAAGGGCGAATGGCCCACGTCGTGTCCCAACGCGATGGCCTCTGCGAGCGTCTCGTTGAGCGACAGTGCCGCGGCCAGGGAACGGGCGATCTGCATCACCTGGAGCGTGTGCGTGAGGCGCGTGACGTAGTGATCGCCCTCGGGATCGATGAACACCTGGGTCTTGTGCTTGAGCCGGCGGAACGCCTTCGAGTGCAGGATCCGGTCACGGTCGCGCTCGAAGGCCGTGCGCAGGTGATCGGGTGGCTCGGCTCGCGCCCGACCGCGTGACTGGACGGACCGGATGGCCGCCGGCGCGAGTCGCTCCAGCTCCTCGGTCTCACGCGTCTCGCGGGTGCGCAGGACGAATGCGTCAGCAGATGCGCGGGTCTGGGTCATCGGGACCAGTCTAGGACGCGGCGGCGCCGGTCGGTCGCGCCACACCTTCCACCAGCATCAGCTGCGGATCCAGGAGCTCCGCGCTGGGCGACGGATGCGGCCCGCCAGGTCCCTCGATGATGCGTCGTCGTACGCGTCCGGACACGGCGTCGATGAGCAGGGTCGCGACCACCACGACCACGATGACCATCCCCGCCTGGCTGTAACGGCCATAGCGGATGTTCTCCTGGAGCAGCGATCCGACGCCACCGGCACCCACGAGGCCGAGCACCGAGGCCGCGCGGACGTTGATCTCGAAGCGATACAGCCAGAATGCGACGACCTCCGGCAGCACCTGGGGCAGGACGCCCCAGCGCTGGACCTGGAGACCACGGGCGCCAGCCGCTCGGGCCGCCTCGACCGGGCCTCGATCGATGGATTCGATGGCCTCCGCGGTCAGCTTGCCGAGGGTGCCGATGGAGTGGATGCCGATCGCCAGCGCCGCGCCCCACGGCCCGAGACCGACGATGGGCACGAAGATGACGAGCGCGAGGACCAGCTCCGGGATGGCCCGGATGGCATCCAGCAGCACCCGGATCGTCACGCTCACCGGCCGCGGCGACACGTTGTGCGCCGCGAAGAAGCCCAGCGGCAGCGAGAGCACCGCGCCGATGAGCGTCCCCACCCAGGCGATCTGGACGGAGTCGATCATGGCCGGCACGGCCTCGGTGACATAGCTCCAGTCGGGCGGCAGGAGCATCGCGGCGAACAGGTCCGCCAGCTTCGCCGGCAGCTCCACGAGCCGGTCGATCTTGAGACCCAGACCCGTGAGCGCCCACAGGAAGACCACCACCACGGCCAGCACGAGCAGGTCACGCCGCAGATGGGCGGGGCGAGGAGGACGCGGCACGAGGCTCACACCAGCCGCCGGCGCAGGGCCACGGACGCCAGCTCGATGAGCAGCACGAGCACGAACAGCTCGAGCACCACGAGACCCACGTTCTCGAAGTTGAAGAAGCGCACCTGTGCCAGGAGCACGTTGCCGATGCCACCCGCGCCGACGATGCCGATGACCGTGGAGGCGCGGATGTTGAGCTCGAAGGCGTACAGCACGAACGCCACGTAGTTGGGCAGGACCTGGGGCAGCACGGAGCGACGGACCATCTGGGTGCGGGTCGCGCCGGCCGCCCACGCGGCCTCGACCGGACCCGGGTCGACGGCATCGACGGTCTCCGACAGCAGCTTGGCGATGACGCCGATGTTGAACAGGATGAGCGCCAGCACGCCGGCCAGGGGACCGATGCCCACCGCCGCCACGAAGACCAGCGCGTACAGCACGTCAGGCAGGGCCCGGATGACGTTGAGCACCGAGCGGTCCACCCAGAGGACCCAGCGGCCGGGTGCCGTGACCCTCGATGCCAGGAAGGCAAGGGGGAGCGCGACCGCACAACCGATGACACACGCCACGATGGCCATCTGGATGGTCTCGATGAGTGGCCGCACGGTCTGCGGGAAGAACGCGAAGTTCGGGTCCAGCAGCTCGCTGATGATCTCCTGGCCACGCGTCACGTTGGCGATGAGCAACCCGATGTCGGCACCGATGCCGATCGGCGGCGGCAATGCGCACCAGATGGTGACGACCACGCCGAGCGCCAGCAGGATGGGCCCGAACAGGGACCGGCGGGGCCGGGCCGGTCGTCGCGCGGCCGGTCGGCCTGCCGCCACCGCCGTCATGCGCCGCTCGCGCCCAGCATGTCATCGCTCGTCAGCGAGCGGCCATAGATGTCCCGGAACACGGACTCGTCGGCCGCCGCCCCGGTGCCGTCGTAGACCAGCTCGCCGGCACGCAGACCGATGACCCGATCGCCGTAGGTCCGCGCGAGGTCGAGGAAGTGGAGGTTCACGATGGTCGTGATCCCCAGCTCCCGATTGATGCGCTGGAGGTCGCGCATGACCTGGTGCGAGGTGGGCGGATCGAGTGACGCGACCGGCTCATCCGCGAGCAGGATGCCCGGCTGCTGGGCGAGCGCTCGCGCGATGCCGACCCGCTGCTGCTGACCACCCGACAGGTCCGACGCGCGGACCCACGCCTTGTCCACGATGCCGACACGCTCGAGGGAGCGGAACCCCAGCTCGATGTCGTCGGCGGTCCAGCGACCGAGCAGGGATCGCCACGTCGAGGTCGCGTGCAGCCGACCCATGAGCACGTTGTCCATGACCGAGGCGCGCTTGACCAGGTTGAAGCCCTGGAAGATCATGCCGATGCCGGCACGGATCTCGCGCAGCTCCCGTCCCGATGCCGTGGCCA
>CAZYTQ010000147.1:0-7654 GCA_964650135.1 uncultured Anaerolineaceae bacterium | reverse complement strand
TCGCGGGCATCGTGGCACAGGTCCCCGGCGCGCTGGCCACGTTCCTGCGTGCCCCGGACCTCGGGGCGGGCATCGCGTTCGGCTTGCTCGCGGTGCTGGCCGTGGCCGCCATCGTCTATGTCCAGGAGGGACAGCGGCGCATCCCCATCCAGTACGCGAGCCGCGTCCGCGGCCGACGCATGTACCAGGGTGGGGCCACGTTCCTGCCGCTCCGCGTCAACCAGGCGGGCGTCATCCCGATCATCTTCGCGGTCAGCATCCTGCTGTTCCCGGTCCAGCTCGCCTCGTACTTCCAGAGCTCGTCGGAGGGTCTCATCCAGGAGATCTCGACGTTCATCATCGCCCTGTTCGACCAACGGTCGCTGCTGTACATCGTGCTGTACTTCCTGCTGACCGTGGGCTTCACCTACTTCTACACGGCGTTCACGTTCAAGCCCGACGAGACGGCCGACCAGCTGCGCAAGAACGGCGGCTTCATCCCCGGCATCCGGCCGGGAGCGCCGACCCGTGACTACCTGGCCAAGGTGGTCTATCGCATCAGCCTGGCGGGCGCCCTGTTCCTGGGCGTCGTGGCCATCGCCCCGATCCTCGTCTCGTTCCTGTTCTCGGGCAGCGTGGTGGGCAACTTCACGCTGGGCGGCACGGCGCTCCTCATCGTGGTGTCCGTGGTCGTGGAGACGATGAAGCAGCTCGAGGCGCAGCTGATGATGCGGAACTACGAAGGGTTCATCCGATGACCTGGTGCCATCACCGGCGGGATAGCCACCCGACGATCCGTGACCGACAGGGGCCCATCCGGTGACGGCGGGGCCAGTAGGGGCAGGGATCGTCGGATGACACAGGCGACGCGCACCGAGGGGGCTCGCGGGAGCGTCACCGCCCCGCCCACCTATCTCGTGATGCTGGGTGCACCGGGTGCCGGCAAGGGCACCCAGTCCCAGCGACTCGCATCCACCCTGGGGTTGCTGCCGGTGTCCACCGGCGACCTGTTCCGTGCCGCGCTGCGGGAGGGCACGCCCCTCGCCACCGAGGTCCGGCGCTACGTCGAGAAGGGCGTCCTGGTCCCCGATCCGGTCACGCTGCGCGTGGTCGAGGAGCGGCTGCGGATGGCCGACGCGGCGCGTGGCGTGGTGCTCGACGGCTTCCCGCGGACGCGCATCCAGGCCGAGGCGCTCGACAGCCACCTGGGGCGCCACGGCAGCCGGGTCGCGGCGGCGCTGTACATCGAGGTCGACACGCCCGAGCTGGTCCGGCGTCTGGCGGGTCGGCGGGTGTGCACCGGCCCTGGGCAGCATGTCTACCATGTCGATTCCCGCCCACCGCGACAGCCGGGCGTCTGCGACATCGACGGCACCCCGCTCGACCAGCGGCCCGATGACCGCCCGGAGACGATCCAGGCGCGACTCGCTCGCCAGCTGCCGCCGATGTACGAGGTGGTCGACCACTACGCAGGCACCGGTGTCCTCCACGCCGTGGCCGGTGACCGGTCCATGGACGAGGTCACCTCGGAGCTGCTGCGGCTCGCCGAGCGCGCCGCGGGGCGACCCTGACGATGGCCTTCCGCGATCGGCGGGTCACCCTCAAGAGCCGGTCGCAGATCGGTCGCATGGAGGTGGCCGGACGACTCGTGGCGGATGTGCTCGATGCCGTGGGCAGCGCCGTCCGGCCGGGCGTCACGACCCTTGAGCTGGACCAGATCGCGGAGCAGCTCATCCGCTCCAAGGGCGGCATCCCGTCGTTCATCGGTGAGCCCGGCAGCATCGCGCCCTACCGCCACTCGCTGTGCATCAGCATCGACAGCGAGGTCGTGCACGGTGTGCCCGGCAAGCGTCGGCTCGTCGAAGGCCAGGTGGTGTCCGTGGATGCGGGCGCCATCGTCGACGGCTGGCACGGGGATGCGGCACGGACCTATCTCGTGGGCGATGTCGCGCCCGGGATCCGGCAGCTGGTCAGCGAGACCCGGCGGGCGATGCTCGCGGGCATCGCGGCCGCACGTCCGGGCGCGTACCTGGGTGACATCTCGGCGGCGATCGAGGACGTCGCGCTGGCGCACGGCTACGGCGTCGTGCGCGCCTTCGTGGGCCACGGCATCGGCACCGAGATGCACGAGGAGCCCCAGGTCACCAACTACCGCACCACGAACCGGGGTCGTCGCATCGAGCCGGGCCTGTGCCTGGCCATCGAGCCCATGTTCACCCTGGGTGGCGACGACGTGCGCGTGCGCGCGGACGGCTGGACGGTCGAGACCATCGACGGCAGCATCGCGGCGCACTGGGAGCACTCCATGGCCGTCACGGAGGACGGGCCGCGCATCCTGACCATCAACGATGGCGCCGCCCTGGACGAGCTCGACCTGGGGATCGCCGTGGTCGTCCGATGATCACGCCACCCCGCGCTTGCCTCTCGTGGCCGCGTTCTGGTACACTCGCCGTTCGCGTGCCGGGTGCTGCCCGGCAACTGATGGTGCCCCACCGCTGGCTCGACCAGCAGGCGCCTCGCCAGCGACACCCAGCCATCCATATCAGGTACATGGTCGGTCTGTGGCCAAGCGAGACGCGATCGAGGTGGAGGGGACGGTCATCGAGCCGCTTCCCAACGCGATGTTCGAGGTCGAGCTCCAGGACCGGCAGCGTGTCCTGGCCCACATCAGCGACAAGCTCCGGACGAACTTCATCCGGATCCTCCCGGGTGACCGGGTCCGCGTCGAGTTGTCATCGTACGACCACTCGCGGGGCCGGATCACCCACCGCCTCAAGTGATACGGAGTCGAAGTGAAGGTCTCGGCGTCGGTCAAGACGCGCTGTGAGCGATGCAAGGTCATCCGCAGGCACGGCACGGTCATGATCATCTGCTCCAACCCCAAGCACAAGCAGCGGCAGGGCTAGCACGTGGCACGTATCGCTGGAATCGACATCCCGCGCGAGAAGCGCGTGGAGATCTCCCTCACCTATGTCTTCGGCATCGGCCTGCCGACGAGCCAGAAGATCCTGGCGCAGGCCAACATCAACCCGGACACGCGTGTCCGGGACCTGACCGAGGAGCAGGTGAACCGGCTCCGGGACATCATCGACCGGCGCTACAAGGTCGAGGGTGACCTGCGCCGTGAGGTGGCGCTGAACATCAAGCGTCTCCAGGAGATCGGCTCGTACCGCGGACTGCGGCACCGCCGCAACCTGCCGGTGCGCGGCCAGCGCACCAAGACCAACGCCCGCCAGCGACGCGGTCCCAAGAAGACCGTCGGCGTCCGGCGCAAGAAGTAACCGCAGCCCACCCCTCGCGCGCCCAGGCGCGCCACGACGACCACAGGAGCACGACCCCAGCATGGCGGAACGCAAGCGCGCGACCAAGACGCGGCGACGGGAACGGAAGAACGTGCCGGCGGGCCACGCCCACATCCAGGCATCGTTCAACAACACCCTCGTGACCATCACCGACCTGGGTGGCGCCACCATCGCCTGGGGAAGCGCCGGCCTGGCCGGCTTCAAGGGTTCCCGGAAGAGCACGCCGTATGCCGCGGCGTTGAGCGCCGACGGCGCGGCCAAGCGCGCCATGGAGCACGGCATGCGTCACGTCGAGGTCTTCGTGAAGGGCCCCGGTGCCGGTCGTGAGCAGGCCATCCGGTCGCTCCAGGCTGCCGGGCTCGAGGTGACCGCCATCACGGACGTCACGCCCATCCCCCACAACGGATGCCGCCCGCCCAAGCGGCGCCGCGTCTAGGGACCCGACGATATGGCTCGCTACAACGGTCCGGTCTGTCGCCTGTGCCGGCGGGAGGGCATGAAGCTCTTCCTCAAGGGTGACCGCTGCTATACCCGCAAGTGCGGCTTCGAGCGTCGTGCCACGCCGCCGGGCCAGCACAACGTGCGCCGGCGCAAGGTGTCGGAGTACGGCGTCCAGCTGCGTGAGAAGCAGAAGGTCCGGCGCGTCTACAGCGTCCTCGAGCGCCAGTTCAAGCGTTACTTCGAGACCGCCGAGGAGCGGCCCGGCGTGACGGGCGAGAACCTGCTGCGGCTGCTCGAGACCCGCCTCGACAACGTCGTGTTCCGGATGGGCTTCGCCACCAGCCGTGCCCAGGCGCGCCAGCTGGTGAGCCATGGCCACTTCGCCATCAACGGCCGTGGCACCACGGTGCCCTCGCACCAGGTGCGTGACGGCGACCGGGTGGAGGTCCGTGAGACGAGCCGCAACAGCGAGTACTTCAAGCAGTCCCGCGATCGTCTGCGCAGCGCGCAGCGACCGGACTGGCTGACCGTCGACGCCGACAAGCTGGCCGGGAGCGTCACGGCGCTGCCCCGCCGCGACCAGATGCCGCTCGAGCTCAACGAGCAGCTCGTGGTCGAGTACTACTCGAGGTGACCCCCAACCCATGATCGAACTGGAGAATGCCCAGCTCGAGCCCGTCGAGGAGCTCGACACATTCGGCAAGTACGAGGCCAGCCCGCTCGCCGCAGGCTATGGCGTCACCATCGGCAACGCGCTTCGGCGGGTGCTGCTGTCCTCGCTGGAGGGCGCCGCGGTCACCTCGATCCAGGTGCGTGACGTCTATCACGAGTTCGCCAGCATCCCGGGTGTGAAGGAGGATCTGACGCAGATCATCCTGAACGTCAAGAAGCTGCGTCTCAAGAGCTACGCCAGCCACCCGGTCCAGCTGAAGCTCGTGACCAACGGTGCCGGCGCGGTGACCGCTGCGGACATCATGGCGTCGGCTGACGTCGAGATCGTGAACCCCGAGCAGCACCTGCTCACCCTCGACTCGGATGGCGTGACCGTCGAGATCGACCTCACCGTCGAGCGAGGCGTGGGCTACCTGGCCGCGGAACGCGCGGAGCAGATGCCCATCGGCGTCATCCCGGTGGACGCCATCTTCACGCCCGTGCGCAAGGTCAACTACCACGTGGAGAACACCCGCGTCGGACAGATGACCAACTACGACAAGCTGACCATCGAGATCGAGACGGACGGCACCACCACGCCCGAGGAGGCGCTCTCTCGCGCCGCCGAGATCCTGGTCGCCCAGTTCAGCCTGTTCACGTCGGCCGGCAAGCAGCTGGCGCGCAGCGCGGGCGCCCTGGCCGGTCCGGACGCGCTCCCCCAGAACATGCTGGACATGCCCATCGAGGAGCTCGACCTCCCGATGCGGGCCTACAACTCGCTCAAGCGCAACAACATCGTCAAGGTGGGGCAGGTGCTCCAGCTCCAGGACGAGGACCTGCTGCGCATGCGCAACTTCGGCAAGAAGTCGCTGGACGAGATGAAGGAGCGTCTCCGGATGCGTGGCTTCATCGCCCCCGGTGACGAGTCCGAGTCGCTGGGCGCCACGGACGTCGACCTCGACGACGAGGACGACACGGACGACGACGAGGAGGCCTGAGCCGTGGCGCATCGTGTGGACGGACGCAAGCTCGGCCGGAAGACCGGTCCGCGGCTGGCGCTGTATCGCAACCTCATCGTGTCGGTCCTGCGCTATGAGCAGATCCGGACCACGGAGGCCCGCGCCAAGGAGGTGCGCGGCCAGGTCGAGCGCATCATCACGCTCGCCAAGGAGGGCTCGCTCGCCTCGCGTCGGCGCATCATCGCCGAGCTGCCGGACGAGCCGCTCGTCATCGACAAGCTGATCAACGAGATCGCGGCCCGATACGGGGATCGAAGCTCGGGATACACCCGACTCACGAAGATCGGCCCTCGGGCCGGTGATCGTGCCCCCATCGTCCAGCTCGAGCTCGTCTGAGCATCCCGCCCGAGAGGGCGGACCCGTGCGGTATGCCGCGCGGGTGGAATATGACGGGACCGGGTTCGCCGGGTTCCAGGTACAGCCTGGGGCACGGACCGTCCAGGGAGAGCTGGAGGCGGCGCTCCACCGCGTGAGTGGTGGGGGTGAACGCATCCGGGTCGTCGGGGCGGGCAGGACGGATGCCGGGGTCCATGCATCGGGCCAGGTGATCGCATTCACCTGGACCGGACGCAGGATGCCGGTACGGGAGCTGGTTCGGGCCATCGGAGCGGTGTTGCCGCCCGATGTCGCGATCATGGGCCTCCGACGGGTGCCCCCGGGGTTCTCGCCGCGACGAGCGGCGGCCCACCGGGAGTACCGGTACACGATCTGGAACGGACCACGCAGCCCACTCCGCGAGCGGTACGCCCTCGGCGTCCGCGAGCGGCTGGACGTGACGGCCATGGATGCTGCGGCGCAGGTCCTGGTCGGCCGGTACGACTTCACCGCCTTCGGCGGCAGACATCGACAACCGATCCGGACCCTCTCGGGGATCCGGGTCCGCAGGACCGGACACACGATCACGGTGGACGTGGTCGGGGACGCGTTCCTGCGCCAGATGGTGCGAAGCATCGTGGCGGCCCTGCTGCGCGTCGGGCGTGGCGTGGCCACCGCGACGGATCTGGAGGCCGCGTTGCGGTCCCCGGGCCGGGCCTTCTCGGGAGAGGTGGCTCCACCCCATGGCCTGAGTCTCAGGCGGGTGGTGCTCCAGGACCGGGCGGTCGGTTCGCAGACGATCACCCATCGGGGGCGCTCCGCGCACCCGGCATGAATGCGGCGCCTCGGCGCAGCACGAACGATGTGGACAGGGGAAGGCACGAGATGACCAGGACGTACACACCGCGGGCGAGCGACATCGAGCGCCAGTGGTTCGTCGTCGATGCCGACGGCGAGACGCTGGGTCGCCTTGCCTCGCGCATCGCGACGCTGCTGGCCGGCAAGCACAAGCCGGGCTACGCGACCCACATGGACACCGGCGACCACGTCATCGTGGTCAATGCCGGCAAGCTGACCGTGAGCGGCGACAAGCTGCAGACCAAGATGTATGCCCGCCACAGCGGCTACCCCGGCGGCTTCCGGGAGGAGACGCTCGGTGACCTCCTGGCGCGTCGACCCGAGGAGGTCATCCGCCGGGCGGTCAAGGGGATGCTGCCGCGCAACAAGCTGGGTGTCCAGCAGCTGCGCAAGCTGAAGGTGTATGCAGGACCCACCCACCCGCACGAGGCGCAGCGACCCGAGACGCTGACCACAGGAGCTCTCAGCGCATGACCACGACCACCGCGTTCTTCCAGGGCACCGGCCGCCGCAAGACGAGCGTCGCTCGCGTTCGACTCGTCGCGGGCGAGGGCGAGGTCGTCGTCAACGGCCGCACGCTCGAGGAGCACTTCGGCAACGCCGTCAGCCTGACCGACCTGATGATGCCCTTCCGGGTGACCAACACCGAAGGTCGCTACACCGCGAACATCAAGGTCGAGGGGGGCGGCAGCCAGGGCCAGGCCGGTGCCATCCGCCACGGCATCGCACGCGCGCTGCTGGAGGCCGACCCCGAGGGTGCACGCGCACCGCTGCGTCAGGCCGGGCTGCTGACTCGTGACCCGCGCATGAAGGAGCGCAAGAAGTACGGCCTCAAGCGGGCCCGCAAGGCGCCCCAGTACACCAAGCGCTAGGCTCGGTCTCGACCCTCGACATCGTCGCGCGACGCCCCGTCGTCCGCGGGCTAGCATAGGGCCATGGCCGACCCGGTCTTCGAACGCTACAAGGAGGCCCTCAAGCAGGGCCATGTGGCCATGCTCAAGGGTCGGCACAAGGACGCCCTGGGGCACTACCAGGATGCGGCATCCCTGGCCGATCACCGCTCGCTGCCGTTCGTGAGCATCGGTGCGG
>CAZYTQ010000146.1:0-7734 GCA_964650135.1 uncultured Anaerolineaceae bacterium | reverse complement strand
CGTCCCTCCACGCGGATGCGCAGGGTCACCGGGTCGCTGGACGTGCCCAGGGCGTACCAGTCGTACTCGCCTGGTGCGTCCGCCCGCCCGGCGACCACCCCCGTGTCGGGCATCGCCGCAGCGAGGCTCGGATCGTCGTTGGGCTCGCGGTCGTCGTCCTGGACGAAGGGGTCCTGACGCGTGATCGACACCTGATAGGTGCCCTCGCTCGGCCCGCCCGACAGCGTCAGCAGATGGTCGCCCGGCTCGAGCGTCACCACCCGGTCGGTCGTGGCGCCGACACCCGGCGCCCGCTCACCCGCCAGCCAGGTCATGTCTCGCTCCAGGCGCCAGCCGACCTCGGTGTCCGGCGGGGGCTCGATCCGGATCCGGACGCGGTCGCGACCCGCGACCGTGAACCGGTACACGTCGACATCGGTGGGACGCGGCAGCCGACCGCTCCGGGTCTGCCCGATGACGATGCGGTCCGATCGCGCGGCATCGTCGTTCGGCTCACGCTCCGCGTCCGCGGCAGGCTCGCCGATGGGCACCAGCTCCAGCCGGTAGTCGGGGGCGCTGCCCTGCAGCGCGATGAGGTGGTCGCCCGGGATCAGGGACAGGTCCGTCAGCACGGCCGAGGAGCCGTCCGCGGACACATCGCCTGTCGTGAGGCTGGCGCCATCACCGCCCAGCAGCTGGAGCCCGTGAATGCGTCCGCCTGGCGCGGTCGCGCGGACCTCCCACAGACGCGGGATGCCCTCCACGTGGACCACGTAGACATCCTGGTCCTGCTCGTCGAGCGCGCCATGCATCGGAGCGCCGGCCACCATGGGCACGGCGTCGGTCAGGGTGTCGTTCGGCTCGACCTCGTGGTCGGCTGCCGGGGCCGACGTCGCGTCGACGCGCAGGTAGTACGGATCGGCCAGGGATCCCGTGCCGGTCACCGCGAGCCAGTACTCACCTGCGGGCAGCAGGAGCCCGTTGAGCGCCGCCCACGTCGCACCCTGCGCCACCGTCGCGCACCGGATCGTCTGCCACACGGCGACATCCACGGGGCGTTCCAGGCACATGGTGCGCGACGGGCCGGTGGGCGTCAGGATACGCATCGCGAGCAGACGATCGGCCGCGACATCATCCACCGTGAAGCGCCAGACGTCGCGATCGTCGGGTGTCAGCCGACCCACGCCGACGTGGCCCAGCGCGATCGTCGTCGCAGCCGGTTCCGTGTCGTTCGGCTCGGGGTCGTAGCGCGGCCCCGGATCCGGGGCATCGTCGGGTGCCATGCTCCCGGCGAGCTCCCAGACCCCGGATCCAGCGACCTCCACGATGTACCGGCCAGGCGTCAACCGGAGGTCCGGCAGCAGCGCACGACCATCCGGACCGACCTGGGTCATCGAGAGCGATGACCCGGTCACATCCAGCAGGCGCAGGACGAGGCCGCTCTCGACCCCCGCGTGTGCCGCCAGGGACCATGTGCCGGGCGGCGTGTCATCAGGGATGGTCCAGGCGATCCGATCGGTGTCGCCGTCCGTCAGCGTGCCGCTGCCGGCGAAGACCCCCTGTGCCGTGGCCACGGGGTCGGGCCCCTCATCTTCGACATCGAGGGATGGTGGCAGCGGCCCCAGGGCGACGAGGTCGAGCTGATACATGAGCGAATCGCGGGGTCCGCCGAGTGGGTCCGGGCTGCGGGCGACACCCACGAGGTAGGTCCCCGGGGTCAGCAGCAACGCGTCCGACACGCTGGGTCCCTGGGCACCAGGGTCGACCTCGAGCGCCACGAGGGTGCCCGTGACCGCGACCGGTCGGCCCACGTCGCTCGTCACGCGCACCACCGACAGCCCGGTGATGACACCGGGCAGACCGGTGAGCGTCAGTCGCCACGGGCGCTGCGCATCGTCCGGTGTGATCGACCAGACCCACAGGTCGAGCGGGTCGTCGTCCGGCAGCGAGCCCTTGGCGCATCCCACGGCGAGCGAGGACGGCGCCTGGTCGACCGTGTCGTTCGGCTCGGCCTCCATGACGCAGCCCTGGGCCACGGCGGGGATCGCCACGGCGGGGAGGCCGGCGAGGGACGACAGCCATGCGAGCACGATCCAGAGCGACCACCGTGGTGCGACCCGACGCCGCATCCATCTCCTCCTCGCCTCCCGGTCGACCCACGACCGCGCGATGATACGGGCCGGGTCGACCTGGTTCGGGCGGTCCGCGCCCGAACGGCGCCTGCGGGGCAGGACCGGTCGACAGCACCGACGCCGGGCGCATGGACGTCGGGTCAAGTGGCGGCGACCGCGCCGCCTGCCATCAGGGCCCAGAGCTGCTCGGCATCCATGTGCTGCACGGGACCGTCATAGACGACGCGGCCCAGGTTGAGCACGACGATCCGATCGGCGATCCTCCGGACGGTCGCGAGGTCATGGGTGACCAGGATCACGCCGGTGCCGGCGGCAGCGATCGAGCGGATGAGGCGGATGACCTGCGAGGTCTGCTTGACACCCAGCGCGGCCGTGGGCTCATCCAGACAGATGAGCTGCACATGCTCGCCGAGGGCGCGGGCGATGGCGACGGACTGCCGCTGGCCACCGGAGAGCGAGCGGACGAGCACGTTGTCATCCTGGAGCCTGACGCCGAGCGTGGCGAGTCGTGTCCGGCATGCCTCGGCTGCGCGCCGGTCGTCGCGCACCGGGATGAGGCCGAGCCACCGCCGGGTCTGCTCGCGACCGAGCATCATGTTGTGGACGACGCTCAGGTTCGGGCAGAGGGCGAGGTCCTGGTACACGGTCTCGACCCCGTGGGCACGCGCGTCGTGTGGGTCGTGGAAGCGGACGGCCGCCCCATCCATCTCCATGGTGCCCGCATCGGGCGTGATGGCCCCGGAGATCACCTTGACCAGGGTGGACTTGCCGGCACCGTTGTCGCCCAGGAGGCAGACGACCTCGCCACGCCCCACGCTGAACGTGGCGCTCCCGAGGGCCGTCAGGGCGCCGTAGGACTTGCCGGCGTCGGCGATGGCGAAGATCGGCGGACCATCGACACGCTTGGGTCTGGCACCCTCGTCGCCGACGGCGCCGAGCGTATCGGGCGTGGGCGGAGTGGCGCCGCTGTCGGCGGTGTCTGCGACCGCGACGGCGCGGGCCCGGCGCGCACGCACGGAGACCATCACCTGGTCGGCGACGAGCGCCAGCAACAGCATCGCCCCGACGGCGATCTGCTGCCACCAGGACTGCAGGCCCACGAAGATGAGGCCCGCATTGAGGATGCCGATGGTGATGACGCCGATCGCGATACCCAGCGGCCGCCCGGCGCCGCCGGTGAAGGCGACGCCGCCCAGGATGGCCGCCGTGAGCACATCGAGCTCGAAGCGGACGCCGATGGTGGGTGTGATGCTGCCGAGCCGGCCCGCGATCAGCACGGCCACGAGCCCGATGAGCAGCCCGTTGACCGCATACAGGCCCACGACGATGCGCCCGACCGGCACGCCGCACAGCTCGGCGGCGCGTGCGTCACCACCGATGGCATAGATCCGGAGGCCGAGGACGGTCCGGGTCAGGACGAAGGCACCGATGATGAAGACGCCGATCGCGACCAGCACCGTGTACTGGACGCCAACGACCTTGCCGCGGCCGAGCTCCAGCAGCGCGTCAGGGAACCCGTAGACCGCGACGCTGCTGACGACATAGGCCGCGCCGCCATAGATCGCGAGCATCGCGAGCGTGACGATGAGGGGCGAGATGCTCAGCTTCCGGACCAGGATGCCGTTGATGAGCCCCAGGCCGAAGCCCATGCCCAGGCCCGTCGCCAGGGACAGCAGCGGGTCCTGTGTCGCGACCGCGACCTGGGCGACGACGATGCCGATGAAGGCGACCATGCTGCCGATGCTGAGGTCGACATAGCCGGCGATCAGCAGCGCCGAGGTGCCGAGCACGGCGATGAGGACCGATGTCGAGTTGACCCCGATGGTGATGAAGTTCTCGAGCCGCAGGAACGACGGATTGAGGAGCGTGAAGAGGACGACGAGCGCGACGGCAAGGAGCGCCAGGCCGAGTCGGCCCGACGCTTCGCCGGGCGCACGCGCGCCGATGCGCAGCGATGGCGCGTCTGTGGGGGATGTCGCGGTCACTGCGGTGGGTGCGTCCTGGGTGTCACGGTCCGCCTTGATCGTGGGGCGTGGATGTGCCGGCTGGATGGCCCGAGCCACCCAGCCGGCCGTGGCCTACTCGGCCTCTGGGGACCACTCCGAGGACCAGGGGAAGTTCACGTACTGGTCACGCGTGTCATAGCAGATGTTGCCGTACATGCTGAGGTACTCGGCACGCCGGACCGGGTCTGCGTAGACAGCGGCCGGATCCGCGAGATCGGCCTCGTACTGCGGCAGGTTCGCCTCGGTCAATGCCGTGGGCAGGATGTCCATGCCCTGCGGGATGCTCTTGCCCTCCAGCCAGTCGGCCGCGTGCGAGCCCATGGCATACCCGAACACGGGTGACGACAGGGCGATGCTCGCCCGGTACGGGCTGTCCGGGTCGCGGATCTCCGTGATCGCCTCGGGCTCGCCATCGATGCCACCCAGGAACTGGTCGGGCCGTTCCTTGTCCGCTGCCCGGAGCGCCGCGAGCGCGCCGAGGACGACGGTGTCGGCACCGAGCACCACATCGATATCGATGTCCGGGTTCGCCTGGAGGACCGTGCTCATGGTCGCGAACCCGCCCTCCTTGTTGACCGGGTTCGGGGTGCCGTCGTAGACGATGGTCACTCCGGGCATCGGCGTCAGGACGTCGCGGAACGCCGCGAAGCGGGGTGCCAGGAACTCGATCTGGTCCTGGGTGAGGAGCACCACGTTGGCTGTCCCGCCGAGGTGCTCATCGATATAGGCGGCCGCCGCATCGGCGAGGCGCTTGCCGGTCTCGTACTGCGGCGCGTTGAGGAGCGAGGTCGCTGGCGGCGGCACGATGGTCCCGACATAGCCGCCATTCCACATCACCTCCTGGAGGCTGCGGGCGAGCGACGCCGGGTCGACCGGTGCGGCGACCACCGCGCCGACGTTGGAGGCGTTCAGCAGCTGGACCTGCTCCACCATCCGGGCGGCATCGTTGTTGGCGAGGGCCCGGCGGTACTCGAGGCCCCGGTCCGCGGCCGCGCTGGAGAGGCCGTGGTCCACGCCCTGCATGAACTCGCGCTCGTTGTCCTGGGCGAAGGCCAGCACCTTCTCGAGGTCCGGCGGTGGCGTGCAGGCCGGCGCATCGGGATCGAATGGCGCGAACACCGTCTGTTCGGTGATGCCGGGCGGGCCATCCTGCGCGGCAGCGGGCAGCCCTGAGACCGCGATCGCCATCGTGGCCAGCAGCGCCGCCGTCCGGAGCATCGCTCCGGGGGGTCTGCGGTGATGTCGGGTGATGGTCATGTCAGTCCTCTCCTCCGTTGGCGGGATGCCCGCCTATCGAGCGGCCGGAGACCGGCCATCGTGCGTGTCGCCAGATCCCTCGTGATGGGTCACCGGCGAGGTTCCGCCTCCTCGCCGTCGCGGGTCATCGGCGGCGCTCTAATTCCAGTGGAAGATATCTTGGCCGCTCGGGCGGGCACGTCAGGGAACAGGCCCTCGACCAGGCGGGCCACCGCGCTGCCCAGCACGCGGTGTGACTCGGCGTCCAGGTGGATGCCGTCCACCGCGCTCGACTCGACGAGCGTCGCGGCATCGAGGAAGGTCGCCCGACAGCGTGTGGCCACCTCGGCCAGGCGCGGTCCGAGCTCGCGTGACTTGGCGGCACCGCCGACGAACATCTCGCCCAGCCAGTCGACCTCCGCGATGGGCGGCGGTGCGACGATCACGATCGCCGGGGCGGTCCCACCGGGTCCCGCCTCGCTCGAGCGCACCGCGTTCGCCACGACCTCCACGGACTCCGCGATGTCGCTGGGCGAGGCCGCGAAACGGTGCTTCAGGTCATTGGTGCCCAGCATGAGGACCACGAGGTCGATGGGCATGTGCGATTCGAGGGCGACGGGCAGGGCCCGGAGACCGTTCTTGTGACTGCCTTCGATGGGGTCGTCCCGCAGCGTCGTCCGGCTCGGGTGACCTTCCTCCACCACCTCCCAGCGGGCCCCCAGCTGCTTCCGGACGATGCCCGGCCAGCGCCGATCCGGGGCGAAGCGATGCCGGCCGATGCGGGCGAGGGTCGGCACGGCGCCGTAGGTGTTGGAGTCGCCGAAGCAGAGGACGGTGCGGACTGGAGCCAACGTCGCTATCCTCCCGGTATCCGATCGTGGCACACGGTGCATGCGTCCCGACAGTTTCTTCCAGTGGATGCAAATAATCAAGGGGCGTGGTCGCCAGCGACCCGCGCACCCGGGAGACACGCCGACCAGGAGCCGGGTGCGAGGGACTTGTGACCGGGAACAGCTTCTACAGCATCGAGAAGGTGCCCGAAGGGCGCAGCGGGGGCGCGACCCAGGCCGAGACCCGCATCTACAACGAGCGGCTGATCGTCTCGCTCATCCGGCGGTACGGGCAGCTGTCCAAGGTGGATCTGACGCGCCTCACCGGGCTCGCGCCGCAGACCATCACCACCATCGTGAACCGTGCCGCGACCGGCGAGCTGCTGTGTCGTCAGGAGCCCCTCCGGGGTCGCCTCGGGCAGCCATCGGTGCCGTACGCGCTCAACCCCTCCGCGGCGTATGCCTTCGGGCTGAAGGTCGACCACCGCAGCGCGGACATGGCGTTGATCGACTTCGTGGGCAACGTGGTCGGCTTCGAGCAGACGACCTTCGACTACCCCATGCCCGATGCCGTCATGGCGTTCGCGAGGGCCGCGACCTCTCGTCTCCTCAAGCGCAACAGGTCCGTGCCGCGGGAGCGGATCGCCGGCCTGGGCATCGCCTCGCCCTTCTACCTGTCGCACTGGGATGACGACATCGGCGCACCGGCAGAGCGCTTCGATGCCTGGCGGCGGATCGATATCCGGGCGTCACTGGATGACGCGTTCGCCTGGCCCGTCTATCTCTTCAACGACGCCACGGTCTCCGCGAGCGCCGAGCTGATGTTCGGGTCGGGACTCGGCCGGCCGGACTTCCTGTACGTCTATGTGGGCCATCACGTGGGTGCCGGGCTGGTCCTGGAGCACCACCTGGTGCCGGGGCGCAATCGGCTCGCGGGCGTGGTCGGGGAGCTGCCCGTGTGCGTCCAGGACGGTCCGCGTGCGCGCTCCGTCGTGCTCAAGGACTGCGCCTCGCTCAAGGCACTGGCGGATGCGCTGCCCGCCCACCAACGGGACCGGATCTGGTCGTCGGGGGAGGGATGGGACGTTTCCGAGGGGCCGGTCGCGACGTGGACCGAGACGGCGGCGGACGGGCTGTCACAGCTCGTCCGGAGCGCCGTCGCGCTCCTGGACATCGACAATGTGATCATCGATGGCGCCGTCCCGCCAGCGGTGCGTCGGGAGCTCGCGAAGGCCATCCGACGGAGGCTCGCCCGCGCGCTCGTCGGACGACCCGAGTCGTTCTCGGTGATCGAAGGCACCCTCGGCGCGGCCGCGCCGGTGATCGGGGGCGCTAGCATCCCGCTGTTGATCAAGTACTCGAACGACAGGGACCTGTTGTTCAAGGACTAGGCTCCCCAGACGACAGGTGCTCGAATGGCGACGTTCCACGCCGGCGTGATGCGGTTCGGCGAGACTCCGATGGCGGTCGACCGGACCGTGATCCGACCGGTCCGGGATGGGCGGACGTGACCGGACGCCTGTCAGGCCGGGCCGTCGTCATCACGGGCGC
>CAZYTQ010000145.1:0-7901 GCA_964650135.1 uncultured Anaerolineaceae bacterium | reverse complement strand
GCCAGATGGCGTACGACTGGAAGACCATGCCGAGACCGCGCTTGTGCGGCGGGACGTTGATGCCCTGTCCCGACGAGAACAGGACGCGTCCATCCACGGTGATGTCGCCCGAATCGGGCACCTCCAACCCTGCGATGCTTCGGAGGGTCGTGGTCTTGCCACAACCGGACGGCCCCAGCAGCGTGTAGAACTCGCCCTCGCCCACCTCCAGGCTGACGCCATCGACGGCACGCATGGCCTGATGGGATTCGGACTTGCCGGTGGCATACGCCTTGTGCAGGCTATCGATCGTCAACACAGGTCATCACCCATCCGTTCATGTGCGTCGGCTAGCGCGCCTGGAACCCGTACCGCCGGGCCACATAGTGCGCGGCCGTGACGATACACAGCGAGATTCCGATGAGGATCACGCCCAGCGCTGCGAGCTGCGTGAACTGGCCGTTGGCGTACATCTCCCAGATCATCGTCGAGATGACCTCGTTCCCGGGCGAGTACAGCAGCAGCGAGCTGCCAAGCTCGCGCATGGTCGTCAGCACGATGAACAGGAACCCAGCGAACAGTCCGGGGAAGAGTAGCGGGAGGTAGATCCGCCGGAACACCTCGAGCCAGCTGGCGCCGCTGACCTGTGCTGATTCGTCGAGGTCAGAGCCGATCTGGTACATGGATGCCGATGCGTAGCGCATGCCATGGGGGAGCTTGCCGGTCACATACGCGATGAGCAGGATCCACAGGGTGCCATAGATCGGCAGCGGGAAACGGAGGTAGACGAACAACAGCGACACACCGATGACGAGACCGGGCAGCGAGAGAGGAAGCAACATCAGGTTGTCGAGCAGCCAGCGGCCTCTCACCCGGCTCCTGACTGTGAACCAGGATACCAGGGCGGCCAGTCCGAGCACGATCAGGCCGGTCGCGATCGAGAGCACGAACGAATGCACGAACGCGTCCAAGGTCTCGGGCCGTGCGAGAACCTCCCGGTAGCTGTCAAGGCTCGCCCGACCCAGCTTGTCGAGTGTCGGGATGGAGTAGAACTTCTGCGTCGACATGTAGACGAGCATCATGACCGGCACGACGATCGTCAGGAAGAAGTACACGATCACGGCGTTCGATACGGGCCCGCGCATCCGTCCCAACGGGATCGTTCGAGGCCGAAATCCCTTACCGCTGATGGTTTGATATCGCTTCGCGCCGCGTGTCGATCGATAGTAGATCCACATACCCACGGTCGTGACAGCCACGAGTGTCAGCGACAGGGCGCCCGCTGCCCCATAGTCCGGTGGCAGGAAGTTCAGGGATCGCCAGATCTCCGAGGTGAACACCCAGACGTTGCCCGGGACTCCCAGGAGGGCAGGGCCCTCGAATGTCTGAAGGTTCTTCACGAAGGTCAGAAGGAACGCGCCGAACAAGGCCGGCCGCACGAGCGGCAATGTGATCTTGCGGAACAGTGTCCGGACGGGGACGCCACTCATCATCGCGGACTCCTCGAGCGAGGGGTCCATCGACCGGAACGCGGCGACCATGAGCAGGAACGCGACTGGGGCCTCGGCGAGACCCTCGACGAAGATCAAGCCACCGATCGTGAACACGTCGAGCGCCCCGGGCCCGAAGATCGGCTCAAGGACCTTGTTGTAGATGCCGATGCGAGGGCTCAGCAGGAAGATCCACGAGATGGTGTAGAGGAGTCCTGGGATCACCAGGGGCACGAGGGCACTGGCGAAGATGACACGCTTCCAGCGGACGTCCGTCCGTTCGGTCAGGAAGGCAAGCAGGGACCCGATGGTCAGCGAGACGGTGGTCGCGCCGATCGCGAACGTCGCTGAGTTGAATGCGAGCTCCGTGAAGTCTGCCGTCGAATAGGCGCGCCGGAACGAATCGAGGGTCAGCCCCTCGGGACCGACGAACGTGCCGAGTACCAGATAGATGATGGGCACGATCGCCAGGTAGGCGACCACGATGACTGCGGTGCCCAGGATGATCGTCTTGGGCTGGAGGGCCCGCTGGATCAGCCGTCTCACCCGCCCGGGCGTGGGTCGTGCAGGGCTGGCATCTTCAGCGGTCGGGGCCGCGACGGACACGGGCTGAATGCTCCTTGCGATGCGACGGCGCCGCCTCGTCGGCGGCGCCTGTCGCGGTCAGGGTCGGTCGTCGACCGGGATCAGCCGCCGGCCGAGTCCACGATCTCGTCCCAGAGCGCTCGGTACTCGTGCTCCTTCTCGGCGAAGGCCTTGATATCCACCATCCGGGTGTCCACATCTTCGGGGATGCCACCCGATGAGACGTTCAGGCTTGCCGGCGTCCGACCGAACCGGGTCGCAAGTGTCTCCTGAGCATCAGTCAGGAAGTACTCGAGTAGCAGGATCGCGCTCGCCGGTCGAGTCGTATTGGCCACGATGCCGATGCCGTTGGGCCGCACGAACACCGGCTCGGGCTGACCCGGATACCAACCCACGGGGGCGCCGTCGGCCGACATCTGGTTGATGGTGCTCGCGTAGCCGGTCGGCGAGAGGTCGAACTCGCCGGCCGCGAGGAGTTGGAGCGTCAGCGTCGTGCCGGAGCTCAGGCGGCTCTTCGCCATACGCTCCTTCAGGGCCTCGACCGCCTGCTCCTGGGTCCAGCCAAGCTCGCCGATGAGATAGTCGTTGGTGAGCGCGAAGAACCAGTCGTAGTTGTCGATGTCGAACGCCATCGTGCCCTGGAAGTCAGCCAGCATCCCCTCGTGGGTGCTGGGAAGTGTCGCCGCATCGACGAGGTCGGTGTTCCATGAGTACACGAACGCGTTGAGGTAGACACCGAGCCAGTTGTCGAAACGCGTGGACTCGAGGAGCGTGTCCCGCAGCGGCTCGGATGCCATCGAGGCGAGCACGCCGGCGTCATCGAGGAGGATGATCTCCGCGGCATTGATGGCCACGACGTCGGCACCCGTGAACCCGGCGTCGACCTCCTCGAGGATCTTGGTGGCGACGGTATTGCCACCCGCGCGGTAATGGATGGTCTCGACACCCGTCAGGTTCTCGAAGTCGACCAGGATCGGCCCTGACTGCTCCGGCTGGAGGGACCCATAGAAGGCGACCTCGCCGCCCTCGGCCAGCGCCATCTCGACCAGCTTCGCCCGACGCTCCTCCCCGGTCAGGCCGGCGATCTCATCGTAGACCGCCTGGATGCGGGCCTTGCCAGCCGCGACGTCCGGGTTCGAATGCACGGGCGGCGCCGCCCCACTCGCGTCCTGGGCGATAGCCGGTGCGACCGCGCCTAGCGCCAGCGTCCCTACCAGGCCCAATGCGCAGGCGAGCCTCCCACCGCGCGTGCTCCTGCCAGATGCAACCACGTCAGTCTCCTCCCGGTTGTGATGGAATGACCGTTGCTGCACGGTATCGTCGCAGCAATAAATGTTGCGGTCAAGATGCAATGCAGCGGGCCTCGGCACTTCCGTTGCCGCCCGTGCACCGGGCCGCGGCACCCCACCGGGCATCGGCACGTCCGCCCGGTATCCTCGGTGGGTGACGACGCACACCCGCTCGAATGACGCCTCACGGTCCGGCCGGCGGCGCGCCGCCACCGCGCATGGCAGAAGCCGCGGCACCGGGTCGCTGCGCTCGCCCGGGGTTCGGCGGCAGCTGCGCCTGGCGCTCGACGAGGCGATCCGACTGCTGGGTGGCGATGGTGGCTTCGTGTACCTGCGCGACACGGACCCGGACGCGCTGACGATGACGATGTCCCTCGGCATCCCGGCGAGCGCCGCCACCCGGGCGACGCGTCGGCTGCAGCTGCCGGTCTCGGCGGGCCTGGTGGGGACCGCGGTGCGGGAACGCGTCGTGACCCGGACGGGTCGGTATGCCGCGGACGGCTCGTTCACGCACGACCCGGATGCGGATCGCTTCATGGCCGACGTGGACGCCCACTCGCTCATCGTGGCGCCCCTCCCCGACCGCCGCGGGGCGATGGGTGCCCTAGGGGTCTTCGCGCACCGGGCCGACGCCTTCGATCCGGTCCACGAGGGCCTCGCCCGCACGCTCGCGGAGCATGTCACGGGCGCGATCCGCACCGCGGACCTCGTGCACCAGCTCGCGGCATCCCGGCGAGAGCTGTCCCAGCGCATCGACGTGGAGCAGGCGCTCCGTGAGATCGCGGCGCGCCTGACGGTCACCCACGACCCCGCCGAGGTGCTCCAGCGCGCGGTCGACAGCGCGGCCACGCTCCTGGACGCGGACGGCGCACGCATCGACCTGCTCGATGAGCGCGACCAGACGCTCCACTGGGGATATGACGCGCTGACGGGCCGCAACCCGGGTCTGGGGCCGATCGAGGGCGATGGCGAGGCAGAGCCGGGTGAAGGCATCTCGGGTCGCGCGGTCGCCACGGGCGGCCCCGTCTGGACGGGCGACTACCTCGCCGACACGCGCTTCTTCCACGCGCCGCAACCGGACGACTTCGCGCAGCGCCACGGCATCCGGTCAGCGCTCGCTGTGCCCATCCAGGCCGAGCAGGGAGCCCTCGGCACGCTCACGGTGTACACCGACCAGGTGGACGCCTACGGCCCCCGCGAGGCGGAGCTGCTCATGATCCTCGCCCACCAGGCGTCGGTCGCCATCACCAACGCGCGTCTCATCGAGCAGCTCGACCGATCGCGTGCGGAACTCGGACGCCAGGCGGGCATGGAACGGGCCCTGCGGGAGATCACCGCGGAGATCAACGCGGTGCGCGATCCCGAGGAGGTGCTCCACCGCATCGCGGCGGAGGCGGCCGGGCTCCTGGCGACGGACCGCGTGTTCATCAACATCGTCGAGGACGACGAGGGCGGTCCATCGTGGATCTGGTACTCGCCCACGGATCGCGGGCGTGACCCGTGGCCGAAGGAGGAAGCCATCGGCTTCGGCGAGGGCATGACCGGCAAGGCCATCGCCGAGCGCCGGCCGGTGATCACGGGCGACTACCTGCACGACACCCGCTTCGTCCATCGACCCGGACCGGACCGATACACCGCCGAGCTGGACCTCCCGTCGGCCATCGTGGTGCCCATCTTCGACGGCGACGAGCCATTGGGCGCCCTGCTCGCTGAGTCGACCGTGGCCGACTCCTTCACGGAGGCGGACGCGGCTCGCCTCGAGGTGCTCGCCCGACAGGCCGGTATCGCGCTCTCCAACGCCCGCCTGCTCGAGCGACTCCGTCGGTCGGAGCGACAGCTGCGTGAATCGGAGGCCCGCTTCCGCTATCTCGTGACGGCGTCCCCGGACATCGTGTGGGAGGTCGACCGTGAGGGCCACTTCACGTTCCTGAGCGATGTCGTCGAGCGACTCACGGGCATCCAGCCGACCGAGATGCTGGGTCGTCCGATGGGTGATCTCATCACCACCGAGACCCTGCACCATGCGCGTCAGCAGCTCGCGGACATCACGGCGCATCCCGAGCTGGTCGCGGTCGCCCGGTTCGCCCTCCGTCGCCGCGATGGCGGCAGCGTGCCCGTGGAGAACTTCGCGACCGGCATGTTCCGGGACGGCGCGCTCGTCGGAGGCCACGGCGCGGCGCGTGACCTCTCGGAGCGCAATCGTCTGGAGCGGGACCTGCGGCGCCAGGCCGCCGAGATCGCGGCGAGCTCGGAACGTGCCCATCTCGCCCGGGAGCTCCATGATTCGGTCACCCAGGCACTGTTCGCGATGACCCTCGTGACACGTTCCATCGAGGTGCTCCTGGGTCGTGATCGCGAGGCGGCCCTCGCCAAGTTCGACGAGCTGCGACAGCTCCAGCGAGAGGCGCTCACCGAGATGCGCTCGCTCCTGTTCGAGCTCCGACCTGCCAGCCTCGAACGCGACGGTCTGGTGCAGGCGCTGCGGACCCATGTCGCCGCCCTCGAGAGCCGGATCGGCCTGTCCGTGCTGCTGGAGGCCGAGCTGCCCGACCGGTTGCCGCTCGATGTCGAGGAGGCCCTCTACCGCGTCGCCCAGGAGGCGCTCCACAACGTGGTCAAGCACGCCCACGCCGAGCAGGCGCGCGTCAGGCTCGAGGTCCACGACGGCCAGGCTCGCCTCTCGGTCGAGGACGACGGCCAGGGGTTCGACGAGCGGGGCGTGGACGAGGCGCAGCTGGGGCTCGCCGGCATGCGTGCCCGAGCCGGTCGGCTCGGCGGCACCGTGACCATCCGCTCGCGGCCGGGCGTCGGCACCACGGTCGAGGCGCACGTGCCCCTCCCGCGTGGCGCCAGCGTCCTCGCGACGGTCGAGCGATGAGCGCACGCGGGCCGGCACGCGGGCCTGCTTCCGGGCCGGCACGCGGGCCTGCTTCCGGGCCGGCACGCGGGCCGGCACCCGGGACGACCCTCGGGACCGCGCTCGCCGCCGGACGCGCGATGCGTGGCACGCTCCGGCGGTCCGAGCACGCATCGCTGCGCCTGCCGCCCGACCGGGACCCGGTCGCCATCCTCGAGCAGCAACACCGGACCCGGCTGCCCGAGCTGGTGCCCGTTCGGGTCGGTCGGATGCTCCAGTCGCCCTTCACCTGCTATCGGGGCACGGCCGCGGTGTTCGCGGCGGACCTCGCGACGCACGCCGTCACCGGGGTCCGCGTGGTGTCCTGCGGCGACGCCCACCTCTCCAACCTGGGCTTCTTCGCCTCCCCCGAGCGTCGGCTGCTGTTCGACCTGAACGACTTCGACGAGGGCGGCGTGGGCCCCTGGGAGTGGGACGTCAAGCGACTCGCCGCGAGCCTCCACCTGGCGGGGCGGGACATCGGCCTGGCGGAGTCGGCGTGCCGTGACGCCGCGCAGGCGGCGGTCCGGGGGTACCGCACCACCATCGTGTCACTCATGACGCGCAGCGCCATCGACCGCTACTTCCTGTCCGCAGATCCCAGCGTCATCGAGCGCACCGGCGTCGGGGAGCGGGACCGGTCGGTCGTGCGACGCGCCGCCGGCAAGGCCCGTCGGCGCACCTCGGACCAGGTCATGGCACGCATCACGACCCGCACCGAGCACGGCGAGCTGCGCATCGTGGACCAGCCACCGGTCGCAGAGCACGTCGAGCATGCCTCGGTCGCGGAGCTCGAGACACTCTTCGCCGCATATCGCCGGACGCTCCGCGAGGACGTCGCCCTCCTGCTCGGCCAGTTCCGGGTCGTCGACTATGTGCTGCGCATCGTGGGCGTGGGCAGCGTGGGGACGCGCTGCTACATCCTGCTCCTCGAGGGTCCCGGCGGCGAGACGCTCATCCTCCAGGCCAAGGAGGCCCAGCCATCGGTGCTGAGCACGTACGGTGGGATGCCCACGGTCATCCCGGGTGCGCCCCCGGACACCGAGCACACCGAGGGCCACCGGGTGGTCGCCGTGCAGCGCATCCTCCAGGCGCAGTCGGACCCCTTCCTGGGCTGGATCAAGGGGTTCGCGGGTGATGATCGCGGTCGCCGGGTCGACTACTACTGGCGTCAGTTCCGGGACATGAAAGGCGCCATCGAGATCGAGACGCTCGATGCCGCCCAGCTGGCGCGATACGGCCAGGCCTGCGGGCAGCTCCTCGGGCGCGCCCACAGCCAGTCCCCGGAGGCAGGTCTCGTGGCCGGCTATCTGGGCGATGGCGAGCGGTTCGACGAGGCCGTCGCCCGCTGGTCGGCCGCCTATGCGGATGTCGCGGAGGCCGACCACGCCGCACTCGCTGCGGCGGTGAGGGCCGGCCGGCTGCCGGCCATGTCAGGGGTGTAGGCGGGAACCGGGCAGGGTCGCGTCGTGCGACACGCTGCTCGGTCGTGCGGCACGCCGCTCGTCGGGAGGCGCGCGGATGGCGGGGCCGGCAGGTCGATCGGGGCCGGCAGGTCGGGCCGCGTGACCCTGGGGCACGAGATCGCGCCCGAGCGCCCCATCGGCACGCCCCACGACCCCGCCGCGTGACCCTGGGGCACGAGATCGCGCCCGAGCGCCA
>CAZYTQ010000144.1:0-7979 GCA_964650135.1 uncultured Anaerolineaceae bacterium | reverse complement strand
CCTGAGCGACGACCGGGACCGCCAGGGCGAGGCCCGCGAGCATGGGCACGATCGCGAGCGCTGCCAGCACCAGGTTGGCCTGGTCGTCGGCCGCGAAGTAGGCGCCCTGGCTGCGTTCACACGCGGCGTCGGGCTCATCGGACGACTGGACCTTGCACGCGGGGTCGGGGAGGGACGCCCGCAGCTGGCCGGTCGTGATGGCCGCGCTCACCCCCCACGAGGGCGAGGACCGCCGCGCCCAGCAGGATCTCGAAACGATGGATCCGCCACGTGAGCCACGTGGCGCGCAGCGCGGTCACCCCGTCACTCCGGCTTGCGCCGCGCGACGATCGGGAACGTGACGGCGATGGCGGCCCCGCCCAGCAGCAGGCTCATGCCCATGTCGAGGAACGAGAAGTCGGGCCATGCGGATCGTGGCAGCACCTTGTTCCATCGCCGCATGTGCGCGTAGTGGTCGTCCCAGACTGGCTCGGCACACCGTTGCCAGGTCTGGAACTCGGGCGTCCCGGAGCCGTTCTCGTCGCCGTAGTCGGGCATCTCACCGCAGGTCGCACGGACATCCGCGTCGATCGCCGCTGACGCCGCCTCCTCATCGACCCGCCCCCCCGGCTCGCCAGGGAGCCCTGGCAGCGCAGGATCGAATGTGCCGCCCTGGTCGGTATAGGCGAGCCAGGACACCCCAAGTCGCCAGTCATCGGCGTCCTGGTCCACCCACACGAGCCGTGGGCCCAGCAGCTGCGCCTGCGCCTGCGGGACCACGAACAGGCCCCACCCCGCCATCACCACGGCTCCGATGAGCAGCGCCGGCATGGTGCGGCCCACCAGGGCGCCGATGAGCAGCCCGACGCCGAACGCGGCCAGCCCGCGCATCACGAGCGCCAGCCCTTCGGTGGACACCTCGGTGAGGTCCGGGCCGTAGCGGCCGAGCCAGATGGCGTCGAACAGGTGGCGGCCCGCGAGACCCATGACGCCGAGCGCCAGCACCGCGACGAGGGCCATCGGCAGGAGCCGTGCCAGGAGCCAGCGGGCGCGAGACGCGGTGAGGGCCCACGAGAACCCCGCGGTCCGCAGCTCCAGCTCTCGGCCCACGACCGGCACTCCGAGGATGATGCCCGCGATCGCGGGCATCACGTTGAGCCCCACCCGGACGAGGCCGGACTGGTCCTCCAGCGGCCAGAAGGCATCCATCATCCGGCTGCATGCCGGCGTCGCGTAGTCACCGTTCTCGGTGCGTGGCCAGCACACGGCATCTGCAAGCCCGAGCGCCCGGATCTGGTCGGCGATGATGATCCCGCTGACCACGACCAGCGCCGCCAGGGCGAGGACGAACAGGATCTCGAAGCGATGGATCTTCCAGGTGAGCCAAGTGCCGCGCATCGTCAGACGACCTGCTCGCTCGCTGCGCCTGGCCGGCCGGCCCGGGCGGCGGAGAGATAGCCCATCACCAGCTCCTCGAGGGTCGGTGTCGCAAGCGCGGGATCGTCGGAGCGGACGAGCATGGCGACCTCGCCACCAGGCCGCGCGAACGTCGCCACGACGGTGGTCGGATCGACGGTGCCGGGCGTCGCAAGCCGGTGACCCGCCACGGCCGCCGTGATGGGCGCCTGGAGGGTCACCCGCCCGTTGCCCAGCACGACCAGGCCGTCGCACGCGGCCGCCACGTCGCTCACGATGTGCGACGACAGGAGCGCGGTGGCGCCCCGCTCGCGGACCACGGACACCAGCAGGTTGAGGAACTCGTGGCGCGCGAGCGGATCGAGTGATGCGAGCGGCTCGTCGAGCAGCAGCACCGGCGCATGGGTGCCCAGCGCGATGCACAGCGCGAGCTGCGAGGCCTGGCCCCCGGAAAGGGTGCCGGCCCGCTGGCGCAGCGGGATGCCCAGCTGGTCGAGCCGGAGGCGTGCCTCGGCCGCGTCGAAGCCACGCCGGAGCGTGCCCGCCAGGTCCAGATGGTCCGCCACGGACAGCCCGCGATACAGCCCCGTCGACTGCGCCACGTACCCCAGCCGCTCGACCGCGCCCGCCCGGTCGGTCGCCGGGTCCACGCCCAGCACCCGGACGGAGCCCGTGCTGGGCGACTCGAAGCCGACCCAGCAGCGGATGAGCGTCGACTTGCCCGCGCCGTTGGGCCCCACGAGCGCCGCGATGGACCCCTGGGCCACGGTGACCTGGATGCCACGCAGCGCCTCGGCGCCGCGGCCGTACCGCTTCGAGACGCCGATGGCCTCCAGGGCGGGTCCTTCGGGGCGAGCAGTGGGCGACCCGACCGGGGCGCCGGGCACCGCGGGGATGGCGGTCGACATACGTGGTCCTCCGATCGTGGGTGGTCGGCGCCAGTGTCCGGGCGTCCCGGGAGGCCGTCGATCGTGGAAACCCCTGCTGTGGATTCCCGCACATGGCGTGGTGATCGACGCGTGCTACGGTCGGCCCATGCGTCGGGGGAGATGGGACCTGGTGTGGTTCGCGGCCGCGCTGGGCCTGCTGGCGGCGGGCATCGTGGGCTGGTGGCAGGCCGGGCCGTCGCCATCGCGTTACCCCCTCGACGCGAGCGGCTTCATGATCGCCGTCTGGGCATCGGGCGCGATCATCCTGTTCGCGTGGTGGCGCCGGAGCTCCGCGCCCGAGGCGTTCGATGCGCCGCTGATGGGTCCGCTGGCGCTAGCGGCGAGTGGTCCGCTGTCCCTCCTGTCGGTCACCCAGATGTCACCGTGGCCGGCCATGGTCGCGGGGTCCATCGCTGGCCTCGTGGCGCTGCCCCTGGGATGGGCGCTCGCAGGTCGTCTGGCGGACCCCGCCGCCCGGCAGCGCGTGCGGTGGATCGCCGGCCTCTCGGCGGCGGTCGCGACCCTCCTCGGCTGGCGCCTCATCGGTGACGGCCCTGATCCGGGGCATGTGGCCCGCTGGGCGTTCGCGTCGGCCGTGGCCCTGGTACCGGCGCTCCGGCTGGCCGGCGCCTTCCTGCGCGACCACGACGCGCGCCAGGCATCCGCCGCGCGTCGGATGCTGGGGGCGCTGGCGGTGCTCGCGATGGGCGTGGCGCCCGGTGTGACCGGCCTCTGCCTGCTGATCGACCAGTGGCCGCTGCTGGTACTGCCGACGGTCGCGGTCGTGGTCACGCTCATCGTCCTCACCCGGTTCGCGCTCCAGCCGCTGGCCGGGTTGGCCGGTGCCGCGCAGACGCAGCGTGACCGGGTGGTGGCGGCCGCGGACGCGGAACGGATGCGCCTCGCGTCGGTGCTCCATGACGGGCCGCTCGCGGACATCACGCTCCTCATCCAGCGTCTCGACGAACGGGGCGACGCGGACTCGGCCGCGGTCGCCCGGGCCATCGCCACCGAGCTGCGGGCCATCGGCAGCGAGCTGCGCCTGCCGGTCCTCGACGACCTGGGGACCGGACCCGCGCTGGAGTGGCTCGTCGGGCGACTGTCGGCGCGCTCGGGTGCGACCATCCTGCTCGACCAGCGCACCTTGGCGCGACCACCGGCGCCCGTCGAGTTCGCGATGTATCGCGTGGCGCAGGAGGCACTCGTCAACGCCCTCAAGCATGGGCTGCCGCCGATCCGGGTCAGGTACCGTGCGACGATGGCAGGCGCCGAGCTGCGGGTGGACGACGCCGGGCTCGGCATCGCGCGCGATGCGATGACCAGGGCGGAGCGCGACGGCCGGCTGGGTCTCGCCTCGATGGTCCAGCGCGCCGAGGCGGTCGGGGCACGACTGGGGATCGGCGTCCGTGCCGAGGGAGGCACGAGCGTGACCCTCGCCTGGCGCGTGGCGTCCGTCTCGGCCCCGTCCGACCTCGGGGACGCCGCCATGGGCCGCGTCTCGGCAGATGTGGCCGCCATGGGCCGTGCTGCGACAGATGTGGCTGCCATGGGCCGTGCCTCGGCCGGGTCATGATCCGGGTCGCCATCGTCGATGACCATCCGGCGCTCCGGGAGGGGACGGCCTCCCTCCTCGCGCGGGAGCCGGACATCGAGGTCATCGCGCTCGTGGACAGCCTGGCGGCGATCCGGGCGCTGCTCGCCGCCGTGGACCCGCCCGACGTGGTCATCCAGGACATCCGCCTGGGTGAGGAGAGCGGCCTCCGGATGCTGCCAGGCGATGCGACGGCCGGCCCGACCCCGGGGACCCGCCCGACCCCGGGGGCCGACAGCGCCGAAGCCGTGCGCCGGCCCGGGATCATCCTCTGGACCGCCTACGACTACCCCCAGTACGCGGCGTTCGCGCGGCGCCACGGTGCCGCAGGGTTCGTGGTCAAGACCGCGCCCACCGCTGAGCTCGTCGCGGCGATCCGGGCCGTGGCTGCGGGCGACACCTGGTTCGGCGCGTACGGGGGCGATGCCACGGACCCAGGTCCCGCCATCACGCCACGGGAGCTGGAGGTGCTCCGGCTGGTCGTCGATGGTGCCAGCAACGACCAGGCCGCAGCACGCATGGGCATCACGACCCGCACCGTCGAGGCCCACCTGACACGGCTCTTCGAGCGTACCGGGGCCCAGTCGCGGACCGAGCTCGCGACGCGCGCCCTGCGCGAGGGCTGGCTGGACCTGCCGCTCGACGGCTGAGGCGCCACGGCCGATGCGGATCGGCTGGCGCATCGCTGACGCCGGGCGGCCCGCCGGGACGCCGACGCCGGGCGACCCGCCGGCCGGCGGCTGGACAGCCGATGGTAGGGTGGCTCCGGGACGTCGCTGCAGGCCCGGGGCGCCACGGGGCCGCGTGGGACGCGACCACACCCCGTACAGGGAGGCCCCTCGCATGCAGACCGCGCGATGCCCCAGCGTCGCGCGACCGCGAACACCGTCCGCCGTGATGGGCGGTGTCGCCGTCGTGCTCGCCCTGCTCCTCCTCGGAGCCGCGCCCGCCCCACCGGCCGCCGCGGCCGGCACCAGCTACTACGTCAGCTGCTCGGGCAGCGACGATGCCACTGGCCGAAGCCCGTCGCAGGCCTGGCGCACCCTCGACAAGGCGAGTCGCGCCGCCCTCGAGCCTGGGGACCGCCTTCGTCTCCAGCGTGGCTGCAGCTTCACCGGTCCGCTCAAGGCGACGTGGGCCGGCACCCCCAGCACGCCCATCGTCATCCGTGACTACGGCTCGGGCTCCCTGCCACGGATCCGGGACGGCGCGTCGCAGATCGAGGTGTCGGGGCGCTACCTGGTGATCCGTGATCTCGCATTCAGCGCCAGCCCGGTGCGTCGTGACAGTGGCTGCGAGGCCCAACCGCTCGGCAACCGCTATGGCGTCCGCGTCCGGCCCGGCGCCCGCCACATCACGGTCCGCGGGTCGACGTTCAGGGACCTCCAGCTGGGCGTCTGGGTCGAATCGGGTGCCCAGCACGTGCGCATCCGCCGCAACGACTTCCGGGACGTCGACTTCCTCCACGAGGACGCCACCAACGGCGCGGGAGCTGTCGCGGTGGCCATCCACGGCGACTTCAGCGAGGTCGCCTGGAACCACATCGAAGGCAGCGATGCCTGCTCCCGGCCGTATGGCCGCGATGGCGCGGCCATCGACATCTATGGTGGCCGAGGCACCACGATCCACCACAACACGGCGGTCGACAACAACGCGTTCCTGGAGCTGGGCAGGGACCAGTCGGATGGGTCGCAGGCTCGCGACACCCTGGTCGCGTACAACGAGGTCCGCTCCCGCCTGCGCGTCGCCAACTACCTGGTGGTGCGGGGCGGTGGCCGCTGGGGACCCACCCCGAACACCGTGGTCCGTCACGACACGGTGTACCTGTCGGGGGCCGAGAGCTATGCCATCCAGTGCACGCCGGCCTGCGCCCCGGGCATCCTGACCATGCGCGACACCATCGTCTGGGCGAAGGACCGGGTAGGGTTCATCGACGGTACCTAGGCCGAGTCGCGCAACATCTTCTGGAGCCCCACCCGACCGGATCTGTGGTTCCCCATCGCATCGAACAGCTTCCACGTGGATCCGCGCTTCGTCGACGCCACGGGTGGCGACCTGCGACCCCGTTCGGGCAGCCCGGCCGTGGACACGGGCGGCGCTCCGCCGTCACTACCCGGTGGAGCCGTCGACCTCGCGGGCCGGAAGGTCCCCCAGGGGGCCCGGCCCGACATCGGCGCCTGGGAGCGACCGAGATAGGAGGTGGTCGGTCCGCGCGGCCCATCGCGGATATCGAACGACTGTTCTATCCTGAGCGTCGGTCCGGACCGGTCGTACGGTCGGCCGGGCCGGCCACCCCGATCCGGTGGATCCGGGGTAGCATCGGGACGCTGGAGCGGACACGTAGCGAGGGGGCAGGGGACCGGTGGCCGTCGCGCCCAACGACTTCACCCACCTCCATGTGCACTCCGAGTTCAGCCTGCTCGACGGGCTCGGGCGGATCGATGACCTGACCACGGAGGCCCAGCGCCTGGGCTTCGAGTCGCTCGCCATCACCGACCATGGCGCGCTCTACGGCGCGGTCGCCTTCTACCAGGCCTGCACCGCCAAGGGCATCAAGCCGATCGTGGGCGTGGAGACCTATGTCGCCCGTCGGTCCATGACCGACCGGGAGGGCAGCAAGGACTCGCAGCCCTATCACCTGGTGCTGCTGGCGAAGGACTGGACCGGCTACCAGAACCTGTGCCGCATCGTCACGGACGCGCACATCGACGGCTACTACTACAAGCCGCGCATCGACCGGGAGTACCTCGCCCAGCACAGCGCGGGGCTCATCGGGCTGTCGGCATGCCTGGGTGGTGAGATCCCGCGCGCGCTCGAGACGGACGACTGGGAGAGCGCCCGCCGGCTCGCGGGCGAATACGGCGACATCTTCGGCCCCGAGAGCTTCTACCTGGAGCTCCAGGACCACGGCATCCCGGAGCAGCGCCGGCTCAACGAGCAGCTGCTGCGCCTGGCCCCCGAGACGGGCCTGCCCCTGGTCGTCACCAACGACCTCCACTACGTCCACCAGGCACAGCACGACGCGCACGATGCGCTGCTGTGCATCGGCACCGGATCGATGCTCAGCGACCCGAAGCGCTTCCGCATCGACGGCGACCAGCACTATCTGAAGTCGGCCGCCGAGATGGCGCGTCTGTTCCCCGACCAGCTCGATGCGATCCGCAACAGCCGGCGCATCGCGGACATGACCAGCCTCGAGATGACCTTCAACGTGCTCAAGCTGCCGCACTTCCCGGTGCCCGAGGGCTACACCGTGGAGAGCTGGCTGCGCGAGGAGTGCCAGCGGGGCCTCGAGCGGCGGTACGCCACCGTGACGGACGAGATCCAGCGCCGTCTCGACTACGAGCTGGGCGTCATCATCCGGATGGGCTACGCGGGCTACTTCCTCATCGTGGCGGACTTCGTCCGGTTCGCCCGCGAGCAGCGCATCGCCACGACCTGCCGAGGGAGCGCGCCCGGATCGATCGTGACCTACACCCTGGGCATCACGCCGGTGGACCCGATCGCCTACCAGCTGCCCTTCGAGCGGTTCCTCAACCCGGACCGCGTGACGATGCCCGACATCGACGTCGACTTCGAGGACAGTCGGCGGGACGAGGTCATCGCCTACGTCACGCGCAAGTACGGCTCGGACCACGTGGCCCAGATCATCACCTTCGGCACGATGCTCGCGCGTGCCGCCATCCGGGACGTGGGCCGGGTCCTGGGCCTGGGCTATGGCGAGGTGGACCGTATCGCCAAGGCCGTGCCCAACCAGCTGGGTATCAAGCTCGAGGAGGCGCTCCAGGTCGCGCCGCCGCTCAAGGAGATGTACGACACGGACGCGACCGTGCATCGGCTCATCGACCTCGCGCGCCAGGTGGAGGGCGTGGCACGCAACGCGTCCACGCACGCCGCGGGCGTGGTCATCAGCCGGGAGCCGCTGACGGAGCTGATGCCACTCCAGAAGGCGACCAACTCGGACGCGCTCATGACCCAGTACGAGATGCACGGCGTCGAGGCGCTGGGCCTGCTCAAGTTCGACTTCCTGGGTCTCTCCAACCTGACCATCCTGCGCCAGGCGG
>CAZYTQ010000143.1:391-8003 GCA_964650135.1 uncultured Anaerolineaceae bacterium | reverse complement strand
GATGGGCGGACGTGACCGGACGCCTGTCAGGCCGGGCCGTCGTCATCACGGGCGCGTCCGGGATCGCGGCCGCGTCCGCGCATCGTCTCGGCGCCGAGGGTGCCCGGGTGTTCCTCATCTCCCGCACGGCCGCGCCCTGCCAGGCGCTGGCGGACGAGCTCGTGGCCGAGGGTGTCCATGCCGCGTTCGCGACGGCCGACCTCACCGACGACGAACAGGTCCGGGCCGCGGTGGACGCCGCTGGTGCCGCGCTCGGCCGGATCGACGGCCTGTTCGCGGTCGCGGGTGGGAGCGGCCGGCGCTTCGGGGACGCGCTCGTGCACGAGCTGACCGCGGAGGGCTGGGACCGGACGCTGGCACTCAACGCGCGGACCCAGGTGCTGACCATCGGTGCGGTGCTCCGGCGGATGCTCGACCAGGAGCCCGACACGGACGGCGCACGTGGCGCCATCTGCACCATGTCCAGCATCCTCGCCTTCGATCCGGAGCCGGAGCTGTTCCCGACCCATGCCTACGCCGCATCCAAGGGCGCCATCGCGACACTCACCCGTTCGATGGCCGCGGCGTACGTCCGGTCCGGCATCCGGGTCAACGGCGTGGCGCCCGCCCTGACCACGAGCCGGATGTCCGAGCGCGCCGCCGCTGACGAGACGACCCAGCGGTTCGCTCGGTGGCGCCAGCCGCTGGTGGACGGCTTCCTCGATGGCGACGAGGTCGCCGCCACGGCGGCGTTCCTGCTGTCCTCGGACGCCCGGGCGATCACGGGCCAGGTGCTCCTGGTGGATGGTGGTTGGTCGGTCACATCGGGCAGCGAGGCACCGGCGTGACGTTCGTGCGCACCGTCCTGGGAGACATCGATCCCGCGGAGCTGGGGGTCACCGATGCCCACGAGCACGTGGTCATCGCGGGCGGTCGACCCGTCCAGATGAACCCCGACTTCCTGCTCGCGGACGTCGACCGGCTGACCGAGGAGCTGTCGGGCGCCCGCGCCCATGGTCTGCGTGCCGTCATCGAGACCATGCCCGCCGACTCGGGCCGTGACGTGCTGCTGCTCGCGGAGCTCAGCCGACGGACGCGGCTGCACATCGTGGCACCCACCGGGCTCCACCACGAGCGCTACTTCCACGATCGCCACTGGAGCGTTCGCCTGTCCGTCGACGAGATCGCGGACCTGTTCGCCGCCGACATCACCGAGGGCATCGACGAGCTGGACTACGCGGCGCCGATCGTCCATCGGACGGAGCACCGGGCGGGGGTCATCAAGGTCGCCGGGAGCCTGGGTGGTCCGTCAGACCGGGATGCGCGGGTGTTCGAGGCCGCCGCCGTGGCGCATCGACGGACCGGATGTCCGATCATCACCCACTGCGAGGCCGGCACCGGCGGCATCGAGCAGGTCCGGATGCTGGAGGGCCTGGGTGTGGACCCGGCGCACGTGACGCTCTCGCATGTCGACAAGGTCCAGGACCGCGCCTACCAGCGAGAGCTGTGGGCGAGCGGCGCATGGGTGGTGTATGACCACGCGTTCCGCTGGAAGGATGGCCCCAACGGGACCATCGCGGCGCTGGAGTGGGCGGCCGAGGACGATGCCATCGGCCGGGTGATGCTCGGCCTGGATGCGGCACGTCAGGGGTACTGGCGGGTCTTCGGCGGGTCACCGGGCCTCGACTACCTGGTCGACGGCTTCCCGGCGCTCATGCGGGCGCATGGCCTGGGTGACGCCGCACAGGAGCGCATGCTCGTGGCCAATCCGGCACGAGCGTTCGCGTTCGCGAGCCCGTCCAGCGAGGGAGCAGCATGACCGACCAGCCTGTCGCCACCGAGGGTGGCTATCGTCCGACCCGCTCGTTGCCGACCTCGGTCATCGGTTCGCATGCCCGACCCGGTTGGCTCGATCTGGCGGTGGCGGCCGCGGACCGGGGTGAGCTGGGGCCCGTCGACGTGCGGGAGGTCCAGGACGATGCGGTCGACGCGGCGCTGCGGGACCAGGAGGACGCGGGCATCGACATCGTGTCCGATGGCGAGATGCGACGCGCGGGCTTCTTCACGGCCGAGTTCTACCGGCATCTCGAGGGCGTCGTGCCGCTGCCGTCCGAGCGCCGGCTGGGCGCGCCCGGCCATGACCAGCAGCATCGGCTCAAGGTGGTCGAGGCGATCGCGGCGCCTCACGGCCTGGGCGTGGTCGCGGAGTACCGGTACGCCCGGTCACGCACGTCACGGCCCATCAAGGTGACCCTGCCAGGGCCGTTCACGCTCTCGGGTCGCCTGACCTACGGCACGGACCAGGTCTATGCCGACCGGATCAGCGTCGCGGAGGCATTCGTGCCCATCCTCGCGGCGGAGGTGGAGGCGCTCGCCACGGAGGGCGCCGACTACATCCAGATCGACGAGCCATCGCCGGCCATCCATCCCGAGGCCTCCCACCAGTTCGCGGCGCTGTTCAACGCGGCGGTGGCGAGGGTCCGCGGCCGGGTGCGGCTCGCCGCCCACCTGTGCTTCGGCAACTATGTCGGTCGGCCGCTCGCGGCGCGCGCGTATCGGCCCGTGCTCCAGCAGGCGCTGGCGTTCCACGTGGACGAGCTGGTGCTGGAGTGGGCGAACCGGGAGATGGCCGAGCTGGACGTGGCCTACGACGTCGCCGCCGCAGGTCGCGACCTCGGTGCCGGCGTCGTGGACGTCAAGAGCTATCACCTCGAGTCCGCCGATGCGGTCGCGGAGCGCATCGAGCGCCTGCTGGCGGCGGGCGTGCCGCAGGAGCGGCTGCTGCTGGTGCCCGACTGCGGCTTCAGCCAGACCGCGCGCTGGGCGACCCGCCCCAAGCTGCGAGCGTTGGTGGAGGGCCGGGACCTGGTGCTGGGGCGTCCATCCCGCTAGACGGGCACCCATCGGCCACGCGTCCGGAGCGGGTCCACGATGACCGACATGGCGCAGTCACCCCCCGCGCCTCATGGGTCCGCACGAGAGGTCCTGGCGGTCTCGCTGCGCCTGGGCCTCACGTCGTTCGGGGGCCCTGCCGCGCACATCGGCTACTTCCGCCGCGAGTACGTCGAGCGACGGCGGTGGGTGGACCCCCACGCCTTCGGGGACCTGGTGGCCCTGGCCCAGGCACTGCCAGGGCCGGCCAGCAGCCAGCTCGGTATCGCCATCGGCACCCGGCGGGCAGGCATGCTGGGTGGCGTCGCGGCGTGGATCGGCTTCACCCTGCCCTCGGCGGTCCTCCTGACCGTCCTCGGCCTGGCGAGCGCCACGGTGGACGTGTCGGACGCGGGCTGGGTCCGGGGCCTGGCGATCGCTGCCATCGCGGTCGTCGCCCAGGCCGTGTTCTCGATGACGATCACACTCGCCCCCGACCTGCCTCGTCGACTGCTCGCGGCAGGGGCCTTCGTGCTGGTCCTGGCATGGCCCGGTCCCCTTGGCCAGCTCGTCGTCATCGGGGGTGGCGCGATCCTGGGCGCGCTGGTCCTGGCCTCACCGCCGGAGCCGTCTCGGGACGCCCTTCGGAGTCCGGTCCCGCCGCGGGTGGCGGTGCTGTGCCTGGCGATCTTCGCGGTGATCGTGTGCGGGCTGTCGCCGCTCGTCCAGATGGCGGCCAGCGATGGGCTGGCGCTGTTCGAGCGCATGTTCCGGACCGGCGCGCTCGTGTTCGGTGGCGGTCACGTGGTGCTCCCGCTGCTGGACACCGCGGTGGTGGATCCGGGTTGGGTGCCCGAGTCACGCTTCCTGGCAGGCTACGGCGTGGCACAGGCCATGCCGGGGCCGCTGTTCAGCGTCGCGGCCTATCTGGGCGCCGTGGCCGACGTGGCGCCCGGCGGCGTGGCTGGCGCGGTCATCGCGCTCACGGGCATCTTCCTGCCCTCGTTCCTGCTCATCTGGGGCGTGCTGCCGTTCTGGACACGCATCCGGGGGTCGGCGCGTGCCCGGCGCGCCGCGGCTGGCGTGAACGCGGCGGTCGTCGGACTCCTGGCGGGCGCGTTGGTGGACCTGTTGCGCAGCGGCGCGATCGAAGGTCCCGGCGAGGCGGTCATCGCCGGTGCGGCGACCGTGCTGCTGTTCGGCCGGCTGCCGCCCGTCGGGGTCGTGGGACTGTGTGCCATCGTGACACAGGCGTTGGCCTGGGCCTGACGCGAGCAGTCGCAGGCGACTCGACGATCCCGCCACCGAGGGTCCCGGTCGGAGCACGCCTCGGTCAGGCGCGGACGGCGGCCATCAGCGCGTCGGCGCGCTGCCGGAGGGTGGCCGCGTCCGGGGCGCCAGCGAGCCAGCTGCCGACACCCACCGCTGCGGCTCCCGCATCCAGCAGCTGACGCGCGTTCTCCGCGGTGACGCCACCCGTGGGCATCAGCGGGATGTCGGGGAACGGACCCTTGAGCTCCCGCAGCAGCGCGACACCGCCCACGGACGACGGGAAGAGCTTGATCGCCGAGGCGCCCGCGCGCCACCCGGCGAGGGTCTCGGTGGGGGTCAGGGCGCCCGGGAACACGGGCACGCCCCGGTCGGCGGCCCACGCCACCAGCTCGACGTCCGTGACCGGCATCACCAGGAACGCGGCGCCGGCCGCGATGGCCGCCTCGGCACCCTCGATGTCCAGCACGGTCCCCGCGCCGACCAGCAGCCGGGCACCGAGCGTGTTGCGGAGCGCCGCGATGGCGTCGATGGCGCTGGGGCCCTGGAGCGTCACCTCGAAGGCCGGCACGCCCGCATCCGCGAGCACGCCCCCGATGCGCAACGCGCGGTCCGCGTCGAGGTTGCGGCCGATGGCCACGACGCGGCCCGTGATGATGGCGTCGGGGATGGGGGGTCGATCCATCCCCGCATGGTATGCGGCGAACACCTGCGGCGGCGGCTACCGCGCCTCGCGGCGGGCGATCACGCGGAGGCCGCCCTCGGGCCGGTCCTCGACGAGCTGGGGCACGAGCCCCGTCCCCACGAGCCGTCCCAGCAGCTCGGCCGGGCCCTCGAGCACGACGACACCGCGATCCACCAGCAGCCGCGCGAGGGACGGCGGCTCGAGCGACAGGTCGGTGGCCACGAGTCGGAACATCGCCTCGGGTGCGCTCGCGAGCTCATCGGGCGCTGCGATGGTCCACATGAACCCATCGGGCAGGCCCTCTGGCCGGTCACCGATCCAGAGGGCGCGGCCACCCGGCGCGCGGCGCGCGGCCTCGCGCAGCCATGTCTGACGATCCCGTGCTGCGGCGGCGTCCATGGCAGCCGATCGCGCCAGCGCGCGGTCACGTGCCTCGGTCAGGGGCGTCAGCGTGGCGGGTGTGGCGTCGGTGGCCAGCGCCAGGAGGCCCGTGTCGCCGATCAGGAGCGCGTCGAGCGTCTCGGCATCGGGCAGATGGGTCGCGTCCGGCCACCAGGCATCCGGCGGGATGGGCGTCGTCGGTCCGTCGGTCCGGTGATCGCTCCCCGGGAGCAGGATGCGCGCAGTGCCGGCATCGGCGAGGAGCGTCATCAGCTCGTCGAGGTCCATGCCGTCGTCAGGTCCCCGTTCGAGCATCACCCACACGGGTCGGCCGGTGTCCACGGCAGTCCCGACCGCGGCCCGCAGGTCCTCGGTCGACGAGCGCGGTTCGACCAGGATCGCGTCGACCTCGGCGTCAGCGAGCAGGCCCGCCTGGTCGTGCAGGTCACGCGCCGCCGCGGCATCCGCGGGCAGCAACCGCCCACTGGCGCCTTCCGGTCGTGCCGCGACATCGGGGAGCGGCCCCACGACGAGGATCCGGTGGGGTCGGCCGGTGATCATGGGTGGAGGGAGCGGGCCGTCCGTGCCGGGATCGTCGAGCGAATGCCGCTCGGCGGCGGCCACGAGCGCTGCCTCGCGTCGCTCGAGGCCCAGGTCCACCGCCTCGCGGGCGAGACGCACCGCGGCCATGGTCCACTCCCGTGCGCGTCGCGACTCCCCGACCGGCTCGAGCGCCCGCCGGTGGGTCAGCCAGGCTGGCGCGACGATGACGTCCGCGCCACCAGCCACCTGTGCCGCGAGCTCGCCCCGTGCCACGGCTGGCTGACGGACGTGGAACGGCTCGAACCAACGAGCCACGGCGCCGGGGCGCGGGATGACCCGGCGTTCGCGGGCCGGCGCGCCGGCGAGGACGCGCGGAAGGTCGGTCAGGGCAGGTCGCCTTCGCCGGCGGCCGGAGCCCCGGTGCGCACCGGCAGGCCAGCCGCGTGCCAGGCGGTGATGCCGCCGGTCACGTTGGTCGCGTCCGGGTAGCCGTTCGCCAGCAGGTGCTCCGTGGCTCGCGCGCTGCGCCCTCCGGCCGCGCACAGGAGCAGCAGCGGCCGGTCATGCGGCAGCTCCTCGAAGCGTGCCGCGAACCCGCTGAGTGGCAGCAGTGCCGCACCCTCGACGCGCATCAGCGCGAACTCGTTGGCTTCGCGCACGTCCACGAGCAGGGGACGCGGCTCGGTGGTCTCGTCCAGTCGGGCCGCGGCCTCGGTGGGGCTGATGGCGGGGATCGTCGGGTCGGTCATGGGTCGATCGTAGCGGCTCGGCTGTGCAGGGGTCGGCGGCGCGCCCTACAGTCGCGGACATGACCGAGATCGCCAGCGCCATCACCCCCGAGAAGGACTTCATCGGCTGGGACGAGCTGGAATCGCTCGTCGAGCAGCTCGCACGGCGCATCGGTCATGGGTTCGACGTGATGCTGGTGATCACCCGCGGTGGCATGGTGCCCGCGGGCATGCTCGCCTACCAGCTGGGCATCCGGACCATCCTCGTGGCGCCCGTGGTGGCGTATGACGATGTCGGTGCGATGCACGAGCAGCCGGTGGTCCTGGGCTTCCCGGGCTCCGACCAGCTGGCCGGGCACGATGTCCTGGTCGTGGACGAGGTCTGGGAGACGGGCAACACCATCACCGCGGTGGTCGAGCGGGTGCGCGCGGCGGGCGGTCGACCGGTGACCGCGGTGCTCCACTACAAGCCGTCCCGGTCGCGCACGGACCTGACGCCCGATCACTTCGTGCACGAGACCGACCGCTGGGTGGTCTACCCCTACAAGTACGGCAAGTAGCCCGCCCGGCGGACACTCCCCGCCGAGCGCGACACTCCCCGAGGACACGCCACTCCCCGCCGGGCACGGCGCGCGCCGACGCGGCTGACGTGCCGGTCGGCCGATGGAGCGTCCCGTGTCCCGTCAGGTCAGCTCGGCGAGCGGCTGGCGTCCGGCCACACCCGTGTCAAGCTCGTGCCACCAGCCGATCTCGTCGGGCTCACCGAGTCGCCAGCAGAGCCAGATGGGCCGGCCACTGGCGAGCGCCGGGAAGTCGATGAGCCCGGTGCCGATGTCGCGCAGCTGGACGTCCCACGCATCGAGACGCACGACGACCTCCTTCATGCGCGCCACGATCGCCCGGATGCGTGCCTCGCCCGCGGCGATGTCGCTCGCGTGGTCGGCGGAGCCGTTGGTCGCGGCACGCAGCTGCTGGTCCTGCTGGGCGAGCGCCACGGCATCGCGGTCGGCACGCAGCCGCTCCAGGAGCTGCCGGACCTCGGCGATGCGGTCGTTCGCCTCGTCGATGGAGTAGTAGTGCACGGGCCGATGGTGGCACGATCGGCTGGCTCGCCGCTGCTCGCATCGCCGCTGCTCGCATCGCCGCTGCTAGCATC
>CAZYTQ010000143.1:0-381 GCA_964650135.1 uncultured Anaerolineaceae bacterium | reverse complement strand
TAGCATCGGACCGATGCGACTCGCGACCCGCGTCCGGACCATCGGCACCGAGTCGGCCTTCGAGGCCGCGGGACGAGCACGTGCCCTGGAGGCGCAGGGCCGGCCCATCGTCCACCTGGAGATCGGGGAACCGGACTTCGACACGCCCGCCGGTGTCCGTGCGGCTGCCCAGCGAGCGCTCGACGACGGGTGGACCCACTACGGACCACCCCTGGGTCTCCCCCGGCTGCGCGAGGCGATCGCCCAGGCCGCCGACGCCCGCAAGGGATTCCCGGTCGACCCATCGCAGGTGGTGGTCACGCCGGGCGCCAAGCCGGTCATGACCTTCGCGATGCTCGCCCTCGGGGAGCCGGGGGAGACCCAGGGGTGGTCCGTAGTGGG
>CAZYTQ010000142.1:0-8030 GCA_964650135.1 uncultured Anaerolineaceae bacterium | reverse complement strand
TCGACGACGTGCTCGGTGCCCTCGTCGTCGCGGTAGATGGCGTCGTCGCTGACCAACTCGAGGTCGACGTACCCTTTGCCGATCGACACGCGCGGGTGGTGGCCGAGCGCGTCGCCCGCCTCGCCCACCGCGACGACGAACCGTGCACCGGTGCCGAAATCGGCGATCACGTAGCGGGCATGCAGTCCCTGGGCCAGCTTGCGCCAGTCGGTCAGGTTTGCCGCGGCGATCTGTTCGCCCCTCAGCATGTCCATCGGACGGGAGTCTATCCCTGATCCCGCGGCAGTGCCGCTCCTCTGGGACCCTGCCTCGGATGCATCCGAGCGCCGGACCCGACGCGCAGACTCGCCATGCGGTGCGCCGGTGATCACCAGCGCCGGTCAGACGGTTCGCCGTCCGGTGGAAGGAACTACCATCGTGGCCGTGTGGACGCCGCTGAGCGTGGTGCGATCGCTCGGCTGGCTCTGGCTCGATGACTTCCTGGTCACGGGTTGTCCCCCCGGACGAACGGCTTGGCGGCCGCCTGACGCATCCACGCGGCCACCAGGTGCTCGTCAAGGTCGTCCACGGACGCCAGCTCGACACCCCGCGTGGACCTGCCCATGCCCACCGGTGTCACCGGCGGCTCCGGCTCCAGCTCGGTCCCCCGGATGAACATCACCTTCACATGGCCGACGAAGGCGCCCGACGAGAAGCACCAGCCCTCGGCCACCCCGTAGTACGCCATCCCCCACTTCACCGCGCGCCGGAGGCCCGGGATCCCCGTGGCCGCCAGGGCATCGATGCGCTCGGCGATGGCGCGCTGCGGCTGGGGCAAGCTGGCGATGTACGCGAACACGGGCGCGTCGCCGTCCGCCGCCCTGGCAGGGCTCGCCTTGCCCGCCATGGCGACCCGCAGCGTGGAGGTCGTCCGGATGTCGGCGGTCTGCGCTGACGTCGGCCGCGAGGTCATGCGCGTCCCACGTTCGCATCGAGGGTGGCGAGCAGCTCGTCCAGCTGGTCGAACGTCTCGCCCATCGCCTCCGCCGCACCGGTGCCGGCGGCGTCGAGCGCTTCCTTCGAGGGATACAGCTCGTGCACGACCAACCGCGTCCTGCCGTCCCGCTCCTCGAAGGTCACCGTCGTGACAGAACCCTGGTCATCCTCCTCGTTGGTCCAGACGAGACGCGAGTGTGGTGTCACGTCCTGGTACGTGCCGAAGAACGCCGCCTGGGAGTCCCCATATGCGAACTCCAGGCGGTACCTGCCCCCGACACGGACATCCATCTCGCAGGACAGCAGGGACATCCCCAGCGACTTCGGCACCCACCACCGCCTGAAGAGCTCGGGCCTGGTCCACGCCTCGAACACGAGGCGCGCCGGTCCGTTGACCGTCCTGGTGACGACCAGCTCGCGCTCGGACGTCCGCTCGACGGTCACACGACCCGCCGCCTGGCCAGGTTGACGCTCACCGCTCCGGTCCATCGGTCCCCTCCCCTCGTGTCAGCTCCTCGATGACCGTGTCCAGCGCATCGAACCGTGCGCTCCAGAGCTGGCGGTACATGTCCATCCATCCCCTCTCTTCCTCGAGACGGCGCGGGCCCAGCGTGCACGTGCGCACACGCCCGACCTTCGACGTGGTGACGAGCCCGGCCTGCTCCAGCACGCCGACGTGCTTCCTCATGCCCGTGAGGGACATGTGGAACGTCCCGGCCAGGTCCGTGATGGACGCGTCGTGACGCCCGAGCCGCTCCAGGACGCCGCGTCGGGTGGCGTCCGAGAGCGCTGCGAACGTGGCATCGAGCCCGCCACTCTGATACTGAACCATACGGTTCAGTATAGAACCGCCGGTCGGCGGATGCAAGCCGACATGGTCGTGCGGCGCCCCGGCCCACGTGGCGACGCTCCCTGGGACGGAGGGCGGCAGCCGCCGACACTCGCAGGATGTTCGGCGTCGACGAACACGGCCGGGCCGTTTGCACGGTGCCGGGCAGTACCAGCCGTCGTGCAGCACTCCAAAGGGCGCTTCAGACGGTGCTCCGACCCGCTGACGTCGACGCATGGCCAGCTTCACCGCATCGATCGCACCGCACACGTGGCCATCGGAGGGCTCGGGAGGCGCGATCGTGGCCTCGTGCCCTGCAGTGGTGGCCAGCCTGTTCGACGAACCTGAACACGGGGTTCGGGGTCGCTGGCCCGCCGGATCTCGCTCGCGTCGCCCGAGGACCACGGCATCGACACCGCGGACTGACCGGACTTCGAGGACGGCGACGGCTAGCGCTTCACCTGCACGAACGTGACCTTCCCGTCGCCCTGGTCCTGGCGGATCGCCAGTCGCCCGTTGCGCCGGACGAGCGTGCCCTCGACGGGACCATCCACCGCGCCCGTGCCGGTCACACGCCAGCTGACGCGGTCGCCCTGGACCGTGCCTGCGACCTTGCCCCGATAGGTGGGATAGGGATCGTACGAGTCCACCACGATGCGCCCGCGCACGTCGCCCGTGGCTCGGTCCTGAGCGGTGATGGTGATGGTGTAGGTGGATTCCAGGACGCGGCCCTGGTGGCGGACGCGGTAGACCCAACGCCAGGTGCCGCGGACGTTCGGGGTCTTCGCGACCGCGCTCGCGTCATCGTCCATGATCGTGCCGGTCGCCTCGGCGGTCTGGACGCCCCCGCCGTCGACCGTGAACCGTGCGCCGGCCGGGTCGGACAGCACGACCTCGAGCGTCTCGTCGTCCTCCTGCGCCGCGTCCGGAGTCACCTCGACGACCAGCGGGACGTTCGTCTCGCCGGGCGCCAGCTCGACCTCGCGGTCCGCCAGCGGCCGGAAGTCGTCACCGGCCGCCGCGGTGCCATCGCGGGTCGTCGCCAGCACCCGCACCGGGATGTCGCTGGGCCGGGACAGCGTGACCATGAACACGAGCTCGGTCGAGGAGCGGTCGCTCGCGGTACCCTCGACGACCTGGGCGTCAGAGATGGCGAGGAGGGGCGTCGGGCCGTCGACCACGCGGCACTCCCCGATCCGCGACACGCGACCGCCGTCCGCGGCCACGCCATACGTGAACCAGCCCTCGGTCAGGCGAGCGTCCAGGACGAACGCACCTGTCCCGTCATCACCGATGGGGACCTCCACCGACCCCAGGGCGCTGGTATCGGGGCCAGCCTGCCGCTGCGAGCAGGCCCCATCGACCTCCGCGCGGGACGACCACAACGTGACGGTGAGTGCGCCGCCCGGCGGGCCGCTGACGGCGCCCTCCAGGTGGCCGCCCGCGTCGGCCGCGATGGCGGCCTCGACCACGGGCGGCTCAAGGCCCGCTGCGGCGGCCTGGGTCACGACCTCCAGTGCGCCACGTCCCTCGGCAGCCACCGGCTCATCGACATCGTCCCTGCCGCTGACGGACGCGATCAGCGCGGCGCTGCCCGGCGCGAGGCCACTGACCCGCACCAGGAACGTCCGTCGGTCGTCGGTCCCAAGCGTGAACACACCCGGAGCGGCCGCATCGGTCCCGGCGACACCCACGATGGGCCGATCGGTCGGGCGGACCGAGAGCACGGCCGGGTCGTCGAACGCGACGCTGATGCTGCCGACCTCGCCGTCGACGGCGGCGACGGTCACCTGCACATCCTGGACACCACCCACGGGCAGGCTGTCGGACTCCGATACCAGGGTCACCTCCGGGACCGGTCGACGCTCACGGACGATGGGGACCCGGAGGTCGTCCCCGACCGGTCGGACGGTGGTCCCGCGGTATGGGGAAGGGCGGATGGTGAGCGGGGCGGTGGCGTCGCCGGCCGGTGCGGCCACGATGGACCAGTCGCCCGTGTCCACGGGCAGGACGCCCTCGTACCCCGTCCCGGTGACGGGGTCGGTCGTGAGGGTGAGCTTGACGCAGTCGGGTGCCCGCACCTCCAGGAGTCGCCGGTAGCGGACCCACCACGCACCGGTCTCGCACGCGTCAGCCGTAGGCGACGTGCCTGATCGGACGGCATAGGCGACGGTCCCGGGCCGCGGCGTCACCGGTCGCCCACGCGTGTCCACAGGGTCGAGACGCACGGGATAGAACCGGGGCGCGAGATAGATCGCGTGTGCCTCCCCCTTCTGAGGGAAGATGCCCCGATAGTGCTGGGCATAGAGCACGATCCAGCGCTCGGCGGCATCGCCCAGGTCGTAGTCGGGCCAGGCCCGGAACGCACACTCGAGATCGCTGCCCGCGCAGCCGCGGACGTGCTCCATCCACAGGCCGCGCGCCAGGCCCTCCTCCGCGCGCCACAGGATGGCGTGGCCGATGCAACCGCCGATGCCGCAGCTGATCGGTCGGTCGAAGAAGACCGGGACCCCCGGGTCGAACCCGAGCTCCAGCGTGTCGCCGCGATGGACCACGTGCCGCGTGATGCTCCCGATCGGCCCGAACCAGTCGCCCCAGGCTGGCGGGTGCCGCAGGATGCAGTCACGTTCCTGGATGTTGAAGGCACCGTGGTCGAGACAGGGGTCCAGGGCCGGAGGTGGCGCCTCGGCCCGCGCGAGCGGCGCGATCGCCCCCATCCCCGCCACGGTCGCGACGATCGCGAGGACGAATGGACGCAGATACATGCGTATCCGCTTCCCTCGAGCGAGCACTCGACGACCTGGTCGGCCCATCATCGGAACGCTATCACGTCGCCGATGCCAGGCACAGGAGCCTGGTCGTGGTCGCATGGCTCCGGGCGGATCGGTATCGTCGCGGCTCGCATCAGGGGGGTCATTGGACGTCGTCGTGCTGGCGGCACTCGTGTACACATGCGTGACCGTCATCGTGGTCGGCTTCCAGCTCCTGCTGGCCCTCGGCGTCCCGTGGGGCGCCTACGCGATGGGTGGCAGGTTCCCTGGCCGGTTCCCACCGCCGATGCGTGCGCTCGCGGTGGTGCAGGCGATCATGCTCGGCCTGTGCGCGGTCGTGGTGCTGTCGGCGGCAGAGCTGACCGCGCCCGACCTGGTCGCGGAGCTCCCCTGGCTCATCTGGGCGGTCGTGGCCGTCGGTGCGGTGAGCGTGGCCATGAACGCAGCGAGCCCGAGCCCTGGCGAGCGACGCATCTGGGTTCCGGCCAGCCTCGTGATGCTGGTGTCCAGCCTGGTGGTGGCGCTCGGCGGATGACCCCGTGACGGCGGCGCGACTGGCGGGCATCGGCGGCATCCCACACGAGCCGCCCTGCCCATCGATGACTTCCGGGCGACCGCGGCGTCTGCACGGCGAGCGAACGACGCGCCGCGGGACCGGGACGGATACATCGACCTGGCAGCGGCCGACGACCCGACGCCACGGAGGACCTGACCATGCGACAGTTGATCGCGACCGTGTTCAACCACTCCCTCGACGGCCTGCTCGCCGACGAGCGCACCCCGTTCTGGGACTTCTGCTTCAGCCTGCCCGAGAACCGTGCGCCCGATGACCCGGCACAGCTCGAGTTCCTGCGGGGCGCGCGCGCCCACGTCATGGGTCGCACTGCCTACGAGAGCATGGCCCGGGCCATGACCACGACGGCGACCGACCACCCGTTCGCGGGCATCCTGACCGCCGCGCCCAAGGTCGTCTTCTCCCGGACCCTCGTCACGGCCGACTGGGCCGACACCACCATCGCCGCCGGCGACACGACCGAGGAGATCGACCGGCTCCGACGCGACGGTGACGGCTACATCATCGTCTGGGGCGGTGTCCGGATGTGGCGCTCGCTGATGCGGCTGGACCTCATCGACGAGCTCCACGTGAGCCTGTTCCCCTACGTGGCCGGTGAGGGCACGCGTCTGTTCGAGGGCATCCCGGGCTCCTACCGACTGGAGCTGGTGTCGAGCACCCCCTCCCCCGGCGGCATCGTGGAGCTGCGCTACCGCCGACCCCGCTGAGGCGGCGCCCACGGCTCCCCGGGCCGCCCGGTCGTGTGCCCAATGACCGGCGGCTATATGTGCAGTCCGTGTATCCTTGCAGAGCCTGCACGATAGCGCGGCGGACCCGGAGCCTGCATCGCACCCCCAGGGACGAAGGAGCCCATGACCAGCACCATCCTGGAAGCACGCGACATCCACAAGTCATATGGTCGGGGCCAGGCCAGGTTCGAGGCGCTCACCGGCGTCTCGCTGGGGATCGCCGCGGGCGAGTCACTCGCGATCGTCGGCAAGAGCGGGTCGGGCAAGTCGACCCTGATGCACCTGCTCGCCCTGCTGGACAGCCCCGATCAGGGCGCCGTGATGATCGATGGGACGGCGGCCGGGGACCTGAGCGTGCGCCAGGTCGACCGTCTCCGCAACGAGATGTTCGGGTTCGTGTTCCAGCAGTTCTTCCTCATCCCGAGCGCGTCCGTGCTGGACAACGTGGTCCTGCCGCTCAAGATCGCCAAGGTCGGTGTGCGCGAACGGAAGGAGCGCGGCATGGCCGTCCTTCGTCAGCTCGAGCTGGACGACAAGGCATCGAACAGGGCGGTGAACCTGTCGGGCGGCCAGAAGCAGCGGGTGGCCATCGCCCGCGCGCTCATCAACGACCCCAAGGTGATCTTCGCCGACGAGCCGACAGGGAACCTCGATACCGCGACGGGCAAGCTCGTGGAGGACATCCTGTTCCGGCTGAACCGCGAGCACGGCATCACGCTCGTGATCGTGACCCATGACGTGGATCTCGCGGCTCGCTGCGATCGTCAGGTCGTCATCAAGGATGGGACGCTCGTCTCCGCATCCGGACCGATCGCCGATCCGGACGCCGTCGCGCACCCCCTCCCCGACCCGCTCGCATCGCGGCCGGACCAGCCGGGCACCCACGCATGAGACTCGCCGATCTCCTGCGCACGGCGGTCTCGAACAGCCTCCGCAGCAAGCTCCGGACCTCCCTCACGGTCATCGCCATCTTCGTGGGGGCGTTCACGCTCTCGATGACGAGCGCGATCGGCACCGGCATCACGAGCTACATCGACACGCAGGTCGCGTCGTTCGGAGCAGCCGACGTGCTGACCGTCACGCGCGCAGCGGATGATCGGCTTCAGCCGGCGGAGGGTCCAGCGCCGTACGACCCGGATGCGCCCACCCTGGGCGGCGGTGGGTTCGGGGGACGCGGTGGCGGCTTCGGGTCCGACCCGCTGACCGACGCGGACCTCGCGGTCGTCGCATCCACGCCGGGCATCCTGACCGTCGATCCCATCGTCGCGGTCAGACCCTCGTACATCCAGCACGCGGGCGGCGAGCGGTTCCAGCTCAGCGTCAGCCCGACCGCGGCGCTCGGCCGGGTCGACCTTGCGGCGGGCTCGCAGCTGTCGACCGACGGCGACGCGAACGAGATCGTGCTGCCCACGTCATATCTCGTGGCGCTGGGCCTCGGCGCTGCCGAGGCGGCGATCGGCGAGGGCGTGACCATCGGTATCACCGACTACCTCGGCGAGATGCACCAGGTCGAGGCGCTCATCGTGGGCATCCAGAACGAGTCGCTGTTCGGCTCGACCGCCGTCCTCGGACAGCCGCTCACCGACGAGCTGGTCGCGATCGCGGACAGCGGCCGACCCGAGAGCCTGCGCCAGGGCTACATCGCGGCCACCGCGACCTTCGACCCGGGAGCCAGGGCGGACCAGGTCGCCGCCATCAAGGCCGACCTCGCCGACCAGGGATTCAGCGCGCAGACCGTGGCCGACCAGATCGGCATCCTCCAGACGGTCATCGACGGCATCATCCTGATCTTCAACGGCTTCGCCGTGATCGCGCTCCTGGCGGCCAGCTTCGGCATCGTCAACACACTGCTCATGAGCGTCCAGGAGCGGACCCGGGAGATCGGGCTCATGAAGGCCATGGGCATGAGCGGCCGGACGGTCTTCGCCCTGTTCAGCGCAGAGGCGGTGTTCATCGGGTTCCTGGGCAGCGCCCTTGGTGCCGTCGTGGCCATCGTCATCGGCACGCTCATCAGCGATGTCCTCGCACAGACCGTGCTGTCCGGCCTGGAGGGGCTCCAGGTCATGCAGTTCGCCCCGGCCTCGGTCGCGACCATCATCCTGATCGTCATGGCCATCGCGTTCTTCGCGGGTACCCTGCCCGCTCGCCGGGCG
>CAZYTQ010000141.1:2359-8033 GCA_964650135.1 uncultured Anaerolineaceae bacterium | reverse complement strand
TCGCCGAGCGTCACGGCAGGACCCGATCGACGCGCTGCGATATGAGTAAGGGACATGACCAAGGACCACCCGCCTGACGGTCTCCGGGAGCGCAAGCGCGCCGCCACACGCAGCGCGATCGAACACGCCGCGATCGCGCTGATCCTGGAGCACGGCTATGACCATGTGACCGTGGACATGATCTGCGAGGCCAGCATGGTCTCGCCGCGCACCTTCTTCAACTACTTCGGCTCCAAGGAGGGCGTCGTCCTCGGCGCGGTGCCGCCGTTCCCCGACGAGCGGGCGGTGGCCGCTTTCGTCCATGACACGGGGACCGGGGTCCTCGAGGGCTTCCTGGAGCTGGTGCTCGGCTCGATGGCCGACGCGGGTCACGACCCGGACCTCCGACGCTCCTGGCAGCTCGTGCTGCAGAGCAACCCGGAGCTCGCGGCGAGTCTCATCGACCGGATGCGGGAGCGCGAGGAGCAGGCCGTCACGGTCCTGCTGGACCGCTTCGCCGCAGAGGGCCGGGCGTCGGCGCCGGAAGGCGACCTGACCGAGGAGGCACACATGATCGTGGGCCTCACGATGGCGGTGCTCCACTACCTGATGCGGACGCGAGCCGCCGGTCCCGTCGATGTCGCTCGCCGACGTGTGCTCATCCATGAGGCGGTCGTGCTCATCGACCGGGTCGCCGGACGGCCCTGACCGAGCCGGCGGCGAACGTCTCCAGGTCGCCCTGCAGGGTCTCCGATCCGCGCGGTGCCGAGCAGCGCACGGAGGCGCTCCTCGAGCTCGAGCGCGAACCCCTGCGTCGGCAGGTCAGGGCGCGAGCGGCTTGGTGTTGATGTCCTTCACGATCTTGGTGCCGGCGGCGGTGCCGTTGCTCTTCCACAGCTCGTTGCCGCGCGTGCCGTCATCTGCGACGAAGTACAGCGTGCTGCCGACCTTCACGATGTCGTTGGGGCCGGAACCGTCACTCCCGGGATGGATGTCCTTCACCCGCTTGGTGCCGGCGGAGGTTCCGTTGGTCTTCCAGAGCTCGTAGTCGTTCGCGCTGTTGGTGGCGCGGAAGTACAGCGTGCCGCCCATGACGATGAGCTCGGACGGCGACGAACCGCCACCACCAGGTCGGATGTTCTTCACCCGCTTGGTGCCGGCGGAGGTTCCGTTGGTCTTCCAGAGCTCGTTGCCACTTGTGCCATCTTCTGCGGCGAAGTAGGCCTTGCCGGACATCCCGACGAAGGAGGACGGATAGGAGTTGCCGCTGCCCGGGTTGATGTTCTTCACTCGCTTGGTCCCGGCGGCGGTGCCATCGCTCTTCCAGAGCTCCTCGCCGCTGGCGCCATCGTCGCCCACGAAGTACAGCGTGTCCTTGACGGCAGCCAACCCATACGGGTTGAGACCCTCATCGCCCGGGCGGGCGTCCTTGACGAGCTTCGTGCCCGCGGACGTGCCGTTGCTCCTCCACAGCTCCACGCCGTGCGTGCCATCGTCAGCCGTGAAGTACAGCACGCTGCCCACCTTCGTGAGGCGTGTGGGAGAGGAATCCGAGGCGCCAGGTCGGATGTTCTTGACACGCTTCGTGCCCGCGGACGTGCCGTTGCTCTTCCACAGCTCACGGCCGCTCGTGCCATCGTCCGCGCTGAAGTACAGAGTCTTGCCCACGCGCACGATCTCAGCAGGGTTGGAGCCGCTGCTCGGGTGGATGTCCTTCACACGCTTGGTCCCGGCCGTGGTGCCATCGGACTTCCACAGCTCATAGCCACGCGTCCCATCGTTCGCCGTGAAGTAGAGCGTGCTCCCGATGGCGACGAAGCCGGTGGGATACGAATCGCCGGCGGGGTTGATGTCCTTGACGAGCTTCGTGCCCGCGGACGTGCCGTTGCTCTTCCACAGCTCCACGCCATGCGTGCCATCGTCAGCCGCGAAGAACAGCGTCGAGCCGGCGGCGGTCAGCTGCTCGGGATACGAGCTCCCACCCGGTCGGATGTTCTTGACCCGCTTGGTCCCGGCCTTGGTGCCATCGGACTTCCACAGCTCCACGCCGCTCGTGCCATCGTCAGCCGCGAAGTACAGGATTCGACCGACCGTGGCGAGACGGAAGGGATCCGAACCCTCGGTGGGCGGTGCCGCGCTGGCGACGGGCGTCAGCGGCCCTGCCACCGCCAGACACGAGACCAGGGCCACGGCGAATGCTCGGCGTCGCGTTCGGCGTCGAGCGACTGGCAACATCGCTGGGGAGTGCGTCATGAGCGACCTCCGACCAGGGGACTCCCGGGCGACACCCGGACCGGTGGACCATCGCAGTCGATCGCGTCCGCTGTCAAGGGACGGCACTCCATGATCCAGCTCCGCGTCCCCGGGCATGGCACACGATGACATCCCGTCCGATCCCCCCAGGCGGTACGATCCGACCCATGATCGACCTGGTCCTCACGCTCATCGGTCCCGATCGTCCGGGTATCGTCGACGCGGTCGCGGAGACCGTCGCCGCGCATGACGGCAGCTGGCTCGAGAGCCGGATGGCACATCTCGCGGGCAGGTTCGCGGGCGTGTTGCATGTGGAGGTCCCCGAGGGTCGAGCCGATGCGCTCGAGGCGGCGCTGGGTCACCTCGAGGTCGACGGCCTGCGGGTCATCGTCGACCGCGGCGCGCCGGCGAGCGCCTCGGCACAGCCTGCCATGCACATCGAGCTGCTGGGCCTCGATCGGCCCGGTCTCGTGCAGGAGGTCTCTGCCCTGCTCGCATCGCATCGGGTCAACGTGGAGGAGCTGGTCACCGGCCGGACCGCGGCCGCCAACTCCGGGGACCCGATGTTCCATGCGGACATCCGCGTGGTCATCCCCGGGACGGTCGATGTGAGCGCGGTCCGGGACGACCTCGAACGGCTGGCTGGCGACCTGATGGTGGAGATCCGCCTGGCGGAGGGCCTCGACTCAACCCGCTGAGACGACGCGTTCCCGTACCCCGTGCGCGGGCACCTGTGACGCGGGCTGCTCGCCGTCCTGCGGGGCACCGGTCCGTCGCCGTCCGAGCCAGCGACGCGCGGCCGACATCGTCGGACGCTCCACGAGTGTCCACGAACCGGCCGCCAGGACGATCGTGACCGGGATGGCGATGGCCACGGCCGGCAGCCCGGCGACCCCGATGCTCGCCAGCGCCGCAAGGACGGTCATATGCCACAGGTAGACGGGATACGAGAGCGTCCTGCCGGACGCCGCCAGGGTGCTGCCACCGATCGTCGGCCACCGGAGGCGAAGCAGGCCCGGGATCATCGTCGCCGATGCCACGGCGGCGACCAGCATCCGCGTCAGCTCGGTGGGGCCGTGGTCGTCGTGGCCCAGACACACCGCGGAGGCCAGGGCTCCGATGCTCACCACGAGGATGGGCGTGCCCGCGAGGCGGTCCGTGATGGCCGGCGACCGCACCCGGGCATAGGCGATGAGCATGCCCGGCACGAACGCCCAGAACCAGAGCGGCGGCAGGCGCCCGGTGATGACCCACGCGTATTCGTCGCTGCCGAGGACCGCCCAGCGCGCGACCAGTGAGATCGCACCCAACGCGACCAGCACACCGGCACGCCGCGCATGGCTCGGACCACCGACGCGGGCCATCGACCAGACGATGACCGGCAGCGCGAGATAGAACGCGAGCTCGGCGATCAAGGTCCACGCCACGACCATCGCGTCGAGGGCGAGCGCTGGGTCGTACAGGTGGAGCATGAGCGCGAACTGCAGCTCATGACCCGACCACAGCTCGGCTGGCCTGATGGCGAGCGCTGCGACGAGCGCCACGAGATAGGCGGGCATGATGCGCACGAAGCGCCGGACCAGGTGGTCGGTGCGGTCGACCGGGCCACGCAGGAACGGCCCGAAGACGAGGTAGCCCGACAGAGAGAAGAACACGAGCACGCCCAGGTCCAGCGACCCCACCATGGGGTCGAGCGCACCGTAGCTCGCTCCCACCGAGCTGCGCGAGTGATAGAGCAGCACACCCAGCGCGGCGGCGATGCGCAGGACATCGAGCAGCTCCGCGCGGGCGGCGGTCGGCCGGCCCGTCACGCGGGACCCGGTGCGTCGTCGGGCCTGGGGGCGCGGGATGGGAACGAGCTGCGCTGCGGCATCGACGGAGACGATGGGCCCATCGATCGTCCGTGACCATGGGGCGGTCGAACCACGACGACCCGGTACCACCACGGACGCCTCCGCCCAACGGGTATCCTCGGGAAGTGCCCGCATACCCTCCCCTCGTCGATGGATCGGTAGCGGTCCGCTGATGCGCTCCATCAACGACGAGGAGCAGGCCTGGATCGAGGACGTGGCTCGTCGATTCGATGCCCTGGTGTTCTGGACGGTCGGTCGATACGGGGCCCAGCCGTTGCTCCTGCCCCGGCGGACGTGGACCCGCAAGCGCAAGGTGCGTGTCAGCCAGCAGCGCAGCGCATGACGGTCCGGCCCATGGGCGGGACATCCGACCGGCGCTCGGAGCGCATCGGGGTCGCGGCGGCAGCCCTGGCCGCCATGTCCTTCGGGGTCGCGTTCCCGGCGACCGCGGTGGCGCTTCGTGCCTACACGCCGCTCGCGGCGACCGGCATCTACTCCACGATCGCGCTGGTGCTGCTCCTGGGTATGGCGCTCGGAGGCGTGGTCCCTCGACCCGCGCCGGGCTGGGCATCACGCGCAGCGCTCGGCCGGCTCACGGTGGTGGCCCTGGCGGGTGGGTTCACGTTCATCGTGGGTATGGCCGTCGCGGTCCAGCTGGCGGGTGCCACGGTCGCGGGGTTCGTGGCCACCCTCTACTCCGTGTTCGCGGCGTTGCTCGCGGTGCCCATCCTGGGCGAGCGGCTGAACCGGACCGCGCTTGGCGCCTTCGTGCTCGCCATCGTGGGCACGGCACTCCTCGCCGATCCCGGCTCGCTCCATGGCTCGATGGAGGGCGTGCTGGTGGCGCTCGTGGCGGCGCTCGGCTTCGGCCTGTACCTGGTGCTCGCCCGGAAATGGTCAGGGACCCCGGGCATGGGCGGCACGTCCATGGCCCTCGCCATCCTGGTGGGCCGTGGGCCGCTCATCCTGGTCATCGAGCTGGTCCGCGAGCCCGCCGCGCTGACACCCACCGGCGTGGACCTGCCGGTCATCCTGGCGATGCTCTATCTCGCGCTCGTGCCCAGCGCGATCGCGCAGGTGCTCATCCTGGTCAGCACCCGTCGGGTCCCGGCCCGGCGCACGTCCGCGGCGCTGCTGCTGACGCCGCTCACGTCCGCCGTGCTCGCGACCCTATTCCTCGGTGAGACGCCGACGATGGCCGAGGTCGTCGGTGGGGTCCTGGTCATCGCGGGCATCATGGGCGCCAGCGGCAGCGCTTCGGCGCTCCTCGAGGCGTGGCGCGGACAGCGTATGCGACGTGGGGCGCCCGCCGACCAGGGGTGACAGGACGTGCCACGCCGGGGGCCATGTGGCCGTCGGGCGCTCGAGGGCTCGTGCGGACCGACCAGAGACCGATCACCGGGCAGGGACCTGCCCCTGGCTCGGGCGTGCCTGCCAGTCACGAGACGCGGAGCTCCCGGGTCGGCGGAGCCGCTCACCGGGTCGCCGCTGGCTCGGGCGTGCCTGCCAGTCACGAGACGCGGAGCTCCCGGGCCGGCGGAGCCGCTCACCGGGTCGCCGCTGGCTCGGGCGTGCCTGCCAGTCACGAG
>CAZYTQ010000141.1:0-2259 GCA_964650135.1 uncultured Anaerolineaceae bacterium | reverse complement strand
ACCGGGAGTTCCCGGGTCGGCGGGCGCTGCCGACACCCATCCCTGGCGCCATCCACGAGCGTATCGTCCCTCCGCATCCCGCTGGGGAGCATCGGCAGGTGGGCGGACACGTCCGCCGAGCGCGAGGTGAGGGCGCCACAGGCTGTCCGCCCACACCATCTCGTGCCTGATGGACACGCGGCGCGCCACACGGCACGGGCCCGGGCCGGACTCCTGTCCGCCCACACCATCTCGTGCCTGATGGACACGCCCGGCCTGGCCGCGGCCCGGTCGGTGGGCGGACACGTCCGCCGAGCGCGAGGTGAGGGCGCCACAGGCTGTCCGCACCCACGATCTCGTGCCTGATGGACACGCCGGCGCGCCACACGGGCCCGCCCGGATCGGACGCCCGTCCGTGCCCACGGTCTCGTGCCTGATGGACACGCCCGGCCTGGCCGCGGCCCGGTCGACGTGCGCCCACGGCGACCGGCCCGCCTGGCCCGCCTGGCCCGCCTGGCCCGCCTGGCCCGCCTGGCCCGCCAGAGGACCGTCCCAGCTCGGCGTGGCGGGGAGTGCCCTCAACTCGGCGCGGCGATATCCCTCCGCGGGAACACGATCCATGCCCACACCAGCGCGGCCACCATCACGCCCCCGATGAGCAGCGCGTCGGTCGGTCGGAAGGTCCCCTCGAGCAGCTCCTTGGTGCGCACGTAGTGGAACAGTGACAGGTCGCCCAGGCGACGCATCTCGGGCCACAGCGAGCCGATGACCTCCAGCAGGTAGCTGACGAGCACGATGAGCAGCGTCACGCCGATCGCAGGCATGACCCGGTCGAACGACACGGACGCCGCGAGCGCGATGGCCATGAACGCACCGAACAGGAGCATGCCCATCGCCCACACGAGCGGCAGCCGCGAGATGGTGAGCTCATCCTGGACGCCCGCCACATACGCCCCGACCACGTTGGAGACGAGCTGCGCTGCGATCAGCGCGGCGAGGGCGCTGATACCCACCACGAACACGACCACCGTCAACGAGTGGCGCGACACCGGCCGTGCCAGGAGCACCTCCAGGGTGCCCCGCTGGCGCTCGCCCACGATGGACAGGATGGGCACGCCCACGACGATGATGCCGATGACCGCGATGGCGAACGGGTGGATGAAGCCCAGCGCCATGGCCCCCGACAGGCTGAACAGGTCGCCGCCGCCGAACTGCGAGAACTGCTCCAGCAGGGGGTTGTTGCGGATGAAGGAGCCGTACTGACGACCGAAGCTGGCGTAGACCATGGGCAGCACGCAGCCCCACACCAGCATCGCGATGGTGCACGCGATGATGCGCACCCGGTTGGCCGCGAAGGTCCGCCGCAGGAGCGCGCCGGTCATCGCACGCCGCCAGCCGCGTCCGAGCGTCCGGGTATCCCGCCTGACACCCCGCCCGGAGCCGCAACCCCACCCACGGCGTCCGGCGCGTAGTACTCCAGGAATGCCTCCTCGAGACGGGCCGGCTCGATGAGCAGGTCCCGCACGGGCAACCCGGCGATCGCCCGGAGGAAGGGCGAGACATCGCCTTCCAGCTCGGCCCGCAGCAGCCCTGGCCGCACCTCGGCCACACTCAGCCCGGGCACTCCCCGCAGATCCGGCACCTCATCGTCCACGCGGAGCTCCACGTGCCGTCGACGGCGCGCCAGGAGCTGCTCCACGCTCGATGCGGCCACCAGCCGGCCGCCCCGGATGATGGCCACGCGGTCGCACACCCGCTCCACCTCGGACAGCACATGGGAGCTGAAGAACACGCTCCTGCCTGCCCGACGGCGCTCCTCGAGGATGTTGTAGAAGGCGTGCTGCATGAGCGGATCGAGGCCTTCGGTGGGCTCGTCGAGGATGGCCAGCTCGGGGTCGTGCTGGAGCGCCTGGATGATGCCCACCTTCTGGCGCATGCCTCGGGAGTAGTCACGCACGGGGCGTCGCAGGTCGGTCGCGGACATCTCCAGGCGGTCGGTGAGCTGGGTCCGGAGCGGGCTGGGTCGCCCGTACAGGCGGGCCAGGTAGTCGAGCAGGTCGGCGCCCGTCATCGTGTCGTACAGATCGATCCCCGCTGGCAGATAGCCCGTACGTGCCCGGATATGCAGGCCGTCGCTGGCCACGTCGTGGCCCAGCACCCGCGCCCTGCCGCTGCTCGGGTGCAGGAAGCCGAGCAGGATGCGGATGGTCGTGCTCTTGCCCGCGCCGTTGGGCCCCAGGAACCCATAGACCTCGCCCGGCCGGACATCGATGGTCAGGG
>CAZYTQ010000140.1:0-8093 GCA_964650135.1 uncultured Anaerolineaceae bacterium | reverse complement strand
GGTCCCCAAGCGCGAGATCCGCGGCCGGGTGGAGCGAGCGCTCGGGGTGGTCCGGCTCGACCATCTCAGCGGTCGACCTGCCACGGATCTGTCGGGTGGCCAGCAGCAACGGCTCGCGCTCGCGCGGGCGATCGTGATGGAGCCCCGATTGCTGCTGCTCGACGAGCCCCTGTCGAACCTCGACGCGAAGCTCCGGGAGGAGATGAGGTTCGAGCTCAAGCGTCTCCAGCGTGAGCTCGGCATCACCGCCGTGTACGTCACCCATGATCAGGTCGAGGCGCTCACGATGTCGAGTGTCATCGCCGTCATGCACGACGGCAAGGTCGAGCAGATCGGGAAGCCACGTGAGGTGTATGACCATCCGGCTTCACGCTTCGTGGCGGACTTCATCGGCACCTCCAACCTGCTGGACGCGACGGTGGTCGCCTCCGCGGGCGATGGCCGGTACGAAGTGGCGACGGCGATCGGCCGGATGGTCGCTGGGGCCAACGTCGGCCTGGCCCCCGGAGCGTCCGTCGCCGTGAGTGTGCGTCCCGAGCATCTGACCCTCGATGTGGCAGAGACCGACGTGGAAGGACTGGGCGCCTGGCTCGGCGTGGTGGTCGCCCGGGACTTCACGGGCGACGCGGTCGACTACCGCGTGCAAGCGGGAGATGCGTTGCTCCGCGTGCGTGCCGACAGTCGCGTGGTCATCGCCCCGTCCACGCGCGTGCGTATCACGGTGGATTCAGAGCGTTGCGCGGTGGTGCCGCGCTCCAACTAGGGGGGACATATGTCCGAGGATCTGATAGCCGAAGTCGTCACGATCCAGGGTCACGGCGGGGACTGGATTCCCGCATATGTGGCCCGGCCCATCGGCCCAGGCCCATTTCCTGGCGTCGTCGTGCTCCATCACCGCGATGGCTGGGACAGGAGCTCCAAGGAAGTGGCACGGCGACTGGCGTGGGAAGGGATCGCCTGCGTGATGCCGCATCTGCACCATCGCGAAGCGCCAGGGCAGCCCTCGGCCGTCGCGGCCGACGTCGCCTTGAAGGCCGGAGGCATCCCTGATGATCGCTGCGTCGGTGATACGGCGGGTGCCTACGACTATCTGCGTCACCAGCCGTGGGCTGGCGACCGGATCGGCGCCGTCGGCTACTGCTCTGGCGGTCGGCAGGCCTTCCTTGCCGCGACCTCGATCCCGTTCGACACGGTCGTGATCTGCTACTCGCCACGTGTCAATGCGAAGGGTGACGACATCACTGCCTTGTCACCCGTGCCGCCACTGTCGCTCGCGGCCGGACTGACAGGGACCATGCTGGGGATCTTCGGGCGGGAGGACCCCCGGCCGTCGCCATCGGACGTCGCGGAGATCAGCGCGGAGCTCACGCGTCTGGGCAAGGATCACACGTTCCGTACGTTCGACAACGCGGGCCACGCCTTCATGGCGAACGACCGGACGAACTATCGGGTCGAGGCTGCCAACGCGGCCTGGACCGAGAAGCTGGCCTGGCTCCACGAGCAGCTCGCACCGACGATCGGGCGCCCGAACGACTGAAGGCACCACCCACACCTCGCGTTCACGCCAATCAGACTGGACAGGAGCCACGCCGTATGGAACTCACTTCGACCGAACCATGGGCTGTCATCGTCGTCGGTGCAGGCGGCTGCGGGTTGATGGCGGCCCTTGCCGCCGCCGATGCAGGAGCATCGGTGTTGGTGCTCGAGAAGACCGACGCGCCCGGCGGCGGGACCGCCCTCTCGTCGAGAGGGATCCGGGCGGCCGGCAGCACGCTCCAGAAGGCCGCGGGCATCCAGGATGACCCCACGCTGTGGGCCGCGGACATCCTGGCCCGCAACGGCGGGACGAGCGATCCGGAGCAGGTCCGGACCCTGACCGAGGTCTCGGGGTCGATGGTCGATTTCGTGGGCCGGGTGACGGATCTCGAGTTCGAGCTCGGCCGGTTCGTGTTCGGCCACAACGTCCAGCGATCACATTCGTGGAGCGACCACCAGACGATCACGGACTACCTGTACCGGGCAGCTGCCAAGGACGACCGGATCGAGATCCGCTTCGGCACTCCTGTGGTCGACCTTTGGCTGACCGACGATGGCGCCGTGCAGGGGGTGGTCACCGCGACGGGCCGGATCGCCGCCCGCACGACGATCCTGGCGCCGGGAGGGTTCGGCGCGAACCCCGACATGGTGGCCCGCTTCATCCCGATCGCCGCCGGCATCCCGACGCCAAGTCACAAGGGGAGCACCGGGGAGGGCATCGAGATGGCGGTTCGCGCTGGGGCCGTCCTGGTGGATATGGATTCATTCCAGCCGTACCCGGCATACGTCCATCCATCGGGCAAGCTGGTGTCACCGGAAGTGATCTTCTCGGGCGGCATCATGGTCGATGGTGCTGGCAAGCGTTTCGTGAACGAGATGCGGTACCCCGGCCCCTTGAGCACCGCGATGCTCGGCCTGCCAGGCAAGTCCGCCTACGAGATCCTGGACCAGGGCATCTTCGAGAAGCACTCGTCCACGCATCTTGGCGCCTTGGACGATCTCGTCGTGGACGGTGTGGTCGCCCATGCCGACGACGTCCCCAGCCTCGCGACTGCACTCGGGATCGACCCGGACGGCCTCGAACGGACCCTTGAGTCCTATGCGGCCGTGCCGCAAGGCGAGGTAGATGAGTTCGGCCGCACCGTGACGACCCGGCTGACGCCTCCGTACTACGGGGTGAAGGTGCATGTCGCGTTGTTCCAGACGCAGGGCGGCATCAAGATCGACACCCAGGGCCGTGTCCTCCGGGCCGACGGGTCGACCATCCCGGGCATGCTTGCCGGGGGTGGTGTGGCCCGGGGCATCTCGGGGCCCGGATCGGAGGGGTACATGCCCGGCAACGGTCTCATCGCCTCGCTGGGGATGGGCTATATCGTGGGTCGGGAGGCAGCCAGAGTGGCGGCCCGCTAGACGGCACAGCGTGCGAGGTCGATGAGCATGCGATCGGGGCCGCGGTGCATGTGATCACGTCCGGGCGGTGAGCAGGCCGAACGACGGTCGCGATGGATCGGCGCGACGCTCGCCGCCCGGGACGCTGGCAGCGTTCGAGTCGCGCGACTTCCGGCTGTTCTGGGTCGGCTTCGTCGTCTCGAACACCGGGCGGTGGGTCGAGATGACCGCCGCGCTGTGGATCGTGTCGAGTCTCACCGATTCACCCATCGTGCTTGGCGGGCTGGGGATCGCGCGTGCGTTACCGGCCCTGGCCCTGTCTCCGGTGGCGGGTGTGGTCGCGGACAGGTTCGACCAGCGCCGCCTGGTGATGCTCACCCAGACGATGAGCCTGGTGCTCTCGCTGGCATTGGCATCCTCGATCCTCGCTGGCACCGTCGCGATCTGGCAGATCTATCTCCAGCTGGCCCTGCAGTCGTGTGTCCAGCCGTTCGACGTCGCCGCGCGGCAGGCGCTCTTCCCGCGTCTCGTGCCTCGGGAACGGTTGTCGGATGCGGTGACCCTGACGGTGGCCGCCGCGCGCACCGCCAAGTTCGTGGGTCCGGTCATCGGCGGGATCGTCATCGCCACGGTCGGCATCGCCGCACCGTATCTCCTGAACGCGGCCTCGTTCGTGGTCCTGATCCTCGCCGCGTTCCTGATCCGGCCGGTGGCCATGATCCGCCCGACCGCTGTGCCATCGTTCGTGGGTGAGCTTCGCGCCGGCTTCGATGAGATCCGCCGCGCGCCCCTGATCCGGGGGATCTTCCAGCTGGAGGCGGTGTTCGGCCTGTTCCAGGTGAACGACGTGATGATCACGATCGTCGCGCGCGACGTCCTGGATCTGGGGCCGGCAGGCCTGGGCCTGTTGCTTGCCACCCCGGCGCTTGGTGCGTTGCTGGGGATCGGCGGGCTCGTCCTGGCAGGGCCGATCCGTCGACAGGGACAGGTGGCGGTCGGCGCCGTCCTGGCGTACTCGACGGTCATGCTCCTGATCGCGGGGTCGCCGTTCGCGGTCGCCACGGGTGTGGCATTGGCGTCGACCGGGTTGCTGGACTCGCTGGTGACGGTCGTGCGGCACAGCGTGTTGCAGCTGGCGGCGCCCGCTCAGAAGCGCGGCCGGATCATGGCGAACATGGCCGTGGTGAGCAATGGCGTGGCACCGCTCTCGCAGGTGCAGACGGGTCTGCTGACCAGCATCCTCGGTCCATCGCTTGGTATCGCCGCCGCGGCCGTCGCCCTGGCCACATGCAGCGGTCTGGTGGCCCTGCGCAATCGATCGCTATGGGTGTTCACGCCCGATCGAGCCATGAGCGAGCCGGGCGCTGGCGATGATCCGACCGCAGCGCAGGAGGTCACGGCCCGCTGAGGCTGCGTCGCGGCCTCGCGGGTGTGTCGTGGCGGCCAGTGCCGCGGCAGGGCGACCTCAGATGGCCAGTGCCGCGGCAGGGCGACCTCAGATGGTCAGTGTCCCGTCGGGTGCCACGCGCTCGCAGCGTGTCGCACCGCCCAGGGCCTCGATGGTGCGCCAATAGATGGGGTACCCCGACCCGGTGAGCGCCGCGTCATGAATGGGGAACACCGTTGCTGCGCCGATCCGCCGGCAGAACTCGAGAGTCTCCGCGAGCTTGGCCCAGGGCGCGCTCAGTGGCAGCGCGAGCACGTCGATACCCGTGGGCGCGGGCTCGTACGCGTCGCCCGGGTGGAAGAGGGTGGGTTCGCCCGATGCGGACAGGATCACACCCACGTTGGTGGCGGAGCCCATCTCCGGATGGATGACGGCGTGTGCGCCGCCGACCGCGGTCAGCGTCACGGCGCCCACCTCGTGTCGCTCGCCGGCGCGCAGTCGTACCGCGCGTCCCACCAGGGGAGCCACGGTGTCGATCGCGCCTCCCTCGGCCAGCACCAGTGCGTCCGGCGACCCCAGCAGGAGCGTGGGCAGACGCGACGGGTCTGCGTGGTCGGGATGCTGGTGGGTGACCACGATGGCGTCGAGGCCGGTCACCGCGAACGCATCATCCGAGGAATAGCTGCCGGGGTCGATGAGGATCCGTGACCCCGCGACCTCGACGAGGACAGCGGCATGGCCGAAACGCTGGATGATCATGGATCCACCTCCTCGTGGGCGAATGGGGGACGTCGGGGATGCGTCGATCGGGTCGCGACGCCGGCGCAGGGCAGGGGAGCGGCCACGCGGGCAGGGATCAGGGAAGCGACCACGCGATGTCGAACCCTTCTCGCATCGCGTGGCGGATACGCCGGGGAGCGACGGCATCACCGATGACGTGGCGCTCCACGGCCGGGAGTCGCTCGGCGAGCGCCCCGACCAGGTCGTCCTCGGGCACCTGGGGACCGACCCAGACCACCAGGTCCACCGGTTCGATGCGCATCGGCCGATCCGAATCGTAGTGACGCAGGTCGACACCGCCTCGCGCCAGCGCCGTGATGGCATGCATCGGCAGCATGGTCGCGGCCGCATCGTCGAGGGTCCGGAGCGCGGCGATGCGGGACACGATGGGCAACTCCCGGAAGGGTTCGAAGAAGCGTGTCACGAGCGTGACCCGCCCGCCGCGTCGAGCCACCTCCTCGGCCACCTGGGCCGCCCAATAGTGGCCGTCCTCATCGACCACCACCACGTGCTGGCCCGCAAGGTCCCCGGGCACATCCGCGATGCCTGATGCCTGTGTGACGGTCTCGTCCGACTCGATGTCGGGGAGGACGGGTCGGGCACCCGTGGCGATCACGACCACGTCGGGGCCAGCGGCCGCGATCGCCTCGACGGATGCCGCCTCGCCCAGGTGGACCTCCACGCCGGCCTGCTCGACCTCCTGCGCCAGCCAGCGTGACACGGCCCGGAAGTCACCATGGCCCCCGGCATCGCCGCCCACGCCGGCCTTGCCGCCCAGCTCGGCCGCCCGCTCGAACAACGTCACCCGATGGCCTCGCGACGCCGCGACGCGTGCGGTCTCAAGGCCCCCTGGGCCGCCCCCCACCACCACCACGTGGCGTGGCCGGCTCGTCGGTCGCAGCGCGCCCAGCTGCGCCTCGCGGCCCACCTCCGAGTTCAGCACGCACGTGAGCGTGCTGAGGCCCTCGTGCTGACCGGACCAGCAGGAGTTGCACTGGATGCACGGCCGGATCCGCTGCGGCGTGCCCGCCGCTGCCTTGGCGACCCAGGCCGGGTCCACGGTCAGGGGACGGCCGAGCGCCACCGCATCCGCCCAGCCCTCGGTCAGGATCCGCTCGGCCTGGTCGGGCCGCTGGATGCGGGTGCACGCGATCCGGACGACCCGCTCCAGGGCATGGCCGACCCGTGCCTGGACGGCCGCGAACGGTGTCTCGGGATAGTGGCGGTCCGGCAGGTGCGCTGCGATGGAGTCGAAGTTCCCCTGTGAGAACGAGACATAGTCCACGAGCCGCTCGTCCTCGAGGCGACGCGCGAAGGCAGCGGTCATGTCCGTGGTCAGACCACCCGTGGTGAACTCGTCGACGCCCAGCCGGTAACCGACCACGATGTCGCCTGGGACCACCTCGCGGATGCGCTCGAGGATCCGTGTCGCGAAGCGCGCCCGTGCCGGGTCCGAGCCGCCGTAGTCGTCGGTGCGCTTGTTGCTGAACGGGGACAGGAACTGTTGGAGCAGATGTCCCTGTGCCCCGTTCAGCTCCACGCCGTCGAAGCCGGCACAGGCGAGGTTCCGGGCACCCGCCACGAACAGCTCGATGAGCTCCTCGATCTCGGCCACGGACAGGGGGTGGGGCACGCCCCCTGACCTGGGGCAGGCGACCGCGGACGGCCCGATGAGGTTGCCCGGCACGACGGTGTTGGTGTGCTGCCGGCCGCTGTGGTTCAGCTGCCCGATGAGCAGGGCCCCGCGCTCATGCACGGCGGCGGCGAGCGCGCTGAGCCCCGGCACGCTCGACTCGAGGAAGGCGCCGATGCCGAACGGGCCATGCATCGTCGCCGGGTGGACCCGCAGGGCATCGGTGACGATGGTGCCCACGCCGCCCTCCGCGATCCGCGTGTAGTGGGCGATCATCTTGGGGCCCGCGGTGTTCGCCTCGGCGAGGTTCGTGGTGGTCGCGGCGCGCACCACCCGGTTGCGTGCCTGTCGCTGGCCGATGCGCAGTGGCTGGAACAGGCGTGGGTACGCCGTGTCGTCGCTGCTCACTGGATGATGACCGTCGGGCTCGCCGGGTCGATGATCACGGTCACGCTGGACTCGGCTGGGAACTGGGAGGTCGCGGGCAGCCGCACGAGGAGCTCCCGCTCACCCACGGACACGATGTGATCGATGGAGTCACCCAGGAAGCTGCGCTCGACGACCCGTCCCGGGATGCCATTGCTCTGGTCGGTGACCACACTGCCGCTTACCAGCCCGATGGATTCCGGCCGCACCGCGAGCAGGCATGTCGTCCCTGCCGCTGGCTCGTCCGTCTGCCAGCGCACCAGCAACGGGCCGATGGGAGACTCGACCTCGATGATGTCCGCCGACCGCCGGGATCGCACGGTGGCATCGAAGATGTTGGACTTGCCGATGAACTCCGCCACGAACCGGTTGGCGGGGGTCATATAGATGTCGCGTGGCGCACCCAGCTGGACGATCCGACCACCCGACATGACCGCGATCCGCGACGAGATGGCCATCGCCTCCACCTGGTCATGGGTGACGTAGATGCTGGTGATGCCCAGCTCGCGCTGGAGGCGTTTGAGCTCGAACCTGAGCGACTCCCGAAGTCGGGCGTCCAGGTTCGACAGGGGCTCATCCAGCAGCATCAGCGACGGCTGCACCGCGAGCGCTCGGGCGAGGGCCAGGCGTTGCTGCTGACCGCCCGAGAGCTTGGTCGCCGGTCGCCCGGCCATCGGTGCGAGCTCCATCGTCGTGAGCACGCGCATGACGCGGTCCTCGATCTGGGTGTTCGAGGGGCGCTCGCCACGCGGCAGCACCCTCAGCGGGAACGCCGCGTTCTCGAACACGGTCATGTGCGGCCAGATGGCGTAGGACTGGAAGACCATGCCCAGGTGACGGCGGTTGGCGGGCACGTTGGCGTCATGACCCATGCCCCGTGAGAACAGCACCCGGTCGCCGAGGCGGATCTCCCCGGAATCGGGTGTCTCGAGACCCGCGACC
>CAZYTQ010000139.1:0-8139 GCA_964650135.1 uncultured Anaerolineaceae bacterium | reverse complement strand
CCGATGACTCGGGCATCGTCTGGCCGCCGATGGGATTCGAGGGTGCCCCACCCGGCCAGCCCTTCACGTTCACGAGCGACTGCGGGGTCTGGGGTCGCGACCCCATCACGCTCCACGGGGAGGGTGGTGGCTGGACGATCGACCTGGTCGTCACGTTCGACACGTACGACACCGAGGCGTTCCAGTGGTTCGGCCGGGCGACCGGCGCATCCACGGCGCCGAACGGTGTCACGGTCCCGATCGACGAGGAAGCGCTCGTGTACTACGACATGGACGGTCGCTGGATGCTGGTCGCGAGCTGGGCCGCCCAGGTCCCCGGGCGCGGGTGCGCGCCGACGTCGCCGACGCCCTCGACCGGCGGCTTGCCGGGATAGTCAGTGCCCATCCGGCCAGGTCGGTTCGCGGACCGACCTGCCGACCGATCGACCTGTCGCACCCTGTCCGAGTGCGGGACGTGCCCGACGCCCGACGATCAGGGTGCCCCGCGGACGATCACCGGGTCCGGCAGGAGCTCGCCGGTACGCAGGTCGAGCACCCGGTAGATGGCGTCGCCAGGCGGGGACGCGAAGCCGCCGTCATGGACCCACAGCAGCACCCAGGGTGCCTCGCCGAACCGGCCGAGCGGGTAGCGCAGGCTCATGCCCCAGTCGATGTCATGGGGCGCCTCGCGCAGCAGGCGGATCACCCCGCCGGTGTCGGGGTCGGCGATGACGATGCGATATCTGGTAGTGCCCGTCCTCGGTCCGGAACCAGCCGCCGACATGCCCGAATGCGGTGTCGACCCGGCCGCTGTCCTGGACATCGAGCACGGTCCGCATCCCCCCGAACGATCCGACGACGATCCATCCTTCGTCGTCCGTGGAGGTCCACAGGGTGGCGTCGAGCGCGTCAGCGAGCGCCATCGGCGCGGGGGAGCCGGTCGGCGGCGCGGTCGTGACCAGCGGTTCGGTGGGTGGTGCAGCGGTCGTCGCCATGGGCGCGGTCATGACCAAGGCCAGGGTGAGCGCGATCGCTCCATGGGCCCTCGCCCCGTCGCGGGGCCGCGTCATCGCTGTCATCACCCGGTCGGACGTGCCGCTGCCCAGGATGTCACGAGTCCGCCCCTGACGATGCTCGGATCTGCCTCAGCAGGGAAGGAGCCGTCCTCCGTCGACATCCCATCCGGAAGGTGGCATCCCCGTCCGTGCCGCCGGCTGAGCTCTGGAGCCGCGACCACCGCGGTCGGCATCGTCCTACAGGAACTCCACCCCCTGGGCGAGCCGGGTCTCCCCGGAGTAGTTGACGGTGGTGGTCGCACGCCGCGCGTACGCCTTCCATGCGTCCGAGCCGGATTCCCGGCCGCCGCCGGTGTCCTTCTCACCGCCGAACGCGCCGCCGATCTCGGCACCCGACGTGCCGATGTTCACGTTGGCGATGCCGCAGTCGGACCCGCTCACAGACAGGAACCGCTCCGCCTCCGCCTGGTCCTGGGTGAAGATCGCGGACGACAGGCCCTGGGGCACGCCGTTGTGGAGCGCCACGGCCCCCTCGAACGTGTCGTAGGGGAGCACGTACAGGATCGGCGCGAAGGTCTCGTCCTGCATCACGCCATCCTGGTCCGGCATCCGCACGATCGCCGGCTCGACGTAGAACGCGCCGGGGAGTGCCGCCGCGTGGACCCGTCGCCCGCCGACGATGACCGTCCCGCCTTCCGCCGCAGCCCGGTCGAGCGCTGCCTGCTGCGCCGCGAACGCGTCCCGGTCGATGAGCGGCCCGACCAGCGTCCCCGCCTCCGTGGGACTGCCGATGGGCAGTCGCCCGAACGCATCCGCCACGCGCTCCACGACGGCGTCCAGCACCGAGCGATGGACGATGAGCCGCCGCAGCGTGGTGCAGCGCTGGCCTGCCGTGCCCGCTGCCGCGAACACGATGGACCGCACCGCGAGGTCGAGGTCCGCGGACGGCGCCACGATGGCCCCGTTGTTGCCACCGAGCTCCAGGAGGGCCCGACCGAACCGACCCGCGATGACCGGTGCGATGTGCCGACCCAGCGCCACCGACCCCGTCGCCGACACGAGCGGCACCCGGGGGTCCTCCACGAGCCGCTGACCACCCACGCGATCGGCGAGCACCAGCTGGTGGATCCCCTCGGGCGCGCCCACGTCGCGTGCCGCGCGTTCGAGCAGCGTCGCCGCGCCCAACGCGCTCAGCCGTGCCGCGCCCGCCGGCTTCCAGACCACCGTGTCACCGACCACGAGCGCGAGCGTCGTGTTCCAGGCGTGCACCGCGACCGGGAAGTTGAAGGCGGTGATGATGCCCACCACGCCCAGTGGGTGCCACGTCTCCGCGAGCCGGTGGCCCGGTCGCTCCGAGGGGAACGTGCGACCGAACAGCTGCCGTGACTGTCCCACCGCGAGATCCGCGATGTCGATCGCTTCCTGGACCTCGCCCAGCGCCTCGGAGCGGATCTTGCCCACCTCCGCGGTCACGATCGCCGCGAGGTCCGCCTTGTGGGCCGTCAGCAGCTCGCCCCAGCGCTTGACGAGCGCGCCCCGGACGGGTGCCGGGACCTCGCGCCAGGCAAGGAACGCGTCCGCCGCCGCGCCGATCGCCGCCTCGACCTGCTCCGGGCCGTCCTGTCGGGTATGAGCGATCACGCCACCCGTGATGGGGGTCCGGACCGCGTGCGGACCCTGGAGCGCAGCCGGATCCACGCCGATGGCGTCGAGCGCGCGCCGCGCCTCGTCCGCGATCGCGGCCGTGCTCGGGAAGGTGCCGGGATCCCGGTCGTGGGTGCTCATGCGTCCCTCGTGATGCGCAGGCCGAGCGTCTGTTCGGCGGCCGCCAGCGATGCCGATGCCTGGGCGTCGTACAGCAGCGTCGGGTCGCTGATGGGCAGGCCGATGACCTCGGACAGTCGGTCGAGGTCGTAGAACGTGCTCGCCTGCTCGTCGTCCCGCGAACCATCGTCCGTCAGGTTCGACTGGAAGATGCCGGCCGCGGACCGCGGCAGGAAGTCCTCGTACACGATGGGCTCCGCGACCAGTAACCCGGCCTCCAGGAGCGAGCGCAGCGACGACTCGCCACCCGCCGACGCCTCCACGCCGACCGATGCCGGCACATCCCCGACCCGATAGCTGAAGAAGCCCAGCCCCTGGGCCGCCAGCTCCAGCTCCGTGTCCGGCAGCCCCTCGCGCCACACCTCTGCCGCGATCTCGACCCGGGTCGTGCCCGCCGGTGCCGCCGCGAGACGCCGGTCCTGCTCCGCCACGAGACGGTCATACAGGTCCCGGCCCTTCGTGGTGAGCGCGATGCCTCGCTGCTCCACCTCCCCGAAGCGGACCCGCAGCGAGCCCGCCTGGATGCTGCCGTCCGCATGGCGGAACTGCCGCTCCTCCGCGAGTGCCCGGAACGAGGTCTGGCGCAGCAGCACGTCCGGGCCCTCCCAGCACGGCGGGCCCTGGATCTCGTCGATCATGGCGATGCCACGTGCCTGCATCCGGGCATACAGGTCGTCGATGTCCAGCACGCGGGGCGTCAGGTGGTTGATGTGCGTGGAGGGCACGCCCCCGATGTCCGCCGCGACCGACGAGATGCGCTCCAGGTGGAAGTACCACGCATGGTCGACCGGCTCGCGCGACAGCGCGAACGAGGCGGTGGCCAGCTCCAGGAATCGGTCGGCATCGTCAGCGGCCAGCCCACCCTCCGCGATGGAGCGGTCCGCGAGCGTCAGCAGCTCGGGCGGGAACAGGGTCCGGGCGGCCATGACGGCCTCCAGGCGCGCCTGGGTGTCCGCATCGAAGAAGCGTCGGTCGTCATGGACCAGCATCGACGTGAACACCCGGAACGGGTTCTGCGCCAGCTCGTCGGCATCGATCGGCCGGAACGCCGTGGAGACGACGGGCACCGAGCTCTTCGAGGCATCCCGGAGGTCATAGAAGCCGACCGGGTGCATCCCGAAGCCACCGAACACGCGCGCGACCTGGGCCAGCTCGCGTGCCGAGCCCACCCGGATGGCGCCATGCCGCTCCGCGGTGACCCGCTCGATGCTGCCGAGGCGTGCCGCATCGGCTCCGTGCCGCGCCACGAAGTCCGTGTTGACGTCGCGCGAGACGTCCACGAGCGTGTCGTAGGCGGGGACCTCCTGTCCGTAGAGCCTCGCCAGGCTGAGCGCGAACCGTGCCCGCAGCTCGGCATGGGGGACGGTGGCGATGGTGGAGACCATGGTCCTCCTCGCTAGATGATGTGGAGCTCGGCGATGCGTGCGTCACGGCCGGCGAACCGGGCGGCGCTGAAGGGTGCCGGATCGAGGAACGAGTCGCGGCCAAGGTGGATGTCGCGGACCAGCTCCCCCACGGCGGGTCCCTGGAGGAACCCGTGGCCCGAGAAGCCGGTGGCGTAGATGACCCCCTCGACATCCTCGGCCCGCCCGATGAGCGCGTTGTGGTCGGGCGTGTCCTCGTACAGGCCGGCCCAGCCACCCGCGAGTGGCAGGTGGGTGAGCGACGGGCAGATGGCCTCGGCTGCCCGGTCGAACGCCGGTACCCATGTGCGATCGAACTCGCGACCGAAGCCGGGCGCCTGGTCCGCGTGCGAGATCCCCACCAGCAGGGTGTCGTCCCCGCAGCCATGGACGTACAGGGTGCTCGACAGGTCGAGCGTGAACGGGATGACCGGCGGGGCTGGGCGCAGTGGGGCCGTGACGCCGATGAGCCGCCGCAACGGCTCGACCGGCAGGTCCACGCCGACCATCGCGCCCAGGCGTCGGGACCATGCGCCTGCCGCGATGACGATGGTGTCCGCGCTCACGTCGCCCCGATCCGTGTGCACCTCGTGGGGGGTGTCCGCGCCATGACCGATGTCCAGCACCTCCGTGTGCTCGCAGACCGTCGCGCCGAGCGCCTCCGCCGCCGCACGGTACGCGGCCACGACACGGGCGGGTCGGGCATAGCCGTCCCGTGGCGAGAAGGACGCCGCGACGATCGCACCCGCGTCCAGGTACGGGTTCAGCTCGGTCACCGCCCGGGGACCGATGAGCCGGGTGTCGCCACCCATGATGTTCTGGAGCCCGGCGCTGGCCGCCAGGGCGTCCGCCTCCGCCGTGGTCCGGGCGAGGAACAGGTAGCCCACCTGGCGCAGGCCGATGTCCGTGCCGAAGTCGCGCTCGAACCGCTCGAACGCCTCGAGGCTGCGCTGGCCGAGCACGATGTTGCCCGGATCGGAGAACGTGGCCCGCACCCCGCCGAGTGGCTTCGCGGACGACCCGGAGCCGACCGTGTCGCGCTCCAGCAGGATGACGTCCCTGACACCTGCGGCCGCGAGGTGGTAGGCGATGCTGGTGCCCATGATGCCGCCGCCGATGATCACGACGTCCGCCCGCCGGGGGAGGGGAGTCGCAGGGGTCGGCAGCTGGACCAGGTGCTCGAGCTGGGGTGCGGTCACGGTCGGCACATCGTACGGTCAGGGCGCGAGCGCGCTCAGCGGGCTGACGACCGTGTCGTCGCGGGTGGCCAGGATCGGGCCGGTGCCCGTGACGACCAGCCGGAATGCCGGCTCACCGACGACGTCGGTGTCGACCTGCTCGATGGCATCCCGCAGCGACTCGACACCCGCCAGCATCTGCGGTCCACCGAGCTTGACCTCGACCGCTCCCCAGCGACCGTCCGGGAGGGTGATGACCGCATCGATCTCCTTACCGTTCGAGTCCCGGTAGTGGCGGACCTCGCCGTCGATCGGTGACGCGAGGACCATCAGGTCGTGGATGACCGCGCTCTCGAAGAGGGCCTCGAGCGTTCCCAGGTCGTGGAGCAGTCGCTTCGGTCCCGCGCCCAGCGCGGCCGCCGCGAGCGATGCGTCGACCAGGTGGAGCTTCGGCGATGTCCGGACGCGAGCACGGGATCGGAGTCGTGGCGTCCAGGGATGCTGAGGCTCCACGATGAAGAGTCGCTGCAGGAGCCCGACATAGCCGCTGATCGTCTCGACGTCGATCGTGGGTGCGACCGATCGCACGTCAGCCGCGAGCGTGCTGTAGGCCACCTCGGAGGCAACGGAGCGTGCCAGTCCGCTGATGAGCTGCTTGATGACGTCCGGCGCATGTCGCACGTCAGCGAGTCGCCGGATGTCCGTGCGTGCCACGTCGTCGATGTAGGCCCGAAGGCGCTCTGCGGACTGCTCGAGCCCGAGTGAGGTCATCGCTGGGAATCCGGGTCGAAGGATGTGCTCGATGACCTCGCCGAGCTCCGGACCGGCCTGCGTGTCGGCGACAGGCCGCTCGCCGTCGAACAGCCCCGCGATGCTCACAGGACCCGTCGCGCCATCGAGCTTCTCCCACCAGGTCATGGTCCGCTGACGCAGCCTGAGGAACCTGCCCGTGCCGGTGTGGCGAGTGATGTCGTCGGCAGGCAAGGCCGACCCGGTGAGGATGAACCGGCCGAGGTCGGTCGCCGCGTCGACCGCGCGCCGCACGAGGTTCCAGAGCTCCGGTGCGACCTGCCACTCATCAAGCAGCCGTGGGGCATCGCCGTCGAGGACCGATCGGGGGGCGATCTCCAGGATGCGCTGCACATCCGGGTCATCCAGGAACGCATACGACCCGGCTGCGTGGAGACCGGTCATCGTCTTGCCGGTCGCCCGCGCGCCTTCGATCACCACAGCACCTGCCGCGGCCAGCGCGCGACCCAAGGCCGCGTCGATCACGCGCGGTCGGTAAGGTCGTCCGAGCACATGAGCCGTGTCCATCCTGTCCATCCTACGGCTCTGCCGAGGATCGCAGCCAGTCTATACCGACACTTGCAGCGTTTCTGTGCCGACGATCGCAGGTCACCCGCCCCGGTGTTCGCGGTCGATCGTGGATGGCGCTCTGCGCGAGCGCCCCACCCGGCACCCGTCCATCGCATGATCCGGTGCTAGGATCGGATCACACGCTGCGGACGCCGGTCCGCGCCCCGTCAGGAGATCCATCCTCATGGCCACGGCCACCGTCACCACCCCGCATCCCATCTATCTCGCCGGCCAGTGGGTGACCTCACCCGACGTGCTGGTGGTGGATGACCCGGCGCGCCCCGAGACACCTGCCGGGGCCACCTACGCGGCCACGGCCGAGCAGTACGAGCAGGCGGTCCAGGGCGCCGTCGCGGGCTTCGAGCGGATGCGCCGGCTCTCGTCGCTGGAGCGGTCACGGGCGCTCCATCACATCGAGCAGGGCCTGCGCGCGCGACGCGAGGAGATCGGCCGCATCATCACCAGCGAATCGGGCAAGCCCATCCGGGACGCGCTCGCGGAGGTCGACCGCGCGGTCATGACCTTCAAGCTGGGCGCCGAGGAGGCGGAGCGCATCACGGGCGAGACCATCCCATTGGACCTCAACCCGGCGAGCAAGGGCCGCACGGGCATCACCCGGCGCTTCCCCATCGGCCCGGTGGCGGCCATCAGCCCCTTCAACTTCCCGCTCAACCTGGCGGCCCACAAGGTGGCACCGGCGCTCGCGGCTGGCTGCTCGATCGTGCTCAAGCCGCCCTCCCGGGACCCGCTCACCATGCTCGCCGTCGCGGAGATCATCGATGAGGCCGGGCTGCCCGAGGGCGCCGTGTCCATCCTGCCCATGGGTCGGGAGCTGGGCGACCGACTGGTGGAGGACGACCGGTTCAAGCTGCTGTCCTTCACCGGGTCACCATCGGTGGGCTGGGCGATGAAGGCCCGCGCCGGGCGCAAGAAGGTGGTGCTCGAGCTGGGTGGCAACGCGGGCGCCATCGTGGACGCGACCGCCGACCTTGACTGGGCGCTCCAGCGGTGCCTCATGGGCGCGTTCAGCTTCGCCGGTCAGGTGTGCGTGAGCGTCCAGCGGCTGTTCGTGCACGCGTCCATCTGGGACACGTTCATGGACCGGTTCGTGGCCGGTGCGCGGGAGCTGGCCATCGGCGACCCCATGGACCCCGAGACGAAGCTCGGCCCGATGGTGGACCTCGGGGCCGCGCAGCGCATCGGCGGCTGGGTGGACGAGGCCGTGGCCTCCGGTGCCCGCGTCCTGACGGGTGGTGCCGGCGACGGCCAGGCGTTCCCGGCCACGATCCTGGTGGACGTGCCGAAGGATGCCGCGGTGTGCGTCCAGGAGGCGTTCGCGCCCATCGTGGTCGCGGCACCCTTCGAGGACTTCGACGCGGT
>CAZYTQ010000138.1:5060-8151 GCA_964650135.1 uncultured Anaerolineaceae bacterium | reverse complement strand
GTCGGGGTGCGGCAGGTGCGGCTGATGGAGCTTCGCGGTGTTGAGGTACAGGAAGAACGGCTCGTCGTCGCCCGCGTGCTCGTCCAGATACGTGGTCGCGTGACCCACGGACTTCTCGTCCACGAAGGGGATGCTCGCTGCGTCGATCTTCTCGGTCTCGCGCCACGGCTCGCCGGCCGTGCCCTCCACGGCACCGATGACGTTGCCCCACATCTTCATGACCGCCGGGTCATCGAAGGGGAAGTCGGGGTTGAACTCCCGGTCGGTGTAGGTGTACGCGTTGAGGTGATACAGGGTCGTGTTGTGCATCTCGTCGAAGCCGTGCGCCGTGGGCATGGCGTCATCCGCTTCACCCAGGTGCCACTTGCCGATCTGGCAGGTGCTGTAGCCGGCCTGCTTGAGCACGCTGGCGACGGTCCATTCCGCCGCCGGCAGCCCGCCACCCTGACCCGGGAAGGACACCGTGGTCATGCCGCTGCGGATCGGCAGTCGGCCCGTCATCGCCGCGGCGCGTCCCGGGGTGCAGCTGGGCTGGCCGTAGAACGACAGGAACTGGAGCCCCTCCGCCGCCAGGCGATCGAGGTTCGGCGTCGGGGCCCCCCGGTTCTCCCCGCCGCCATAGCAGCCCAGGTCTCCCCATCCCACGTCATCGCTCATGAACAGGATGATGTTCGGGCGCTTGGTGGATCCAGGCATCGAGACCTCCGTTCGGACCGCTGTGTGTTCTCGGTGCTCCGGGCATCCCACCCGCCGCGACGGGCATCCGGCGACATCCGACAAGGCCCCCTCATCATAGGCACAGCAGCGCATGGGAGGTGACATGCGAGGACCGATGACCGGTCGATCGAGGCTCTGGCTCTTGGCCACCGGCGTCGTCCTGGCGCTTGGGCTCACGTCGTCACCGATGACGGGCCAGACGCGGGTGACGTCACCCGCTGCCCCGCATCGCTCGGCGGCGCCGGTGTCCTCGTCCCCGGTTGCCGCCTCGCTGCTGCCGGGCGGTGGTCTGCCGTACCCGGATGGCTGCGTCGCGTTCGATCTGTCCCCGGATCGCTGCGCGTACATCACGCGTTGGGCCGCTCATGACGTCGGCGCCGATCCGGCGGCGACGCTCGCGTTCGTGCTGCTGGGTGACCCCTCGTGCCCGGATGACGATCCCGGCTGCGGCGTGGCCCGGACGATGCAGTTCGTCGTACGTGTCCGCATGATCGGAGCGGAGGGACCGTTGGGCGATGCCTCGGTGTTCTGCGGCATCGGCAGCGGCGGCTCATACCTGTGTACCGATGAGCCCGTCATCGGGACCCACACGGTCATGACCAACGGCTACCACGACCTGCCATGCCCCCGGCGCGGCCCGACGCCCGGCTGCGCGACGCCCGTGCCGACCGCCCGGCCACGGACCGTCGTCGCCGCGGAGCCGTTGCGGATCGCCGCGCTCTCGATCCCCATCGATCATGCCGGCGCCTACGAGATCCCGGTGGGCGAGGCGACCCTCCCGAACGGCATCCTCAGCGAGGCCACCTTCGACCTCGCCGACGCATCGCCACCCCCGGCCGAGCTCCTGGTCGGCCCCGATGGGATCGGGCTTCGGCTGCAGAGCCTGGAGGACGACGGCCGGCCGTTCGACGACGCCTACGAGCACGGCTGGCGGCGGGGCCTCGAGCGGGTGCGCGTGTCGCTGGTGTTCGAGGTCGAGGCGTTCACGCCGGGAGCCACGCTCGAGATCATCGACCTCGCCGTCCGCTGACATCCCGCACTAGGGCACGGAATCCGCTCATCTGATGGGTCACTTGCTCACTTGTTTGATGTCGGCGGGGACTGGTCCTAGGCTGGGGCCAGCTCCGGCCGATCCCGGGCCGCGACCATCAGAAGGAGCACTCGCATGCAGGCGACGTCCCACAGGCTTGTCACGAGGGGCCGCGCCGCGTCGGTCGTCGCCGCGCTGGCGGGCCTCGCGGTCATCGGGTCCGGCACCACGCTCGCACAGGAGCCGAGCGCGGCTCCGGTCCAGAAGATCGGGTACAGCGTCCTCGGGCGCGGCGGTGGCCATTGGATCCGGATGATCGATGAGGTCACCAAGGCGGCGACGGCGCGCGGCATCGAGGTCGTCGTGTCCGACCCCCAGTTCGATGCCGTCAAGCAGGTCGACCAACTGACCGACATCATCAATGGCGGCGCCCAGGCGGTCATCATCGCGGCGCTCGACCAGGAGGCCATCAAGTCGGTGGTCGAGCTGGCCCACGACAAGGGGATCAAGGTCATCGCGGACATCTCGGGCTTCGAGGGCGCGGATGCATACGTCGGCATCGATGAGTGCACCCGCGGACGCCTCGTCGGCGAGGCCGTGGGTGCGTGGTGGGTCGTCAACCGGGCGGATGTCGAGCCCCGCATCTTCGAGTCCAATGCCGACTCCCTCGGCGGCAGCCTGCCCGACCGGACCGATTGCATGGTCGCCGCGATCCAGGCGCTCGTGCCCACCGCGACGGTCGTCTCGGACCTCGAGGCGTGGCAGGAGGACACTGGGTTCGACGCGATGTCCGACACGCTGAGCGCGCATCCGGAGGTCAATCTCGTGCTTGGCAGCAACAACGAGGGGACCTGGGGGCATCTCGCAGCCATCGAGTCGCGTGGTCGCGTTCCCGGCCAGGACATCATCCTGGCGACCGTGGACGGACAGCCGCGGACCCTGGAGCTGATCAAGGAGGGCAAGGTCCTCGTGGGTGACCGGATCCCGCAGGAGGTCGCCGGACCGCTGCTCATCGACGCGGCGGCCAGACTGGTCGCGGGCGAGGATCTGGGGACGGAGCCACTGAACATCGAGACCGCCGTCATCACCATCGACAACGTCGACGCCGAGCTGGCGCAGGCGACGGAGTGATCGGCGCCCCCAGGGCTGCGTGACATGTCCGGCACGGTGGCGGTGGCTCCAGCGCTCTCGCTGACCGCCGTCACCAAGTCCTATGGTCCAGTGCGGGCGCTCGAGGGGGTGACCCTCGAGCTCCACGCCGGCGAGGTCCTGGGCATCACCGGTGACAACGGGGCGGGCAAGTCGACCCTCCTCAAGATCATCGCCGGTGCCCATGCGCCGGAC
>CAZYTQ010000138.1:2936-5050 GCA_964650135.1 uncultured Anaerolineaceae bacterium | reverse complement strand
GTGCCCGCGGAGGCGCGCGCGCCGGGCCTCGTCATCCGGGTGGACGGCCAGGAGGTCCGGTTCGACTCGCCAGCCGACGCTCGCCGACATGGCATCGAGATCGTGTACCAGGAGCTCGCCCTGGCACCGGATCTCGACGTGGTCAGGAACGTGTACCTGGGACGGGAGCTGACCCGCAGGATCGGTGGCCGTCGAAGCTCCTTCCTGGACGGGCCGGCCATGCGTGCCACGGTCCAGCACCTGCTCGACGATCTGGGGGTCGGCCCGATCGACCTCTCACGCCCGGTAGCCGAGTTCTCGGGGGGTCAGCGTCAAGCGATCGCCATCGCGCGGGCACTCACCAGGGATCCCAGGGTCGTCGTCATGGATGAGCCGACCGCTGCGCTCTCCGCGGCCAAGGTGCCCTTCGTGCTCGGCCTCGTGTCGCGACTCCGGGACCGGGGGGTGGCCGTGGCCATCGTGTCCCACCGGATCCACGACCTGCTGAAGGTCTCGGACCGGATCGCGATCATCGGCGGTGGGCTGGTCATCTTCGACCGACCGGTCGGCGAGACCACCCAGGACATCATCGTGGATGCGATGACCCCGGCAGAGGTCCGGACGGATGGGTAGCCCGGCGCGCACGGTACCGGGACCCGCACCCGACATGGGTGCCCGGATCGGCCGGCTCGGGCTCGCGGCCGGCCTGCCCGTGGTCATCGTCCTCGTCGCGCTCGTGTTCGCATGGCTCAGCCCCGCGTTCCTCACGGCCGACAACCTCACATCCCTGTTCCAGCGCCAGTCGGTGATCGCTGTGGCGGCGCTGGGCGCGACCGTGGTCATCATCTCCGGCGGTATCGACCTGTCCATGGGAGCGGTCATCGGACTGAGCACGGTGCTCATCACCCTGCCGCTGGCAGAGGCGGGCATCCCGGTCCCGATCACCCTCCTCCTGGCGCTCGTGGTGGGTGCGCTCGTGGGCGCCGCGACGGGGATCCTGGTGACCCGCGCAGGCATCCCCGCACTCATCGCCACGCTGGGGATGCTCCTCGTGGTACGCGGCGTCGCCGCCATCGTCTCGGACAACACCACCATCTCGGGCGCGGACCTGCCGGCCTGGTTCCTGTACCTCGGACGGGGGTCGATCGGACCCATCCCGGTGCCCGTCCTGATCGCGGGCAGCCTGTACGCCGTGACGTACATCGTGATGCGCGCCACGCGCGTCGGCGTCTGGACCTACGCCATCGGATCCAGCCCGGACGCGGCGAAGCTGTCCGGCGTCGCTGTCGATCGGCACCGGGTCCTGGTGTACGCGTTCGGCGGCCTGCTGTCGGCCGTCGCCGGCGTGCTCCTGTGTGCCCGACTGGGATCGGGATACGCGCAGCATGGCGTGGGCTGGGAGTTCGAGATCATCGCGGCCGTCCTGCTCGGCGGGACCAGCATCTTCGGTGGCCGGGGAGGCGTCGAGCGGACGCTTCTCGGCGTGATCCTGCTCGGGATCCTGGCGAACGGGCTCAACCTCCTCAATATCAGCTCGTTCTATCAGACCGTGGCGACAGGGCTCCTGCTCATGGTCGCCGTCGCCTCGGACGAGTACCTCCGGCGGCATGCCCGCAGGGCGCGCGCCGATGGCTGACATGACCACCCAGGCAAGGCCTCACCACATCACGGGAGCAGCGATGACCACCGGTGCACGATTCCTGACCACCGTCGCCCGCCAGGTGGAGGAGGTCGCGGAGCGCATCGGTCCCAGCCTCGCCAGCCTGGCGGCATCGAGCGCCACCTCCATCGCCGGAGGTGGCTTCGTGCACCTCTTCGGGTCGGGTCACTCGCACGTCGCGACCATGGACTCGTATCCCAGGATCGGCGGCTTCGACGGGTTCAACCCCATCCTCGAGCCCTCGCTCACGCGGTTCCATCACGTGCTGGGCGGCGACGGCCTGGGCCAGGTGTCGTTCCTGGAGCAGGTGAGCGGGTTCGGTGCGGTCATCCTGGACAACCACCTGGTCCGGCCGCCGGACACGATGGTCATCGTGAGCCACTCGGGCATCAACGCCGTGGTCGTGGACGTGGCGCTCGGCTGCCGCGAGCGAGGGGTGACGGTGGCGGCGATCACATCCGTCGCGCATTCCGGG
>CAZYTQ010000138.1:0-2926 GCA_964650135.1 uncultured Anaerolineaceae bacterium | reverse complement strand
TCCGGGTCGACCGCCTCACGACACCCATCGGGCAGGCGGCTCATGGACGTCGTCGACATCGTCATCGATACCGGTGCACCGATCGGTGACGCCGTGATGGACATCGAGGGCCTGGACCATCGGGTCGGGGCCGAGTCGACCGTCCTGGGCGCGGCGCTCATCCAGGCACTGGTGGCGGAGACCGCCGAGCGGCTGGTCGGGATGGGAGAACGGCCGGTCCAGATCCCCAGCCACAATCGTCGTGACGGTTCGGAGCGGTCGGCCGGGGACGCGATGCGAGACTCCGTCCACCGATGGGCCGAGCGTACCGGCCGTCGGCTCATGGAGGCAGCCGAATCGGTGCCTCGTGGGGACGTCCCATGACCCTGCCGTGGGTCCTCGGGTTCGACATCGGGGGCACTCGCCTCAAGTCGGCCGCGATCGGTCCTGACCAGGGCGTGCTTCGCGCCGGAGCGGTTCTCGTGGACGGCTCCGAGTTCCCGCGCGTCCTCGACCAGATGGTCCGGCTCGCCGATGCATCGGTGGAGGACCTCGGCGGCCCTCCCCAGGGCATCGGCGTGGCCATCCCGGGTCTGGTGCAGGCGGACGTCGGTGCAGCGGTGCTCCCTGGCCGCACCGCCGGTCTTGCCGGGTTCCCGCTCGTCGAGACCCTCGCGGCCCGGTTCGGGGTCCCGGTCGTGTGCCTCAATGACGGCACTGCCGCGGTCCTTGGTGAGTGGCGCGCCGGAGCAGGTCGTGGCCATCGCAACGTGGCGTGTCTGACCCTCGGCACCGGGGTCGGCGGCGGCGCCATCGTGGATGGCTCGCCGGTCGGTGACCTGGACCGCGGATTGGGCAGCTACCTGGGACACATGAGCATGGAGCGCGATGGCGATCCGTGCGTGTGCGGCAACACCGGCTGCGCCGAGACCCTCCTGTCCCCGAACGCGATGGTCGGTCGGGTGCGGGCAGCCATCACGCGTGCGGTACCGACGGCCCTCACCGACGTGGCCCGTGCGCAGGGTGGGGTGCTCACGTTCGAGGACATCGTGGACTGGCAGCGTCGAGGTGACCCCCTCTGCGTAGCTGTCATCGAGCGCTTCACCCGCGACCTGTCCCGCTTCCTGGTGTCGATCTGCCACGTGCTGGCACCCGAGGTGATCGTGGTGGGCGGTGGTGCCGCGCAAGCATGCGAGGATGTCCTCGTCGAGGCGCGTGCTCTTCTCGCGACCCATGCGTTCGTGCTGCCCGGCGCGGTCCCGGTGGTAGCGCCATCGACGCTTGGCGACCTCGCCGGCGTCCATGGTGCGTGCGCCGAGATGTGGCGACGCCTCGCGGCCTGAGACAGCGCGGCCTGTGGCGTATCGCGGCCCGAAGCCTGGGTCGCTCGGATCAGGGCCCCGCCAGGATGCCCCTGGCCGTGCGCTGGTCCGTGACGAGCACGTCGATGACCCTCGAACGCAGGGCGGCCCGGATGGCCGCCGCCTTGGCCGGTCCGCTGGCGACCGCGACCACCCGCGGTACCCGCTGCAGCTGCTGGACCGAGACGGCCATCGCTCGCTCGCCGACCTCGGGAGCCGCGAACGACCCGTCGGCGCCAAGGGGATGGACCACGATGTCGCCGACGATGCCTCGCCCACGGAGCGTGTCGATCTCGTCGTCGGTGAGCACACCCGATCCGAACAGGCTGGAGTGGATGGCCTCGCCCGGGACCGGCATCGCCCCGATGCCCACGACCGCGATGGTCAGCCGGTCCCACTGGAGCATGGTCGACCGGATCTCCGGATGCTTGACCAGGGCCGATCTGGAGGCGGGCGAATCGACCAGCGCGGGAGCGAACAGGATGGACGCGCGGCCACCCAGACGATCGGCGAGTCGTCGTGTCAGCTGGCCCGGGTCCCACTCGGCGCCGAGGCCCGTGGTGCTGCCGACCATCTGCACCACGTCCACGGATGGCTCATACCGCGCCGGGATCTCGCGGACGACCGTGGCGAGCGTCGATCCCCACGCGATGCCCACCACGTCGCCGCGCTTGATGAGGTCGTGGAGGATCGCCGCCGTCGTCATGGCGAGCGGTTGTGGATCCTCTGGGCCGCCCTCGGCGACGACGGCGCACATGGCGAGCCCGTAGTCGGTCTCGATGTCGCGGGCCAGCGCTCGATCCTCGCGGGGCAGGTCCCGGAACTCGATGCGCACGATCCCCCGACTGATCGCGAGGCTGAGCATCCGCGCCACGCGGAAGCGCGAGATGCCGAGGCTCTTGGCGATGTCCATCCGCGACATCTGCCGGTCGTAGTACATCCGGGCCACGTGCGCGATGACGCGGTCCTCGAGGGGCTCGCGCTTCCGGCTCATCGGAGCGTGGACGGAGTGAGGCAGACGTGCATCGCCGAATCATCCACGATCCACGCGGAGCATGCTGCGGCGCGGCGCGGCGTCACGTCGGTAGCTCGGCGCGGGTCCACCATGTGACACACACCGCAGAGGTCCCGATGACCCCATGGCCGACCAGGATCGCCTCGCTGACCGATTCGAGATGCACCGCTCGCACCTGCGCGCGGTCGCCTACCGGATGCTGGGCTCGGTCAGCGACGCGGATGACGCCGTGCAGGAGGCGTGGTTGCGGCTGGCCCGGTCCGACCCGAGCGGCATCGAGGACCTCCGTGCCTGGCTGACGACCGTGGTCGCCCGCATCTGCCTCAACCAGCTGCGCGCGAGGCGCACGCGCCACGAGACACCCCTGGGCCCATATGTCCCGGATCCCATCGTGGGAGACGCAGCGGACACCGACCCGGAGCAGGCGGCGCTCCTTGGTGACGCCGTGGGTCTGGCCCTCCAGGTGGTGCTGGAAACGCTCTCGCCGGCCGAACGGCTGGCGTTCGTGCTCCATGACGTGTTCGGGATGCCGTTCGATGACATCGCGCCCATCGTGGACAGGACCCCCACC
>CAZYTQ010000137.1:436-8209 GCA_964650135.1 uncultured Anaerolineaceae bacterium | reverse complement strand
GGTTCGGTCGGTGCCCTCCGCGGCGGGTGCGTCACGGCCGAACCGACTGAGGTCGGGACGACGCGTCGCCGGATCCCTCGAGCCGTTGCACGGGTCGAGGAGGTCAGTGCTCGTCGTAGTGGTCGCCGTGGACCGCGTGCAGATGGTCGCCGTGACGGAAGTCCGTGTGGCCGACGTGGACGAGTGCCTCATGACCACATGCCTGTCCATGCACGTGCATGTGCCCACTGTGGGAGAGGTGCACGGTCGTCACACGACGGTCGTCGACATGCGCTCCGTCGGGGTGGTGGAGATGGCCGTCGTGCAGGAAGTCGAGGTGGTCCTCGTGACGGACCTGTGCGTGGCCACACCATCGGTCGTGCTGATGGTCGTGTGCGTCAGGGCAGGCCTGCGGGCCGTCGATGGTGTGCGGAACGGGTTCGATGGTCATGCGCGTCGACCATGGTCGCACGATCGACCGCGGCCGACGCGCGGATCGATCGCGGTAGGCTGGTCCGGTGAGCGATCCGACACCCGGCCGCGCCTACGTGGGCACCTCCGGGTTCGCGTACCCGGACTGGGCGCCACGGTTCTATCCCGCGGGCGTGCGGGCCACGCAGCTATTGCCGAGCTACGCCGCCCGGCTGGGTGCGGTCGAGCTCAACAACACCTTCTATCGCTCGCCCACACCGACCGCCATCGATGGCTGGCTGGCCGCGACCCCGACCGACTTCCGCTTCTGTGTCAAGGCACAGCGTGGCAGCGCGTGGCGGGCGTTCCGGGGTGACCCGGTGGAGGCCACCGCATCCCTGGTCGCCGCCTATCGACCCTTCGGGGGACGGCTCCGGTGCGTCCTGCTCCAGGCGCCCGACGACCAGCGACGCAGTGACGATGGTCTCGCGCGCCTGCTCGCCGCGTGGCCCGCGGACCTGCCGCTCGCGTTGGAGCTGCGGCATCCCTCGTGGCAGGACGATGCGGTCCACGATCTTCTGCGCGGGGCCAGGGTCGCCCTCGTGGCGACCGACACCGATGCGCTCGACGTGGCTCCCGACCTGCGCCGGACGGGGGACCTGCTGTACCTGCGGCTGCGGCGGACGAGCATGACCGATGCGGACATCGCGCGATGGGCCGCGCGGCTCGCACCGTTCCTCGCCGACGGCGTCGATGCATGCGTGTTCCTGCGTCATGACACGGATGGTGCCTCGGCGGTGTCCGCGGAGCACCTCCGCCACCTGCTCGACCCGATCGGCGCATCATCGGTGGCGGGATGAGCACGTCGAGCATCGATGGCCGGACCTCGTCACCCGGACCGGCCATCCGGGTCAGGGACCTGCGCAAGCGATACGCGGACATCCAGGCCGTGGACGGCGTGAGCTTCGAGGTCCCCCGCGGAGAGGTCTTCGGGATGCTCGGTCCCAACGGCGCCGGCAAGACGACCACCGTGGAGATCATGGAAGGGCTGCGCGTCCCGGACTCGGGCGAGGTGCGCGTGCTGGATCTCGACGCCACGCGCCAGGCGAGCCAGCTCAAGGAGCGCATCGGTGTCGCGCTCCAGACCGCGGCGCTGTATCCCAACCTCACGGTCACCGAGATCATCGACCTGTTCCGGAGCTTCTACCGCCACTCGCGGCCGACCAGCGAGCTCATCGATGCGCTCGACCTCGACGAGCGACGCGACGCGCCGACGAAGGTCCTCTCGGGCGGCCAGCGTCAACGATTGTCCGTGGCCCTCGCGCTGGTCAACGACCCCGAGGTGCTGTTCCTCGACGAGCCCACGACGGGCATGGACCCCCAGGCTCGCCGCTCGCTCTGGGGGCTGGTGCGCGAGCTCGCCGACAGCGGCACCACCGTGGTCCTCACGACGCACTACATGGAGGAGGCCGAGGAGCTGTGCGACCGGGTCGCGGTCATGGATCACGGTCGCGTGCTGGAGCTGGGCGCGGTCGGGGAGCTGGTCTCGCGGCGCTTCGAGGAGCGCGCGGTGCGCTTCACGGACCTACCCACGCTGGGTGACGGGGACCTGGCGGGCCTGCCGGGTGCCACCCGCGTGGTCCGTGAGCAGGGCAGCGCCGAAGTCTGGACACGCGACGTATCGGCGACCATCGGCGGTCTGCTCACGCTCACCCGGGAACGAGGGCTCGAGCCTGCGGACCTCGCGGTCCGTCACGCGACGCTCGAGGACCTGTTCCTCGAGCTGACCGGTCGGGCGCTGCGGGACTGATCGATGCACGCCCTCGTCGCGCTCACCCATGCCAACCTCCGGAGCTTCACCCGGGACCGGGCAGCGCTCTTCTGGACCATCGCGTTCCCCATCCTGTTCGTGATCCTGTTCGGGTCCATCTTCTCGAGCAGCGGTCCAAGCACCTTCGATACGGGGTGGGTGGACCAGGACGCGACGCCCGCCTCGAGCCAGCTGCGCGCGGGCTTCGAGTCCACCGGGATCATCGAGCTCATGGACGGCGACCTCGGGTCGAGCCTCGACCAGATGCGCCGAGGCGACCTCGACGCGGTCATCGTGGTGCCAGCGGGCACCGGCGAGGCCATGGCAGCCGCCTCGGCCGGCTCGGCACCAGCGCAGCCGGTCCTGCTCACGCTGTACACCGACCCGACCCAGTCCACCACGTCTTCCACGCTGACCCAGGTGGTGTCACAGGTCGTGGGCGCTGCCAACCTCGTGGTGTCGGGTGCCCCCCAGGTGCTCGCCGTGCATCCGGAGGCGATCCAGACCGAGGAGCTCGGCGCGGCTGCCTACATCGTGCCCAGCATCCTCGCCATGGCGCTCATGCAGCTGGGCGTGTTCAGCGCCATCCCGCTCGTCGAGCAGCGTGAGAAGCACATCCTCAAGCGGCTGGGCGCGACACCCCTGCCTCGCTGGACGCTGGTCGGCAGCAACATCGGCATGCGCCTGCTCATCGCGCTCGTGCAGGCGCTGCTCATCGTGGGTATCGGGATGGCCCTGTTCCAGGTCCAGATCGTGGGCAGCCTGTTGCTCACCTTCGGATTCGTCGTGCTGGGCGCCCTCGCGTTCATCGCGCTGGGCTATGTCATCGCGTCGTTCGCCCGGACCGAGGAAGCGGCGAACGGTCTCACGAGCGTCATCCAGTTCCCGCTCATGTTCCTGTCGGGGATCTTCTTTCCCATCGCCTTCATGCCTGCCTTCCTCCAGCCCATCGCGGCACTGCTGCCGCTCACCTATCTCGGTGACGCCCTGCGCCAGGTCATGGTCGGTGGCGCGCCGTTCGCGCCGCTGTGGGTGGACGCGCTCGTGCTGGCAGGCTGGCTCGTGGCCTGCTTCCTCATCTCGGCACGCTGGTTCCGCTGGGAGTAGGCCTCGCGGCGGTGGCGGCCGTGGCCGTCACCCTGTCCGCTCGCACGCCGCCCGTCCACGACCGCCGGCGCCTGCATGCGACCACGGTTGGTGGCACGATCGGCGCATGAGCGGGGTGCAGGACGATGGCGAGGAGGTGCTCGCCGAGGGCGCCGCGGCGTGGGCCGACTGGCTCGTCGCGAACCACACCCGGTCCACGGGCGTCTGGCTGGTGACGTGGCGCCCCGGGCACGGTCCGGTGCTGACCTACGAGGATGCCGTCGTGGAGGCGCTCCGCTTCGGCTGGATCGACTCGCGAACCAGGCCCGGTGGCGGCGAGCGCTCATACCAGTGGTTCTCGCCGCGACGCCCGGGCGGGACCTGGGCGGCCACGAACAAGGCGCGCATCGCGCGGCTGGAGGCCGAGGGACGCCTGGAGGCCGCTGGGCGGCGGATGGTGGAGCGCGCGCAGGCGGACGGCTCATGGACCATCCTCGACGGGCCGGAAGCGGGGGTCGTGCCGGATGACCTCGCCGCGGCGTTCGACGCGCATCCCGGCGCACGCTCGACCTGGGAGGCGTTCCCGGCATCGGTCCGCAAGGCGCATCTCACCTGGATCGCGCTCGCGAGACGTCCGGAGACGCGGGCGCAGCGGGTGACGACCGTGGTCGTGGAGGCACGGGCCGGCCGTCGCGCCTGACCGTTCGTACGTCGCATGTCGCATCCCGGACGGGTCGGCGCGCCAGTGGCGTGACGGTCGCCACCGTCGTATGGTCCATCTCCAGGTCGGCACGGCTCCGACCCGCATGCACGTGGAGGTGACCGGTGAACGGTCCGGGCAGAACGCGGTTGGTCCGCTTGGCAGTACTCGCGGCCCTGGTCGGTTCCGCGTCCGGGACGGTGGTGCCGGTGCACGCCCAGGACACGACACCGATGACGGCGGCGACACGATTCCGACTCCCTCCGCCCGACGAGCTGGCCGATGACGCCGGTCGGACGCTCGTCGATGTGCCGGTGGCGCCCGACGGCGACATCGACCTGTCACCGATCCTCGATGGCATCGATGCGGAGATCGCCTCGCTGAGTCCCACGGACTGGGATGTCGCGGTACTCGCGGCCACCCTGCCTTCCATGGATGATGCGTTCGCGCTGGTCCGCGACGGCATCCGGTTCGATGCATACGCCGGTCTCCTGCGCGGGCCTGGGGGCGCGCTCTCCGCACGCGCCGGCAACTCCTTCGACCGCGCAGCACTGCTCAAGGCCCTCCTGGACGGCCAGCACGCCACCACCCGGTTCGCGTTCGGCACACTCGACGCCGACACCGCCGCGGCGCTGGTGACGCGTTCGTTCGCACCGACAACGACCGCGCTGCCCGGCTGGCTCCAGTCGCCCATCACGGACGACGTCGAGGCGGCGATCGACGCGCGCGCACGTCGCGACCATGCGCTGCTCGCAGGCGCGCTCACCGAGCATCTCACGGCGCTCACCGCGGATGCGACCGAGCACGCACGCACCGACCTCCTCCGGCACGCCTGGGTGCAGGTCCAGCTGACCGATGGCACCTGGCTGGACCTTGACCCCTCGCTCCCGGGCGCACGGCCCGGTGACACGCTCACGACCGCCGAGTCCACCGCGAACGAGATCGCCACGACGGACATGCCGAGCATCGGCATCCGGGTCATCGCGGAGCACCTCACGGGCGGCTCGCTCTCGGAGTCGGTCGTGATGGATGAGACGCTGCCCGCCTGGGCACTCGCCCGTCAGCAGGTGCTGCTCGCCTTCGTTCCGGAGGGCAGTGGTGGCGGACTGCTGGGTGGCGGCGGCCTGTGGGGTGGTGGCAGCGACTCGGGCTGGGTGCCCACGCTCATCATCAACAGCGGATCCATCCAGGGCGACTCGTTCATCGTCTCGGGTGAGGTCGGCGGCGGCGGGCTCCTGGGCCCCGGCGAGCAGGCGGACCTGACTGGGCTCTCGTTCGAGGTGACGACCCTGGACGCCGACGGACAGCCGCGCGTCACCCGGCAGACCATCGCCGATCGACTGACCGCCGACCAGAGGGCCAGTGGCTCCGTGACCGCCGACGCCCTGGTGCCGATGGCAGAGATCGATGAGGTGCCCACGATGCTGCGTGCGGTGCTCCATCTGATGGTGTCGACCGGCGCCACCGATCCGCTCCAGACCGCACGCGACACGGCGTTCGCCACGGCGATGGCCGCGTGGGGCGCCAACGACCCCGCGGGTGCGGCAGAGGTGGACATCGACGACTCATTCGCGCCGGCGGCGCTCGCCGACCAGATGCTGGTGCTCGCGTCCGAGCAGCGGTTCATCCCCGCCATCGATGACGAGCGGGTCCGGGCCTATGTGAGCGCACCACGCGTCACCGTCGTGACCCGGTCGGTCGACGTCACCGATCCCACCCAAGTGCTGTTCCAGACGGACCTGGTCGTGGATGGCATCCGGACCCTCGCCGCCGATGGTGCGGCCGCGGATGCAGCGGTCCGACGCCAGCTCTGGTACGGCGCGCTCCAGGGTGCTGCCGAGACCGAGTACCAGCTGGCGAGCGCGGCGCTCCTCGAGCCGGTGGGCCGCACCATCGACAGCGTCAGCTTCGACATGCTCCAGCCGCTCCACGTGCTGGCCGACACAGCCGCAGCACTGCCCAACAGCGCCGACGGGTCACTCGGTGTGATCCTCGCGGCAGGTGGCCGCGCGGTCGTGCCGGGCGAGGTCAGCACTGCCGACAGTTGGTGGGAGATCGCCGTGGACGGCACCACGCGGGCGGTGCTGGCTCCCCGCCTGGGTGGCGGTGTCGGCAAGGGCGCCCCGATCGACAGCCCGACCTATCGCGTCCAGCCCCTGGACAAGGAGCAGCCCACCAAGGGCGACAAGGACAAGAGTGACGGCGGCAACGAGTACCTCGTGGTCAACAAGAACGTCGCGGAGAAGACGATCCCCACGGCGAGTCGCGCGGGCCACAGCACCAAGTCCACGTTCGACACGGCGGCCGATGCGCTCGCCAAGTGGAAGCGCTTCAACGGCGGCTGACCGACCGGGCCCTCCGCGGGTCGACCCCTGATCCGCGTCCTCGGCGGCTCGTGTGCATCGCACGCGGGCCGCCCCGCTGTCAGGCCGGCGGCGAGGTGCTACATCCCGATGGGGTGCCAGACCGTCTTGATCTCCAGGAACGCTGCGATATGCTCCGGCCGCTGCGCGCGTCCGTCATCGAGCCAATCGAATGTCTGGAGGCCGCCACGCGGCGGTCGCACGACGCGCTTCATGTTCTCCACGCCCGCGACCTGGACCGCGGCGAGCTGCTCCGGCGGCACGCCCCAGGCATCGATGGCGTTGACGTCCATGTGCGCCGCGATCCACGGCACGAGCTCGGCGCGATGGCCCGTGACCAGGTTGATGACGCCTCCCGGCACATCGCTCGTGGCGAGGATCTCGGTGAGCGTCACGGCCGGCAGCGGCCGCGCCTCGGACGCCAGCACGACCGCCGTGTTGCCGCTGACGATCACGGGTGCGAGCCGTGACACGAGGCCCAGGAGCGAGGACCCCTCCGGCGCGATGACACCCACCACGCCGGTCGGCTCAGGGATGCTGAAGTCGAAGTAGCTGGCGCCCACGGGGTTGACCGTGCCCACCACCTGGGTGATCTTGTCGGCCCAGCCGGCGTACCAGACGAGCCGGTCGATGGTCCGGTCCACCTGCTCGGCCGCGGCGACCGGCTCCAGCCCCTCCGCCGCCATCACCTCGTCCACGAGCTGTCCGCGTCGGCCCTCCAGCAGCTCCGCCACGCGATACACGATCTGGCCACGGTTCATGGCCGTGCGCGCGGCCCAGCCGGGGAACGCGCTCCGGGCTGCGCGCACCGCGTCACGGACATCCTTGCGAGAGCCTCGGACCGCGTTCGCGAGCGGTGTCCCGTCCGCGGCGTGGACCACGTAGGAGCGCCCGGACTCCGAGCGCGGGAACTGGCCCCCGATGTAGAGCTTCCAGGTCTTGCGGACCTCGATGCGCGGTCCGCTCATGCCTCGATGTCCAGGTACGGCAGCAGGCCGTGGAGACCGCCCTCGCGTCCGAAGCCCGACTCCTTGTAGCCGCCGAACGGGCTCGTGGGATCGAAGCGATTGAACGTGTTCGCCCAGACGACGCCCGCTCGCAGCCGGCTGACCATCGACAGGATGCGGCTGCCCTTCTCGGTCCACACCCCAGCCGAGAGGCCATAGGGCGTGTTGTTCGCCTTCTCGATGGCCTCCTCGGGTGTCCGGAAGGTGATCACGGAGAGGACCGGTCCGAAGACCTCCTCGCGGGCGATCCGCATGGACTGGGAGACGTTGGTGAACAGCGTCGGCCGCACGAACCAGCCGCGCGCGGGCAGCTCGCAGGCCGGCTGATACAGCTCGGCCCCTTCCGCGATGCCGACCTCGATGAGCTCCTCGATGCGCGCCAGTTGGGCGGGGTTGTTGATGGCGCCGACATCGGTG
>CAZYTQ010000137.1:0-426 GCA_964650135.1 uncultured Anaerolineaceae bacterium | reverse complement strand
GTCGACAAGCGCTCCTTCAACCGGTCGATGAACGGCTCGGCGATCGATTCCTGGACCAGCAATCGACTACCGGCACAGCACACCTCGCCCTGGTTGAAGAAGATCCCGTTGACCACGCCCTCGATGGCCTGGTCGAAGGGGGCGTCGTCGAACACGATGTTGGCCGCCTTGCCACCCAGCTCCAGCGTGAGGCCCTTGTCCGTGCCGGCCACGGCTCGCCCGATCTCGCGGCCCACGGCGGTCGATCCGGTGAAGGCCACCTTGTCCACGTCCGGGTGGGAGACGAGGGCGAGGCCGATCTCGCCAGGCCCGGTGATGATGTTGACGACCCCCGGAGGCAGCTCTGCCTGGCGGCAGATGTCCGCGAACAGGAGCGCCGTGAGCGGCGTCGCGGAGGCGGGCTTGAGCACCACCGTGTTGCCCGCC
>CAZYTQ010000136.1:8011-8256 GCA_964650135.1 uncultured Anaerolineaceae bacterium | reverse complement strand
CTGGGCCCGCCGGGGTCTGGGGCTCACACGCATGTTCGTCTCCTCCTGCTCACCTGATGCGAGCCGGCACGGGACGGGGGACGACCGGTCGCTGGTGAGCGCTGCGCGCCCGCCAAGGACACCGCCGGGCCTCCACCTCCCTGTCTCGTCGACCGCGGACCGCCGCGCTTGGAAGCGCTTACAATCGATCATACCGTGGACGGTGGCCCTGTCAAGGCGGCCGCGACGGGGTGGTCGAGGAGGAC
>CAZYTQ010000136.1:0-8001 GCA_964650135.1 uncultured Anaerolineaceae bacterium | reverse complement strand
ATGAGTCTGGTCGGTGAGCTGCGCGGCATCGGCCGGTCGGCCCGCTCACGAGGTTGTGGCGCGGGCGATGGGTCGCCCAGGCGCGACGATCGCGCGGGCTACCTGTTCCTCGCACCGTGGCTCATCGGTCTGCTGTGCATCACGCTGGGTCCCATCCTGGCCTCGTTCGTGCTCTCGTTCACGGACTACAGCCTGCTCCGGCCGCCCAACTTCATCGGTCTCGACAACTACGCCGAGATGTGGGTCGACCGCCGCCTCTGGCAGGCGCTCCGGGTCACGTTCACGTACGTGCTGTTCTCGGTGCCACCGCTGTTGGCCCTGGCCCTGGCCATCGCGCTCCTGCTCGACCGAGGCATGCGCGGCGCCTCGTTCTATCGCTCCGCGCTCTACCTGCCATCGCTCCTGGGGGGCTCCGTGGCGGTGGCCATCCTGTGGCGTCAGATCTTCGGCGCCGAGGGCATCGTGAACGAGCTGCTCGCGGCCGTGGGCATCGAGGGCATGGGCTGGATCTCCAACCCCCGGACCTCCCTCTGGACGATCATCCTGCTCAACGTCTGGACCTTCGGCTCGCCCATGATCATCTTCCTCGCGGGCCTCCGCCAGATCCCCGAGATGTACTACGAGTCGGCCGCCATCGACGGCGCCGGTCGAGGGCGCAGGTTCTGGTCCATCACGCTGCCGCTGCTGACACCCGTGATCTTCTTCAACCTGGTGCTCCAGACGATCTTCGCGTTCCAGGCGTTCACGCAGGCCTTCATCGTCTCGGGCGGACAGGGCGGTCCCGCCGACTCCACCCTGTTCTACACGCTCTACCTGTACAAGGAGGGCTTCGGCTTCTTCCACATGGGCTACGCCTCGGCCATGGCGTGGCTGCTGCTCGTGGTCATCGCGGGCATCACCGCCGCGCATTTCCTGTTCGCACGCTTCTGGGTGTTCTATGACTCCTGAGCGAGCGGCACCGGCCCCGAGCGGGCGGTCACCCGTGCTCGACGTCCCGGGCGAGCGCCGGTCCATGCGCCGACCGCGACTGGGGTCCGTCGTCCGTCACGCGATCACGATCGCGCTCGTGGTCCTCATGATCTACCCACTCGCGTGGCTGGTGGTCGCGTCCCTGCGGCCCGAGGGCGACGTGTTCCGGGACCCGACCCTGTCCTTCTCGGACCTGAGCCTCGAGAACTACCAGTTCGGCTGGGACGCGCTCACCCACCCGTTCGGCCGGTACATCCTCAACACCGCGGTGCTGGTGGCCGGTGCCATCGTGGGCAATCTCATCTCCTGCTCGCTGGCCGCCTACGCCTTCGCGCGCATCCGGTTCCGTGGTCGGGCGGTGCTGTTCGCGGTGATGCTGCTGACCATCATGCTGCCGTTCCACGTGGTCATCGTGCCCCAGTACATCGTGTTCGCGAAGCTGGGCTGGCTGAACACCATCCTGCCCATCGTGGTGCCCAAGTTCCTCGCGGTCGATGCGTTCTTCATCTTCCTCATGGTCCAGTTCCTGCGGACGCTGCCCCGGGAGCTGGATGAGGCGGCCCAGATCGATGGCGCGGGCCACCTGCGGATCTTCACCCAGGTGCTCCTGCCGCTCATGGTGCCGGCACTCGCGACGACCGCCATCTTCACGTTCATCTGGACCTGGAACGACTTCTTCAGCCAGCTGCTGTACCTCACGACACCTGACACGTTCACGGTCTCGGTGGCGCTGCGGGGCTTCCTCGACGCATCCTCCGAGTCGATGTGGGGCGGCATGTTCGCGATGTCCGTGGTGTCCATCATCCCGGTGTTCCTGGTGTTCCTGGTCGGCCAGCGCTACCTGGTGCGCGGCTTCGCGACGACCGGGTTCAAGTAGGCGGCACGGATGCATCCGGAGGACGGCGGGATGCCACGACGCTACGCGCTCATCGGCACGGGATCGCGGGCACGGATGTATCTCGAGGCGATGCTCGGCGAGCACGCGGACGTCGCGCGCCTCGTGGCGTGGGCGGACCCCAACCCGGGCCGGCTGGACCACTACGAGCGGCTCGTCGCCGATGCGGGTGCCCCGATCCCCCGGCGGTTCGATGCCGCCGGGCTGCAGCAGGCGGTCCAGGGTCTGGGCATCGAGCGGGTCATCATCACCAGCCCGGACGACACCCATGACGGCCACATCGTGGCTGCGCTCGAGGGTGGCGCGGATGTCGTGACCGAGAAGCCCCTGACCATCAGCGAGGCCGGGGTGCGACGCATCGCCGAGGCCGTCGAGCGGACCGGCCACGAGGTGACCGTGACCTTCAACTACCGGTACGCACCCCGGAACGCGGCGCTGCGCCAGGTCATCGCGGCGGGTGCCGTGGGGGACGTCACCTCGGTCCACTTCGAGTGGCTGCTGGACACGGCGCATGGCGCCGACTACTTCCGGCGCTGGCATCGCCTCAAGGAGCGCTCCGGGGGTCTGCTCATCCACAAGGCATCGCATCACTTCGACCTGGTGGCCTGGTGGCTGGCAGCCACGCCCGCGCGCGTGTTCGCGAGCGGCGGCCTGCGCTTCTACGGTGCCGCGAACGCTCGCCGGCGGGCCATGGCGGAGCGACCCGAGCGGGGCACGACCGACTCGCCACTGCGGGACCGGTTCAGCCTGGATCTGCGACTCGACCCGGAGCTTCGGGCACTGTACCTGGAGCAGGAGCACCACGACGGCTACCGGCGGGACCTCGACGTGTTCGCCGAGGGGATCACCATCGAGGACGACCTGTCCCTCGTGGTCGACTACGCCTCCGGCGCCAGCATGGCCTACAGCCTGACGGCACATGCACCGTGGGAGGGCTATTCGGTGAGCATCACCGGGACGCGCGGACGCGCGGAGCTCCACGTCGTGGAGCGGGGCGCCGTCCTGGCGGGCCCGGACGGACGCACCCTCACCGATCCCACGGCACATCCGGAGGGCGTGGAGCCCGATCGCGTGCGGCCGGTCAGCGAGCGGCTCGTGGTCCAGCAGCAGTTCGGGCGGGCGCAGGAGATCCCCATCCCCAGCGCGTCGGGTGGCCACGGGGGCGGCGACGCGCTGCTGCTGCGCGACGTGTTCCGGGGCGTCCAGGACGATCCACTCGGACGGGCAGCGTCGTGGCGCGACGGCGTCCGGTCGCTCATGGTCGGGCTCGCGGGCAACCGGTCACTCGCCACGGGTGAGGCGGTGCGTGTCGCGGACCTGGACCTGGCGCCCTTCCGGCTCGACCCAGGACCCGCGCCACCCGATCGACCATGAGCCGCGTGGTCGTGACCGGCGGAGCCGGGCGTCTCGGGCGGAGCGTGGTCGCCGAGCTGCAGGCTACGGGCCACGAGGTGGTCAGCGTGGACCTCGCCACCCGCGCCGACCTGCCGGTGGACCAGATCCCGCATGACCTGCTGGACGTCACCGCCACGGGCGACCTCCTGCGGCGACTGCGCCCCGACTCGATCGTCCATCTCGCGGCCATCGCGGTGCCGTTCAGCCGGCCGGATCCCGAGATCTACGCGGTCAACACGGGGGCCACCATGTCCGTCCTCGAGGCGGCGGTCCGGTCCGGCTCGGCTCGATTGCTCGTGGCGAGCAGCCCGACCGTCCACGGCTATGGCGCGCCGGGTGGTTGGCTGCCCGTCCGCCTGCCGCTCGACGAGGACCAGCCCATGGCGCCCTGGAACGGCTACGCGGCGTCCAAGGAGGCGATGGAGCACATCGTGGCCATGGCCGTGCGTCGACATGGCGACGCGCTCCGCCTGGGTGTGTTCCGGCCGTGCTTCGTCATCGCCCCCGAGGAATGGATGGGCGCTCCCACACAGCAGGGACATACCGTGGCCGAGCGGCTGGCCGAGCCGGGGCTCGGCGCGGTGTCGCTCTGGAACTACGTCGACGCGCGGGACGCGGGTGCCTTCGTCGCAGCCTGGCTGGCGGGTGCGGAGAGGATCCCGAACGGCTCGACCTTCCTGGTCGGGGCCACGGACGCCCTCGCGCTGCGACCCCTGTCGGAGCTGCTGCCCCGCCACGTCCCCGGGATCGGGGAGATGGCCGCGGGACTCACCGGGACACGACCCGCGTTCGACAGCTCCCGTGCACGGCGGGCGCTGGGCTGGGAGGCACGCCGGAGCTGGCGCACGGAGCTGCCCGCACACGTGCTCGCGACGCTGGCATCCGATGGCTGAGCGCATCGCCCAGGTCACGACGCGGCTGGTGCGCATCCCCCTGCGCCGTCCGTGGGGGACCGACGTCCGGACGCTCACGGTGGTGGTGGTGGACGTGACCACGGACGGCGGGGGTGTCGGCCACGGCTTCTCGTGGACCCCGACCGTGGGTGGCGAGAGCGTGCGTGCCATGATCGACCACGAGATCGGACCGCGTGCCATCGGCCAGCCAGCGGACCCCGCCATCTGGGACGGGCTCTGGTCGGCCATCCACGAGGCGGGCGGCGGAGGCGTCACGACCATCGCGCTCGCGGGCCTGGACCTCGCCCTCTGGGACCTGCGCGGACGGCGGGCAGGCCGGTCGATCGTGGACCTCCTGGGCCGACGTCACGAGAGCCAGCCCGTGTACGCCAGTGGCGTCAATCGCCACCTCCCCCTCGACGAGCTCGTCGCCCAGGCGATGCGCTGGGTCGGCCGTGGCTACCGGGCCGTCAAGATCAAGGTCGGGGGTCGGCCGCTCGCGGAGGACATCGAGCGGGTGGCCGCCGTGCGGGCGGTCATCGGGCCCGAACGAGAGCTCATGGTCGATGCCAACCAGCGGTGGGACGTGACCACGTCCCTGGAGGCCCTGCGCGCGTTCGCCCCGAGTCGTCTCGCGTGGCTGGAGGAGCCCCTGCGCGCCGACGACACGGCCGGCTACGCGGAGCTCCGTCGCCGTTCGCGGGTGCCCATCGCGCTGGGTGAGAACGCCCACACCTGGTACCGGTTCCGCGACCTGCTCGATGCCGGCGCCTGCGACATCGCCCAGCCCAATGTCGTGCGGGTGGGTGGCATCACGCCGTTCCTGCGCATCGTGGAGCTGTGCCGGGACCGCGGTGTGAGCGTTGCCCCCCACCTCCTCCTCGACCTCAGCGCGCCGCTGGCCATGACCATCCCGGAGTCGACCCCGGTGGAGGATGTGGAGGACGCCTCGTTCGAGGACCTGGGCGCGCTCGCCGCGCCCACGGGCGTGCGGGTCTCGGATGGACGCGTCAGCGTGGACGGCCGCCCGGGTCTGGGCATCGAGCTCGCATGAGTCCGCCAGCCAGCGGGTCGTCGGTCAGCCGGCCCCGGGACCATGACGCGCCGGTGCCCCGATCCACACCCCGCCATCCGCGAAGCGCTCCTGCTTCCAGATGGGCGCCCGCGCCTTGAGCTCCTCGATGGCGTAGCGGCAGGCATCGAACGCCGGGCCACGATGCTCCGCGGCCACCACGATGAGCACGCTCGCCTCCCCCAACGGGACGTCCCCGGTCCGATGCAGCAGCGCCAGCCGACGGACCCCGAAGCGCTCGTCCACCTCGTCCGCGATGGCTGCCAGGATGTCCAGCGCCATGGGCTCGAACGCCTCGTACGACAGGGCGTCCACGCGCCGGGAGGCGAGATCCGGTGGCACCCCCTGGCCGGGCGCCGGCGTCCCGGGTGACTCGCGCGTCTGGCCCACGAACGTGACCACGGCCCCATCGGAGACGGACGCGACGTCGCGTCGTAGGCGTGCCACCAGATCGTCCGGGAAGGGCTCCGACCACAGCTCGATACGCCGGTAGGCGTCGCCGGAGCCTCCGGCCACGGGCGGGATGAGCGCCAGCTCATCCCCGTCCACGAGCGGCTCCGTGACGTCCGCGTACACCCCGTTCCGCGCGAACCGGATGCTGCCGCTCGCGGGGCCGAGCACCGGGAAGGTCTCGACCAGGTGACCCCACGCGTCCGCGATCGTGGTCGGTCCCGCCAGGTCGATCGATCGCTCCTTCCAGCCGAGCTGCTGCCGCTGGAGTGCGAACAGCCGGACCGTGATGCGCACGTCTCAGACCAGCAGGCCGACCGAGAAGGCCAGCCCGGCGCCCACGATGGTCGAGGCCAGCACCAGCGCGAGCTCGATGTACAGCAGACCGGTGGCCGACTCCATCGAGCGGGTCTGGGCGGTCTTCCAGGCCATCCACGACAACAGCAACGGGAACAGGATGCCCACGATGAGCCGCAGCCACACGAACAGGGCCTGGGGACCTGTGAGGGCCGCGAACGGTGGCCCGGACGGATAGCCCACCGCGAGCCACACCAGGAACAGCAGCAGCTGGACCGCGATCGCGACGGTCAGGAGACGCGTCGTGAGCACCAGCGGCCGCTCCGAGATGCGCGGTGTCACGAGATACCAGTGGGCGAGGATGACCGCCGCCAGGGACCAGCCACCGACGATGGACAGGGACATCAGCTGCACGAACAGCGGCAGACCGTCGAGCACACCGCCGGCCCAGCCGATGGCACCGAGCAGCATCGCCAGCGTGCCCGCGATGATCGCCGCCAGACCGCTCCAGCGTGCCGTGCCGCCCCGAAGCGTGGCGATACCCGCCCATCCACCCAGGACCACGAAGGCCGCGAGGGCGATCCCGCGTGGACCATCCCACTCGGGCGCCGCCACGATGGCCAGCTGGTCGGGCGCGGGCAGGCCACCGTCGGTACCCCAGCCAAGGGCGGCGAGCACGGCGGCGATGAGCGCGGTCGTGCCCACGAAGCCCGTCGTGACATCGGTCGTCTGTCGGAGTCCCCAGGCGAGCACGAAGCTGCCCAGCGCGAGCCCCACGAGGAGGGCCCAGCTGACATAGGCGAAGCTCTGGACGATCTCCTGGGTGGCCACACCCTGAGTGTATCGGCAGTGCCCCGTGCCCTCCGGTCACGCGCCCCCCGGACCATCGACCCCCTCGATGCCGGTGGTCCGGTCTGGGATGGTCCGGAGGCCTGCGCGCCGTGCCAGGCAGTCGGCTCCCCGGCCGTGGCCGAGGACCATCGATCGCCGCTGCACGAGGACGAGCGTCCGCATGTCGACACGCCACCCGCGCCGCCCCGACCTTCCCGTCCCAGCCCTGCCGTCGGTCACGGCCGCCCATGTCGACTGGCGGGGCGTCCGGCTCCTGGTGGCCCTGATGCTCACGTTGGTCACCCTCGCGGCACCCTTCGCCGGGCGAGGCGCCGGTGGTCGGCAGCTCGTGGTGCGGGACTCCTTCTCGCGCTCCAGCGAGCGCGGCTGGGCGAGCCCGGAGACCGGTGGCCGATATGGGTATCCCGGGGGCACGTCCGGACTCTCCGTGGTCAAGGGCACGGGCGTGGCGCGCCTCGGCGCCGGGACCTCGCGGGTCGTTGCCATGCCTCGCGTGGACCTGCGTGATGTGGACATGCGCTTCCGCTTCGCCCTCGACAAGCTGCCCGCTGGCAAGCCGGTGTTCCTGTCCGCATCACTCCGTCGGCGTGGTGCCCAGGAGTACCGCGCCCGCGTCCGCGTGGCCCGCGACGGCAGCATCCGGTTGGCGGTGGTACGGGTCCAGGGTCGCGTCGTCCGCCAGCTGGGGGCGGAGGTCGTCGTCCGGGGCCTGCGCGCCGGCCATGACCGCTCGTTCTGGGTCAGGGCGCGCGTCCGGGGCACACGACCGACCGCCATCGACGTGCGCGTCTGGCCCCAGGGTCAGCGACAGCCGTCACGCTGGCAGATCCAGCGGGTCGACCGCCGGTCGCCGCTCACCCGCGCCGGCTCTGCGGCGATCCGCCTGAGCCGCGCGAGCGAGCGTGGTGCAGTCACCCTCGCGGTGAGCATCGATGACGTCCGGGTGCGCCGCGCGAACGCATTGGCAGCACCAGCCGCTGCTCCCAAGGCGACGCCCACGCCGAAGCCGAAGGCGACGCCCACGCCGAAGCCGAAGGCGACGCCCGAGCCGGAGGACACCCCACGGCCGACCAAGGAGCCCACGCCCGAGCCGGAGGACACCCCACGGCCGACCAAGGAGCCCACGCCCGAGCCGGAGGACACCCCACGGCCGACCAAGGAGCCCACGCCCGAGCCGG
>CAZYTQ010000135.1:0-8310 GCA_964650135.1 uncultured Anaerolineaceae bacterium | reverse complement strand
CAGGTGCGCATCAAGCTGCGCAACATCCGCAAGGGCCAGACGGTCGAGAAGACGTTCCAGGCAGGGGAGAAGTGGCCGCGCGCGTTCCTGGAGAAGCGACCGGTCCAGTTCCTGTACCGCGACGGCGACGACTTCCACTTCATGGAGCTCGAGAACTACGAGCAGTTCTCGCTGACCGCCGAGCAGCTCGCCGATGTCGCGCTGTATCTCAAGGACGGCATGCAGCTCGACCGGACGAGCTACGAGAACGAGACCATCGGCGTGGAGCTGCCCATCTCGGTGGACCTCGCGGTGACGGAGTCGGAGCCGGGGTTCGCGGGCGACACCGCCACGGGCGCCCGCAAGTCCGCCACGACCGAGACGGGTCTCGTGGTCCAGGTGCCACTGTTCGTCGAGGTCGGGGACGTCATCCGCATCGACACCCGCGACGGCAGCTACCAGACGCGGGTCTGACCCGTCGGACCGGCACCGACCGGCTGACCCACCCGCCCATCCACCACCGCGGTGCCTGACCACGACCAGCTGGGTCTGCCGCTCGATGACGAGCCGCCGCATCCAGCCGATGCGATCGTCGCCGAGGGTCCCGTCGCGCGCGGCGCGGCGCGGCCGGATGCGGCACCGACGCCACCTGATCGCCCGCTGCCACGCATCCTCGCGGTCGGCGAGCTGACACGCCGGATCAAGGACGCGCTGCGGGCCGCACCGGTGCTTCGGGACGTCTGGGTGGAGGGCGAGGTCGGTCAGGTCACCGTGAGCTCGGCCGGCCACTGCTACTTCACGCTCAAGGACGAGCGGGCCTCGATCCGGGCCATGATCTTCCGCGACGACCGGGTGGTGATGCCCTTCCAGCCGCGCACGGGCGTCCGGCTGGTCGCGCACGGCCGCGTCGATGTGTTCGACGCGCAGGGCGTCTACCAGCTGTACGTGGACACCCTCCAGCCGGCTGGCTTCGGGGACCTCGCGCTCCGGTTCGAGGCGCTCAAGGCCCAGCTCACCCGCGAGGGTCTGTTCGACGCGGGCCGCAAGCGACCCCTGCCGGCCTGGCCCCGCGTCATCGGTGTCTGCACCAGCCTGTCGGGCGCCGTGCTCCATGACATCCGGCGGGTCCTCGAGCGGCGTTGGCCGACGGTGCGGGTGGTCGTCAGCGCGTGCCAGGTCCAGGGCGCGGGCGCGGCGGAGAGCGTCGTGGCGGCGCTGCGACGCGTCGGTCGCTGGACGGACCCGGCGACCGGCCGTGCCGTGGACCTCGTGATCCTGGCGCGGGGAGGGGGCTCGCTCGAGGACCTGTGGTCGTTCAACGAGGAGGCGGTCGTGCGGGCGGTGGCGGCATGCCCGGTGCCCATCATCGTGGGCGTGGGTCACGAGACGGATGTCACGCTCGCCGAGTTCGCGGCGGACGTGCGGGCCGCCACGCCATCCGTCGCTGCGGAGGTCGCGGTGCCCGCCCGCGTGGAGCAGGACCAGGTGGTGCGGTCGCTGGGCGGCCGACTGTCCGCGGCCGGCGAGCGGGCGCTGCGGACCGCGCGGCGTGACCTCGACGCCGAGCGACGGGCGCTCGAGGCCTCGCGGCCCGCGGCGCTGCTGGCCGCGGAACGGGAACGGGCCGGGCTGCTGCTCGACCGGGCAACGCGCGCCATCGAGACCCGGCTCGCCTCCGATGATGCGCGGCTCCGGCGGCTCGGCGAGCGATCCCTCGGCGCGGCGCACGCGACGCTGGCCCGGGCACGTGGCGATCTGGACCGTCAGGAGGCCGCTCTCCGGGCGCTCGGCCCATGGGCGACGCTGGAACGTGGCTATGCCATCGCGCGTGACAGCCAGGGTGCCATCATCCGCGACGCGCGCACGCTCCAGGCTGGTGACCGGCTGGAGGTCCAGGTCGTCCGTGGCTCGCTGGACGCCCGCGTGGAGCACGTGCGAGACTCGGGCGCATGACACGCTCCAGCACCGATCCCTCCAGCGCCGATGCCAGCGCGGTCGAGATGCCCGGCACCGACGCCTCGGGCGTTCCCGTCGATGCAAGGGCCGCCGTCATCCCGGCGGACATGCCCTTCGACCAGGCGCTCGCAGAGCTCCAGTCGGTGGTCGGGCAGCTGGAGGCGGGCGGCTCCGCGCTCGAGATCTCGATCGAGCTGTACGAGCGGGGCGTGTCGCTCCACGCGCACTGCGCCCGGTTGCTGGGCGACGCCGAGCTGCGCGTGCAGCGGCTCGTCGACGGCGCGGGGGGTCGCCTCCAGGTGCTGGACCTGCGGCCCGATGACGAACCCTGATCGATCGCTCCTCGTGCGGGACGGCCCCGCGTCCGACCCCCGGGCCGGGGCGCAGGATGACGCGACGCGGTCCACTGGGCTAGGATCGCCCGAACGCCGGCCGGCCCAGGGGGAGGAGCCCAGGTCGACCGGGACGCCACGTCCGTCGGGCCGAACGACGAGGACCGGCATCACAGGAGCATCCCTTGGCCATCCTGCCCACCCTCACCGGACCCGCTGACCTCAAGGCACTGGGTGCCGACGAGCTGCCCGAGCTGTGCGGCGAGATCCGCGAGACCATCATCCGGACGGTCGCGGACACGGGCGGGCACCTCGGCAGCTCCCTGGGGGTGGTGGAGCTGGCGGTCGTGCTCCATCGGTTGCTGGACAGCCCCAACGACCGCATCGTCTGGGACACCGGCCACCAGGCATACGCCCACAAGCTGCTCACGGGGCGTCTGGGCAGCTTCGACACCCTGCGCCAGCTGGGCGGCATGGGTGGCTTCCCGCGACGCGGCGAGAGTCCCCATGACGTGTTCGATGGTGGGCATGCCGGGACGGGCATCTCGATCGGCGAGGGCCTGGCACTCGCGCGTGACGTCGTCGGCGGCACCTCGCGTGTGGCCATCGTGGTGGGTGACGCGGCGCTCATGACGGGTCTCTCGCTGGAGGCCCTCAACGACGTCGGGTCACGCGGCACGCGTCTCGTCATCGTGCTCAACGACAACGAGATGAGCATCTCGCCCACGGTCGGCGCGATGAGCCACTACCTGTCGCGCATCAAGCTCTCGCGCACGTGGCGTGATTCCCGGCGGGCCTACGACGACGCGGTCAAGCGGATCCCCGTGGTCGGTGGCACGGCCCATGAGTGGTCCATCCGCCTGCGTGCGGCGGTGGTCGACTTCGCACAGCCGGGCCGCCTGTTCGAGGACCTCGGCATCACCTACGTGGGACCGGTCGATGGCCACGATCTGGCGGGTCTCGAGCACACCATCGAACGCGCCTTCCGGGACATGGAGCGGCCCGTGCTGGTCCATGTGCGGACACGCAAGGGTCGGGGCTACCGCCCCGCCGAGACGGACAAGGTGGGCTTCCACGGCGCCGCGCTGCCACCCATGCGCGTGGTCGGCGGCACGACCGAGAGTCCCATCGGTGACGGTGAGGCGACGCCGTCGGATGCGCAGCGGGCCGCGGAGCGACGCAAGCCACCGACCTACACCGCGGTGCTCTCGGACGAGCTGCTGCGCATCGGCGGTGAGGACCCGCGGGTGGTGGCCATCACCGCGGGCATGCCCACGGGCACGGGGCTCGCGCGGTTCGGGGCGGCGTTCCCCCACCGGATGTACGACGTGGGCATCGCGGAGCAGCACGCCGTGACGCTCGCCACGGGGCTCGCCCTGGGCGGTATGCGGCCATTCGTGGCGCTCTACTCCACGTTCCTCCAGCGGGCCTTCGACCAGGTGGTCCATGACGTCTGCCAGAACGACGCGCCCGTGGTCCTGGGCATCGACCGGGCGGGGCTCGTGGGCGAGGACGGCACCAGCCACCAGGGCATGTTCACCCTCGCCACGCAGCGGCAGCTGCCCAACCTGGTCATCGCCGCGCCGCGGGACGAGCAGCAGCTCCGTCGCCTCCTGCGCACCGCATTCGGCCAGGACCGGCCCTTCGCCCTCCACTACCCTCGCGATCCCGGTCTCGACGTGGCCGAGGAGGCCCCGACACCTGTCGCCGTCGGGACCGGCGAACGGCTGCAGGAGGGCACCGAGCTGCTCCTCGTGGGCTTCGGGCCCATCGTGATGCGGGCCATGGAGGTCGCTGGACGGCTCGCGCTCGATGGCTGGTCGGTCGAGGTCATCGATGGCCGCTTCGCCAAACCGCTCGACCGTGACCTGCTGCTGGCGGGGGCGCGGGGCAAGCGACTCGTGGTGACGCTGGAGGAGAGCGCCATCCCGGGCGGCTTCGGCAGTGGCGTCCTGGAGCTGCTCGAGCACGAGCGGCTGACCGACGTGGGCCTCCGGGACGTGCCCGTGCTGCGCATCGGCATCCCGGCCGATCGGTTCGTGGACCATGGCTCGGTCACGGACCTGCGTCGCACCGTGCGGCTTGACGTGCCCGGCATCCATGGACAGGTCACCGAGGCGCTCGCGGCCGCCGGCCTGCTCCCCGCCGCACCCACCGGTCGACTGGAGGCACGGACGGCCTGACCATCGGGCACGCGGCTCGCGTGGTCGCCCGCACGCCCGACGAGTCGTGGCACCATCCACGAGTGACCAGCACGCGCATCCGCCTCGACCTGCTCCTGACCGAGCGTGGCTTGGCGCCCTCTCGCAGCCAGGCACAGGCGCTGCTCATGGCGGGCCGTGTCCGCGTGGGCGCGGGTGACGGGGCCCGCCTCGACCGCAAGCCCGGTGACCTGGTGGAACAGACCACGCCGCTCTCGCTGGTGACGGCGGCGCCGTACGTGTCGCGTGGTGGCGAGAAGCTCGCCGGCGCGCTCGATGCGTTCGGCATCGACCCCGCCGGCCAGGTGTGCCTCGACGTCGGCGCGTCGACGGGTGGCTTCACGGACTGCCTGCTCACGCGTGGCGCGGTCCGTGTCCACGCCATCGACGTGGGCCGCGGCCAGCTCGCCGAGCGGCTGCGCACCGACCCACGCGTCGTGTCCATGGAGCGGACCCATGCCGGCCGTCTGGACCCCGATGCGGACGACCGGCTGGTGCTGCCCGAGCCCGTGTCGCTCGCCGTGGCCGACGTCTCGTTCATCTCGCTCACGCGGCTGCTGCGGGGCATGGTGGCAGCGACCCGGCCCGGTGGCCAGCTGCTGCCCATGGTCAAGCCCCAGTTCGAGCTCACGCCCCGGGACGTGCCCGGAGGGGTCGTGCGGAACCCGGCGCTGCGGGCGCGGGCCATCGAGCGGGTCCGCGACCACGCCCTCGAGCTCGGCCTGGAAGTCCTGGGTGAGGTGGAGTCGCCGCTCACGGGCCCATCGGGCAACCAGGAGTCATTCCTGTGGCTGCGGGTCCCGGTGGCAGCGTGAAGCGCATCGGCTTCGCGTTCAATCCCACCAACGAGCAGGCGGTGGAGCTGCGAGAGCGCGCGCTCGGCTGGTGCCACGTCCACGGTGTCGACGGCTGGGCGACCCAGGCGAGCGACCTGGAGGCGGCCCGTGGGCAGGTGCCCGACACGGACGCCCTCGTCGTCCTGGGTGGCGACGGGACCTTCCTGCGCGCCGCGGTCATCGCGGCCGAGGCGGACGTGCCCATCCTGGGCATCAACTGCGGCAAGGTGGGCTTCCTGTCCAAGGTCGAGAGCGAGGAGCTCGAGGCGGTGCTCGGCCGCCTCGGCGGCGGCAGCTACACCATCGAGCCCCGGATGCTGCTCGACGTCCGGGTGCTGCCCGGCGGGCGCGAGGCCGGTGCCACCTCCCACATCGCCCTCAACGACGCCGCCGTGGTGCGTGGCACCCAGGCACGCGTGGTGCGCCTGGACGTGAACGTGGACGCGTCACATGTGGCCACCTGGATCGCCGACGGGCTCGTGGTCAGCTCACCCACCGGATCGACGGGCTACTCCTTCAGCGCCGGTGGGCCCATCCTCGATCCCACGAGTCGCAACCTGGTGGTCAGCTCCATCGCGGCGTATCTGACCGCCATCCGCACCTTCGTGGTGGGCGATGGCCACGTGGTCACGGTACGCATCATGGATGCGTTCGACTGCGTGGTCAGCATCGACGGCCGCATCGACGTCCCGCTGGCGGTCGGCGATGAGGTGCGCGTGAGCGCGCACCAGCGACCCATCCGCTTCATCGAGCCCCAGGGCGCACTGCCGTTCTGGGAGCTCCTGCGGCGCAAGGCGCAGCTGCTGCCCTCCTGAGATGGCGCTCCTCGAGCTGACCGTCACCGACCTCGCGCTCATCGACCGGGCACGGCTCACCCTCGGGCCGGGCCTCACGGTCATCACGGGCGAGACGGGGGCCGGCAAGTCACTGCTCATCGACGCGCTGCTGCTGGTGACCGGTGGGCGCGCGGACGCATCCCTCGTCCGCGCCGGTGCCAGCATGGCCCGGGTCGAGGCGTTGTTCGAGCGAGCCACCGACGAAGCCACCGATGCCCCATCGGCCGACCCGCATGAGCCACTCATCTGCAGCCGCGAGATCGCGGCCGGCCGGACGGTGGCCCGCATCGACGATGCGGCGGTCCCCGTCGCGCGGCTGGTGGCCGTCGCAGGCCCGCTCGTCGCCGTCCACGGCCAGCACGAGCAGCAACGGCTCCTCTCGCCGGCACGCCAGCGGGAGCTGCTGGACGCGTGGGCCGCCCTCGGGCCGCTCCGGGCCGCGGTGGCGGACGCGGTGACGGCATGGCGTGCCAACCAGGCGGCGCTCGCCGCGCTGGACCTCGACCCGGACGAGCTCGTGCGACGCACGGAGCTGGCGCGGCATGCGCTGACCGAGATCGGTGAAGTCGATCCACGGCCCGGGGAGGTGGCGGACCTGCGCGCCCGTCTCGATGCGGTCGCTGGCGCGGAGCGCTTCCTGCGCCTCACGGACGCGATCCAGCGGCGGCTCTCCGGGGAGGAGGGGAGCGTCCGCGACATCGCGGCCGCGGCGCTCCACGACCTGCGGGAGCTGGCACGCCAGGACCCCGCGCTCGAGCCGCTCGTGGTGCGACTGGAGGGCCTCGGCGCGGAAGCGGACGACCTGGCCTCCGAGATGCGCATCGCGGCGGACACGCGGGATGCGGACCAGGCAGCTGCCGCCGAGATGGAGGCGCGGCTGGGCACCCTGTATGGCCTGCTGCGCAAGTACGGCGAGACCGAGGAGTCGGTCCTCGAGCATGCGCGTGCAGCGGCCGACGATCTCGAGCGTCTCGAGGGCATCGGTGGGGAGCGGGACCGACGGGCCGCCGCGGACACGGCGCTGGAGGCCGCGGCCTTGGGTGCCGCACGGCGTCTGGGGGACGCGCGTCGCTCGGCGGCAGCGGGGGCGGGATCGGCCGTCACGGCGGTGCTCGTGGAGCTGGGGTTCCCCGATGCCGCGTTCGACGTGGCCGTCACGGACACCACCCTCTCGGTCCACGGGTCGGACGAGGTGACGTTCCTGCTCGCGCCCAACCCCGGTGAGCCGCCACGGCCCCTGGGTCGCATCGCGTCCGGCGGCGAGCTGTCGCGGGTGTCGCTCGCCATCGAGCAGGTGCTGGCGGTCGCGGATACCACGCCCACGCTCGTGTTCGACGAGGTCGACGCGGGGATCGGGGGCCGGTCCGCCGACCCGGTCGGTCGCAGCCTGTGGCGGCTCGCGCGGCGCCACCAGGTGCTGTGCGTGACCCATCTGCCACAGGTCGCGGCCCACGCCGACACCCATCTCCACATCGCCAAGGGCAGCGAGGGCGGCCGCACCGTGACCCGCGTCCACCAGCTCGACGAGGAGGCCCGGGTCCAGGAGCTGGCGGCGATGCTCGCGGGCGCTGGCTCGGACGCCGCGGTCGACGCGGCGCGAGAGCTGCTGACACGCGCCCGAAGCGCCCATGACGAGCTGGCCCGATGACCCCGGCCATCCCCGCGTCCCTCGCCTCGGCGCTGGAGGCGTATCTCGATCACCTGCGGGTGGAGCGCGGCCTGTCCGCGGCCACCATCCGCGCCTACGACACGGACCTGCGCGACTTCGCTGCACGGGCACCCGGGATCGCCACCTGGGATCGGGCCACCACCGCCGCGTTCGGTTGGCTCGAGGGCCTCCAGGACCGGTCGCCGCCGCTCCGCCCCGCCAGCTTCCGACGCAAGGCGGCAGCGCTGCGCGCGTTCTACCGGTTCTGCGCCGCCGAGGAGCTGCTGACGCTGGATGTGGCCGACGTGCTGGTGATCCCGCGACGTTCGCCGACGCTCCCCGAGACGCTGGACGTGCACGAGGTCGAGGCGCTCATCGAGGCTGCCGACCCGGTGGGCGCGGTCGGCCTGCGCGACCGCGCCCTGCTGGAGCTGCTGTATGCCTGCGGCCTGCGCATCTCGGAGGCGCTCGGTCTCGATGTGGGCGATGTCGCCGCAGCGACAGGGACGCTGCGGGTCATCG
>CAZYTQ010000134.1:0-8322 GCA_964650135.1 uncultured Anaerolineaceae bacterium | reverse complement strand
GTCGTTCAAGCTCCCTCTCTTTGAGAGCCCTCTCACGAGCCTCACGAAGCATGGAGCTGGCAGTCTGTTCTGGTTGACCACCCCTAATGGGAACTCTTTTGAGGGAGGCTGCCTCACCAAGTGGGGTGGACACATCCCTTCCCGCACCAGCAGCAACTTCCTCATCAAGTTGGGTTGAGAAAAGGTCAGCGAGGGGGCCGAGGCGGGTACGTTCCTGAACGGCTGGAGGGGGAACTCGGGAAGGGGTAGGAGGGGGTGAAGGGGGGGTGGGTTCAGACGGGAGCTTCATGGTCCGCTGACGGCCACCACCAGATTCAATCTCAACCGTCCTAGGAGTAGGTTTGACCTTAGGTGGACCTTCAAAGGCTCCGAATAGTTTCCCTAGAACTCCTGTAGCACCGCCGCCGATAGCTGCAGCCCTAGCTACTGAGAGGGGGTCGACCTCACCATAAGTAGCGAGTTCCCTACCAGCCTCACCAGCACTACTGAGGGCAGCCCCTCTGAGGGCCGATCCAGTAAATCCACCCTTTAGGAGGGAAGCTCCAGGAACTAAGCCAATCCCCGCTTCCACTCCTACCCTTCCGGCACGGGAGGGAAGGGTAGTCGCTCCCTCACCAGCCCCCTGAAGGAAACCCTTGAGGGTTTCGAGGGGATCGTTGACTAGGCCCCTACCTACATCGGGTAGGCCCTTGACTGCCTCAATTCCTGATCCTAAGCCTTCAATTCCCTGGCCGACGACCTCACCGATGGCGGAGGTAGTGGCACCAAGGGGACCTCCGGCTGCTCCGAAGACCCCTCCTAGGACCCTAGGGACCATCGAGAGGAGACCTAGGACACCAAGACCTCGATCCTCCTCAGCCTGTGGGACTGGAGGTTTGGGTTGCTGGGAGGGCAGCTTTAGGCGGCGACGTTGTGGGGTTTCCTGTGGCATGGTGGGGGTGGTCTACTGTTGGCCAGGAACCTGAGCCTGAATCAGGGGAAGGCGGAGGATATCTAGGATCCTTCGGAGCTGTTCTATATCAGCGGGGTCCATGTAGAAGTCGGGATCTTGGATAGCTAAGATGTCATCAAGAGGGGTGTTCCAGTCGGGGGAGTTAAGGAGGTCTGAAGCAAACTGCTGAATCTCAGGATTGGGGGTGAGCTGGATGAGAGCATTCTGAATGGCCTGATTGAGGCCAGCTCTGGAGGCTGCTAGGGCGGGGGTGTCTTCTGGAACACTGGGCTCCATTCCAAAGAATGATCCCACCGCCCCCATGGCTGAACTGAGTGGTCCCCTTCTTTGGGCGGCAGCTTCCTGCTGAGCGAGGTCTCGACGGGCTGCCGTTAGGGATCTTTGGGAGGTGGCATCAAGGGCCATTCCTCCAGCACCCCTAGCTGCTGAAGCCCGTGGGGCTCTCCAGGTTGTTCGTCCACCAGGGAGGGGGATGTAGCCGCCAGTGCGGGGATCATAGGTTCCAACCTGTCCGAAGAGCTCCTGGGTCTGCCTACCCTCCTCCTGAAGGCGCTCCATAGCTCCACGATTTTGTTCTTGAGCCTGTAGAATTCCCGTCTGTTGGGCCACTCTAGACTGTTCGAGAGGAATCCTCATCTTCTCTTCTTCAATGGATCTCTCGTAAGCAGCCTGTTCTTGTGGGTCAGCAAAGCCTTCCATCGAGGCATTGAAGTTGGCAGTTCTAGAGGCATCTACCTGCGGTCTCTGAACCCTATTGATGAAGGTTCCCTCCCTGTCGGCCTCCTGTTGTCCCAGGAGGGCCTGAAGGGCTTCAACGTTGATGGAGGATGGAGCCCCACCGGGTGGGGTCCGCACGGCATTGAACAGTCGATTGCGGGTCTCATCAATCCTAGAGCCCTGGAGGAAGTCCAGTTCGAGCTCTGGGTCAGAGGAGGTTCCCATGTCCGAGAACTCTGGGACTGACCAGGGGTCCTGCCGACCTGGAAGCATCGAGGGGCCAGGCATGTTGGACCTGTCTGTCCCCTGTTGTGGACTAACCCTCTGAAGGGCCCTTAGAACTGAGGGAAGCTGATTGTAGGAAGGAGGCGGCATCTAGCGGATCCTCTTGAGTCCAGCGATGACTGGATCTGAATTACGGCGGAAGTGTCTGTTACCCTTATCATCAACATACAAACCACTAAGAGCTGAGGACTGTCCAGCATCTGGATCCCAGGTGGGCTTGTAGAGGGCTTCGGTCTTTAGGGTTCCAAACTGATGCTTAGGGTCGAAGCTAAAGTTCATCCCTGCTTGCTTAGCAGCGTTCTCCTTACCTTGAAGGAGTCCAGAATAGGCTGCCCATGGATTCGCAACATCACCAACCCCAAGGTTGTCGTAAGGACTCTTGAGAAAGTTGCTGAACGTTCCCCCTTGGAGCATGCCCATCATCCGTCTCTCATACCCTTTCTCAATCTCTGAAGACTGTCGTAGACGGTGTTGTTCCTTCCCAATAAACTTCGCATCAAGGCCAGACAAGTTTGTGGTGTCAAACTCACGGCCATCATCGAGAAGAAGGAGGTTAGGGTTGAATGGGCGTCTTGGGGTAGCCATGACCTGATCCTAGTATTTCACCTGAAAGAGGGACCTAATGATGGGGAGGAGGTTGTAATCCTGTCCCCTCTGATTGATGTTCCCGCCGAACACTCCCTGATGATGGGAGATGTCCTGGGAGCGTTGGTTAATCCCGCCCTGATAGTTGGTCTTCTGGCGGTCAACCTCAGCATCGTAGGACTTCTCAGCGAGCTGACGATTGACATCACCGAGCTGGTTGAGGGCTGGGCCAAGGATGTTCGAGCCAATCTCACCCACACCAAGGCCACCACCTAGGATGCCTCGGGCTCCCTGCATTTCCATGAGGGCATCGAGGCCTCGGCGGGCCTGGTTACCTGCAGTCTCCTTAGCCCTACCATAGGTAGCTCTCCAAGCCTCACTGTCATCAATGGGGGCGATGGGAGCAACACGAGGGGGAAGTGGGGGAGGAGCTTCACGAGGGAGGGTGTTCCGACGCCAAAGGTTGATGATCTCTTCTGGAGTGGGCCCTGGAGGACCTGCTGGACCATTTGGACCTGGAGGTTGTCCTGGATTGGGGACCGTCGTAGCGGGGGCTGGTCCTTCTGGGACAGAGAAGTATCTCTGCATACCCCCACTGCCGCCACCAGGGGCACCACGGCCGCCCATAATCCCCCCCTGATTGAACTGAAGGGGTTGATTAGGACGAAGCCCACCAGTCATAGCTTGGGGTTGCCTGTAGCTATTCCGCTGCTGGTCATAATGCAGCTGGTTCATGTAAGCGTTATGGTCGTTGATGGGCATTTTGATTTTGGGTTAAAGGGTTACTCGTAAAGGATTGCTGCTGCTTCCGTTCCGCCGCCAGCTCCGCGCCATCCAGAAGATGAAATACTTGCCGCTGCTGCACAAGCATAATACTGATGAGCAGTCCCATACATATAGGCCATAAAAGTATTTGTTGGGGTAATATCTCCTGTGTAATATCCCACAACATTCAAAATAGGATTAGTAAATAATGGGCGTTCAGCAAAAACTGGGGCAATTCCTGTTTGGGCACCAAAAACAAATGAAGATTGCCAGGGAAATAATGCTGCCAAACTGCTTGAAGCTGCGGATTCTACAACTGTTCCAGTATTTGGATTCCAATATAAAGTTCTTGCTGAAGTAGCTGTAGATCCAACATTGCCAAAATTTGTACTTCCATTTGCAAAATAAACAATTCCTTCAGAAGTATCATTTCCTACAGAATCTTTTGTGCGTTCAAATCCAAATAACATACCGGCGCTAGATCCAGTATTATTATTGAAACTAAATCTATTTGTTGAACCAGAACCAACTACAGTAGTTGATCCAGCTCCGGCTGCTGAGGTAGTTCTCATTAATGTAGAAGTAGTTCCAGTTAAATTTCCTGAGCCATCAGATCCAGTTCCAAATGAAATTCCAATAGCAGGAGTATCAGTCCCGGAGCCTTCACCATAAAAAATCTTAAAAAACACTGGAGCCGTCGCTTGGAGGGCGTCGTTGAATCGCCAGACCTCATAATGGGGGTAGGTGTTCGTAGCCCCAGGATTCGCAGCAGTGGTCCAATTGACCTGTCCGGTGTCAGACGTTTGGATAAGCCCCACAGCCGCAAAGCGAGAGGAGATATAAGATCCCCACGCACGAAAGTTATCATCGTTCGTTGCGTTGGTCCAGTTAGACGCGGTCGTTGTGAAGGTTGCCATTCTAGGTTAGGTTTTTATTGGACGTTTTTTGTCCATTATTCGTATCGGATGGCCAGGGCTTCCGTTCCACTGCCCGTTCCTCTGAACGCACTAGAAGCGCCACGGTTTGTAGCATAATACTGATGAGCAGTCCCATACATATAGGCTACGAACGTTCCTGGTGTGGTGATGTCTTGGGTGTAAAAGCCTACAAGCCCTAGGATGGGATTCATAAAGAGGGGTTTTTCTGGAAGGATTGGAGCCACCCCGATCTGAACACCGTTGGTAAAACTTGATCCTGATGGAAAAAGGCACGCCACATTGCTTGTGTTGATGGCTGTGATGTTTCCTATACTAGGATTCCAAACAATTTCTCCTATATTCTGAGTTGACGCGGAGGCATTGCCAGTATTGCCACAGATGCCAAAGAGGGTAGCACCCTCAACAGTGTCGTTTCCCTGAGCATCCTTCGTACGTTCGAAGCTAAACAAAAAGGATTGATTGTTGCCCGCCCCAACATTCAAGCAGAATCTATTCGTTGATCCTGATCCTGTCACTGTGACAGAGGTGGTTACAGAGGAGCTAGGAAATTTCATCTCTGTGGAGAGGGTTCCGGTTAAGCCTCCGCTTCCGTCAGATCCGGTCCCAAATTGAATTCCAACAGCTGGCTGATCTGCTATTGCACTCTCACCATACCGAACCTTAAACACTATAGGAGCAGTAGCCTGAAGGGCGTCAGCGAAGGCTCGGATCTCATAGTCATTGTAGGTGTTGGTTCCACCGGGATCAGAGGCGGTGGCCCAATTCACCTGGCCGGTGTCAGCAGTCTTGGTCAGACCAACTGCTGTTAGTTGGTCTGAAACATATTGACCCCACGCTCTATAGTTATCCACAGACGTGGCGTTGGTCCAGTTACTTACGGTTGCTTGGAAGGTTGCCATACTTAGATTAGGTCTTTAGCGGGGTGCTTTTTATCTTTACTCGTAAAGGATCGCGGGGGCTTCCGTTCCGCCGCCCTGTCCGCGCCAGCCAGTTGATGCAATGCTATGGGCATCATTGCAGGCAAAGTAGTTATGTGGGGTGCCGTACATGTAGGCCTGGAAAATGGTGTTTACAGTTATATCTTGCTCATAATAGCCTACCATTCCAAGGACGGGATTCTTGAAAATGGGGCTTTCAGGAAAGATCGGAGCTACTCCAGTTTGAGTTCCATACTTGAACGTGGAACTGTTAGGAAAAAGAGCCGCTAGGCTACTAACGCCACCACTAATTGCATCTCCAACACCGGCAATCCATAAAAGACTATTTGGAGTCAGGACAGAATTAGTAGCTGGTCTAGTAATCAGATGGACACCCTCGGAGGTGTCGTTTCCTAGAGCATCTTTGGTACGCTCAAAGGTTAAAATATGTCCATTAGTAACCAGGGTATTAAATCCGAACCTATTATTAGACCCAGACCCCACAATAGTTGTTGATCCATCCTGTGCTGCAGAGCCAGAAAATTTTGGGGTTGACGGAGAACCGGTCAGTGTACCACTGCCGTTTGATCCTGAACCAAAAGAGATTCTAATGCTTGGGGTGTCTGCTATTTGAGCTTCTCCATATTCAACCTTAAACACCACCGGGGCCGTCGCCTGAAGGGCGTCCCCGAACATCCGAATCTCATAATGGGGGTAGTTGTTGACTCCACCGGGGTTCGTAGCGGTATTCCAGTCTACCTGACCTGTGTCAGCGGTCTTGACCAGTCCCACGTCAGTCATGCGGTCGCTGATATACTTCCCCCATGCTTGAAAGTTAGCATCAGACGTGGCGTTCGTCCAGTTAGCAAGAGTTGCGGTGAAGGTTGGCATAGATTACGGTGTTAAGATGAGTCCACCGATTCGGAACCCAACATAGGTTCCTCCGGTGGTGTTAGCAAAGGGGTCACTGGCCCCCACAGGGAACTTCCAAATCCTCAATTCGTTGGGATGTCCAGATCCGTCAACCTCAATGAAGTTATCGTAGGTGGCTACGACCCCTTCCTGCATAATAGTACCCACAGCAAAGAATCCAGCAATCGGGATCGGAATGGCAATGTGAAGGGTGGTTGGATCTCCACTTATCGAAGAGGTATAGATGGTCAGCCGATACTCTACGGAGTTGCCGATTAGTCTGTACTGCCAGACAAGAAGGTCACCCACCTCAACATCCCAACTATCACCGGTTCCCCCTGAAGACGAAAAATCTCCAGCGTTGTAGGGAATGTCAACCCAATCACCGAGGGCGGGGGTTCTACCTTGCTCGTAGATCCCACCAGAAACTTCAATGTTCCCTGTGACATCCACCGTTCCAGTGACGTTAATCCCACTCTGGGCGTTTAGGATGCCTGTTACCGTGGCCTGAGCCGCTAGAAGGTTGGCGAGGGAGGTAATCCCCACAACGTTCAGGGTCCCACCAAGGGCTACAGAATCTGACCAGAACGGTCCACCCGCCTTGACGATGAGAACATCCTCCTCATCCCCAATCGGAAGTCGTTGCCAATCGGTTCCCACCCCAAGGTTAGAAGGATCTGGGGTTGGGATGATGTCGACAGGGTAGGCGGTGTATGCCCATCCAGCTCCAACACCTGCATTACCCGCTGACATCGCTGACCGAATACCTACAAAGTCGTCCATGACATCCGACTGGAGGAATCCGTCAATGAAGTTCCAAGTCAACCACTGCTTGGGGAGTTCTGGCTCTACAAGGGGTAGGGGAGGAGGAGCACCCCATCCTACAATCCCAGGTGGAAGTTCGTTCCCGTTGAACCCTAACATGTAAGCAGCCCGGATACCTTCGAAGTCCTCCACCACCGTGCTCACAAGAGCTGCATGAACGTAGGTGGCTATGGGGTTTGCCGGGGTCCCTGCGATAATCATGTCCCCATATACTGGGGTGGCAGGGATGGTATCACTATGGATAGCCGACAGGAGTGGGTGGGCTCCGGGACTGATCGTCCCACCCTCGATCACGAAGCCTGAAGGATCTAGAACCCCATACACTCCGTCGGTAGCGGTGACAAGGCCAGTTCCTGTGGCGCTCCTAACCTCTAGGCCGTCCGTAGCGTCGAAGAGGACAATCTCCCCACTCACGGTTGTGGCGGGGGCTTCGATGATGTCTACAGCGTCGATGGTGAGTTCGTTAGGGGTAGCGGTGTCGAACTCAATATGGTCCCCGGCAAGGAGCTGGAGGCTATTAGGGAGATCAACTGACTCATCCCCGGCAGTAATATAGGTGAGGTCTGGGTCTGCCCCTCCACCTGAAGAGGGGGCCCAACCTACAGTCCCGCCTGTGACGGTTAGGACATCTCCTTCACCCCCAACCGGGACAGCTTCTAGGGTCCCGCCGCCGGTTCCCTTTAGGAGGGCCTCGTCGGAGATTGAGGTTAGGCCGGTTCCACCATCTGGAACAGTCAGGGGGAGGGTGATGGAGCTTCCACCACCTCCACCACTGTCAACCACCTCAGTGACGGTGTCAACATCCTGATAGAGTTCCCGGAGCATCTGATCGAGGTTCTCGATCTGCTCTGGGTTCAGGGGCCAGACGATTTCATAGGGCTTAGAGCGAGAGGCCACTATTGACCCCCTTATCGCTTGCCAAAGATGTTAAAAGGAACCTCCATACCATAGAGTTGAACCGGCTCTTTCCAGACCTTATGCTTTAGACGTAGGCTCATAAAGGGGCCCTGACCTAGACGGTCGAGGACCTGCTTTCCCCTTTTCATGTCATAGAAAAGGGGGGTTTGCTCGGGGTCACCTGGATAGCCCACGGTTGGGTAGATTTCAATCTGGCCAGCCTCTTGAACCTTACCAAGGACGGTTAGCTGGTCCCAGAACTTTTCAAGGGAGGGAGCTCCACCATCGTAGAACTTGGTGATCAGCTCACAATCAATGGGGGTGGCTAGGTGGTCGTGGGGGGTGGTTGGGTCCTCACGCCAGGTGAAGGCTTCTGAACTTCCCACGAGGGAGAACAACTTCTCCTGAGAGTCATACATGTAGAAGGAACAGGTGGGAGAGAAGGCCTCAGTGGAATGGGGTCCCCACCAGGTTGCAGTCTTGATGTCGAACTCTACCCAAGAATCGATGACGGTTGACCCTGCTGAGG
>CAZYTQ010000133.1:0-8355 GCA_964650135.1 uncultured Anaerolineaceae bacterium | reverse complement strand
CTGGGATCGTGAGGTTGAGCACGACGCCCACCTCCGGGTGCTCGACCAGCTCGTCGGGGTCCAGCACGAGCGGGATGCCCACCTCGGCAGCGAGGGTCTGGGCACGCGTCCGGTCCAGGTCCCCGCAGGCCACCAGCTCCAGGTCGGGCAGGCGAGCGATGGTCCGCGCGTAGGCACGGCTGATGGCGCCACAGCCGACCAGGCCGACACGGGCGGCCGAGGTCATGACCGACCTTCCGAGAGCCCTGCGCGCATGAGCCAGGCAGCGCTCGCCGCGATGGCGGCAAACACGTCGGTGGCACACCGGTCGAACTCGATGACGTGCCAGTCCGCGTTCGTGGCCGCCTCGATGGACCCCCGGACCTCCACGACTCCCTGGCCCGCGGGCACGTGGGGTGACGCCGGGTCATCGGCCGGGCCATCCTTGACATGCAGCAGCCGAACCCGACTCCCAAGGGCTCGCACCAGGTCGGCCGGCGAGGCGCCACCGAGCTGCGCCCAGTAGATGTCGACCTCTGCGAAGACCCGCGGATCGGTGCGCTCGAGCAGATGCTCCAGCGTGGTCCGCCCGTCGGGCAGTCGGCGCATCTCGTCCCAATGGTTGTGGAAACCGACGCCGATGCCCCGGTCGGCAGCACGGCCCGCGAACGCGGCGAGCTCGTCCGCGAGGGCGCCGATCGCGGCAGCGTCGGCGACGCGCTCTGCGGGGACCCACTGCCAGATCACCCGCTCGACCCCCAGCTCCTGTGCCTCATCGAGCACGGCCTCGACCCGGTCCGACGTCGGCGCACGATGGACCGCCATCCCCTGGAGGCCCACCGCCGCTGCCCAGCCACGCACCCGTGCCGGTGGATGGTCCGCGAGCGAGGCGTACTCGACACCCAGCACGCCCGTGGTGGCGATCCGGGCGAGGACGGCCGCCGGGTCAGCCTGGAAGTCGTCGCGAACGGACCACAGCTGGACAGCGAGGCGAGGCAGCAGGTGAGCGGTCATACGCTGGAGGGTAGCGCGCCTCGCGTGACACGCGGAGCGTGCCTGTATCCTGTCGCGGAGCCAGCCTGGGAGGAATGAGTGGCCGAAGGGCACGTGATCGTCATCGGCGGCGCCGAGGACAAGGTCCGGGAACGGGTGATCCTGAGCCGCTTCGTCGCGCTCGCGGGAGGCCCTGACGCGCGCATCGCGGTCATCAGCAGCGCATCCTCCCTGGGTCCGCTGGCGGGCGAGATGTACCGTCGCATCTTCACGGAGCTGGGCGCATCCCAGGTCGTGCCCATCCATGCCGTGACCCGAGCCCAGGCGAACGACGAGGGACACGCCCGCACGGTCAGGGATGCGACGGGCGTGTTCATGACCGGTGGCAACCAGCTGCGGCTCTCATCGACCATCGGCGGCACGGCGCTCGCCCAGGCGGTCGCGGAGCGGCACCGCCACGGCTCCGTCGTCGCGGGCACCAGCGCAGGCGCCAGTGCGATGTCCAGCCACATGGTCGCCTTCGGCGCGTCCGGTGGCACGCCCAAGCAGCGCATGGTCCAGATGGCCGCTGGCCTGGGCATCCTGGCCAACATCATCATCGACCAGCACTTCCAGCAACGCAACCGGCTCGGGCGGCTGCTGGCGACCATCGCCCAGAACCCGGCGTTGCTGGGCATGGGCATCGACGAGGACACCGCAGCCGTGGTGAGCCCGGACATGGTCATGGAGGTCATCGGTCGCCGGAGCATCACCATCGTGGATGGCTCGGCATCCGAGACCGATGCGTGGGAGGTGCGCGCCCACCGACCCATCATGATCAGCAACGTGGTGCTCCACTCCCTGCCCGTGGGCTATCGGTTCGACCTGCGTCGTCGGGTCCGGGTGGCCGCACCCGCGCTTCGGGCGCTCGATCCGGCCGCACTGGCGTCCAGCTAGCCAGACAGCCCCAGAGGAGGCGGGAGTGCCGGACCCGGACGCGATCCCATCGGAGGCGTGGGGCGACGAGGCACCCGCCCTCCCCGTACCCGCCGTGGAGGCAGGCGACGGGGCCGCGGACGAGACGCCCGGACCCTCGGACCCTCCGGCCCCCACGCTGCGTGTCCTCGACACGCGTGTGATGCGCGGGCCGAACGTGTGGGTGCGCAAACCGGTCATCCGGATGACGGTGGACCTGGGGATCCTCGAGGAGTACCCCTCCAGCGCCATCCCGGGCTTCGCCGACGCGCTCATCGAGCTGTTGCCCACGATGGAGGACCACGCCTGCTCGCTGGGCAGACGAGGCGGCTTCTTCGAGCGGCTCCGTGACGGCACGTGGATGGGGCACGTGGCGGAGCACATCGCGCTCGAGCTGCAGTGCCTCGCGGGCACCGACGTGCGCATCGGCAAGACCCGCTCCGCGGGCCAGCATGGCCGCTACGACGTGGTCTACGAGTATCGCGAGGAGAGCGTCGGCCTGGAGGCCGGCCGGATCGCGGTGGCGCTCGTCAACCAGCTCGTGGCGCCCGAGGATCCGGATGCCGCCTTCGACTTCCCGCACGCGCTCGAGCGGCTCATCCGGATCGCGGAGCGTTCGGCGTTCGGCCCCTCGACCCAGGCCATCATCGACGAGGCGGTGTCCCGGGACATCCCGTGGATCCGCCTCGATCGTCACAGCCTGGTACAGCTCGGCCAGGGTCGGCACCAGCAGCGCATCCGGGCGACGATGACCTCGGCGACGTCGGCCATCGCCGTCGACATCGCGTCCGACAAGTCGCTCACCAACCAGCTCCTCGCGTCGGCAGGCTTGCCCGTGCCGCGCTCGGAGACCGTCGAGACCGAGGACGAGGCCGTCGCGGCCGCGGGCCGCATCGGCTACCCGGTGGTCATCAAGCCCCTGGACGGCAACCACGGTCGCGGCGTGTGTCTCGACCTGCGGTCCGAGGCGGACGTGCGTGCCGCGTTCCCGGTGGCGCTCGGCGAGAGCCGGGGCGGCGACGTGGTCGTGGAGACCTATGTCCACGGCGCCGACCATCGGGTGCTGGTCATCGGCGGGACCATGGTCGCGGTCGCGGAGCGTGTCCCGGCGGGGGTCACGGGCGATGGCGTGCACACGGTCGCCGAGCTCGTGGGCATCGAGAACGCGGACCCGCGACGAGGCATCGGCCACGAGAAGGTGCTCACCCGCATCAAGCTCGATGACGCGGCCCGGGCGGTCGTCGAGAAGCAGGGCCTCACGCTCGATTCGGTGCCACCGGAGGACACCCGGGTACAGCTCGCGCTGACCGGCAACATGTCCACGGGTGGCACGGCCATCGACCGGACCCTGGATGCTCATCCCGAGAACGTGGAGATCGCCGAGACCGCGGCGCGTACGGTGGGTCTTGACATCGCCGGCATCGACCTCGTCGTGCCCGACATCGGGGTGCCGGTCCGCGAGCAGGGCGGGGCCATCGTGGAGGTGAACGCGGCCCCCGGCTTCCGGATGCACACCAACCCCACCGAGGGCGAGCCGCAGTACGTGGCCAAGCCCGTCATCGACCTGCTGTTCCCGGCCGGCACGGACGCACGCATCCCGATCATCGGCGTGACCGGCACCAACGGCAAGACCACGACGGTGCGCATGGTCGCGCACATCCTCAAGCTCATGGGCCGGCGGGTCGGCATGACGACCACGGACGGCATCGTCATCGACGGTCGACTGACCCGCAAGGGCGACATGTCCGGGCCCCGCTCGGCGCGCACGGTGCTCCAGAACCCGCTCGTGGACACGGCGGTGTTCGAGGTCGCCCGGGGCGGGCTCCTGCGCGAGGGCCTGGGCTACGACCGCAACGACGTGGCCGTGGTCACCAACGTGACGGGCGACCACCTGGGCCTCCAGGGGATCGAGACCGTGTCCCAGCTGGCAGCGGTCAAGGGCGTCGTGGTGGATGCCGTGCCTCGCAACGGCGCGGCCGTGCTCAACGCGGACGACCCGCATGTGGCGCGGATGGCGCGGCGCTGCGAGGGCCGCGTCATCTACTTCTCGATGGAGACCCGGAAGGGCACCGATGGCTTCGACCGGGTGGACGGTCACTGTGGCCGGGGTGGCGCCGCGATGGTCGTCGTCGACTCGCCCGAGGGCGAGCTCCTGGCGCTCCGCCAGGGGCCCCGCACGATGCCCCTCATCCACTCCTATCTCATCCCCGCGACCCTCGATGGCCGGGCGCGCATGAACGTCGCGAACGCACTGGCGGCAGCAGCCGCTGCCTGGGCGGCGGGTGCCCACCTGCACGACATCCGGCAGGGTCTCCGGACGTTCACGACGTCGTTCTTCCAGGCACCCGGGCGTCTCAACGAGGTGTCCGTGCGTGGCTTCCAGGTGGTCATCGACTACTGCCACAACGTCGACGGCATGCGCCGCCTCGCGGAGTTCGTGCAGCTGACCATGACGGGCACGGGTCGCCGACGCGGGCGGGCAGGACGTCCGGGGGTGGCCGTGGCCGCACCCACCGGGGAGTGGCGCGGCCGGTCGATCGGCATCATCGGCATCCCGGGGGACCGGCGCGACGAGGACCAGCGTGCCTACGGCGCCCTCGCGGCGACCGCCTTCGACGAGATCATCGTGCGCGAGGACCGGAACCTGCGCGGCCGGCCGGTCGGGCAGAGCGCCGCGAACGTGCTCGATGGCGTGCGCCAGGCTCGCACGCAGGGGGCTCGCTGCCAGCGTGCCTCGGCCATGCTGGACGAGATCGAGGCGGCCGATGCGGGCATGCGCCGGGCCCATCCGGGCGACCTCGTGGTCATCTGCGCGGACGATTCGACGGCGGTCTATCGCGCCGCGATGGCGTTCGACGGTGGCGCCGGGGTGGCCATCACGGCACCCGGGGAGCTCCACGTCCCCGAGGGGTAGGCGCGGATCACGACCCGGGCGGCCGATCGTCCAGGTGCCTGCGTCTGGACGGGCAGCTCATCGGCACCGACGACCTCTGGGTCGCGGCCGTGGGGCCCGCGAACGCGATCCCCGTGTCGACCCGGAACGATGGCGAGTTCCGCCGCGTGCCCGACACCCAGGTCATCGCGTACGGCTGACGGCGTGCGGGCGTCGGTCCTCGCGGCGTCACGCCCACCGGGTCCCAGCCTCACGGAACGGACCGGGGTCCGCGCCGCGGACGCCTCGGACCGGCTCGAAGCCGAGCTCCGTCAGTGCGGCGACCACGCCCGCTCGACCCTCGTGGCACATGAGCACGAGGACGCCGACGCGACCGTCCGGCGCCAGCAGACCGTCGTCGCGGACCTCCGCCCGGATCGCGCTCGGCTCGTCCTGGTGGACCTGCGCCGCGCGGCCGTCCTGGCCGCCGGCCGTGATGCCCGCCCGCAGCTCGCCGATGACGCCCTCGCGAGTGCGTCCCCGGAGGTACGCCTGGGTCTCCTTGATGACCACGCGGTCGGCGCGCTCGGCGGCGATCCGGGCGACACCCCGCAGCGTGTCATCCGGCCGGTCGCCAGCCGTGCCGACGATCATGGTCACCTGCGTCCCGGCACGGATGCGTGCGGCCCTGTCGCCCGCCAGCCCTTCCGCCACATCGAGGATCGCGGCGACGCCCGCCTCGTTGTGCGCGAAGTCCACGATGACGGTCGTGGCACCTCGTCGATACAGGTCCAGCCGGCCGTTGCGGTTCGTGTCATCCACGCCGTAGGTCCGGAGACCGGCAGCCACCTCGTCGAGCGTCGCACCCATCGCACGAGCCCCGGCCGCGGCCGCGAGCGCGTTGGCCACGTTGTGGCGCGCGATGCCGCCCATCGTCGCCGGCACGTCCGTCATCGCGACCACCGGTCGTCGCGCATCCCCCTCGACCTCCGTGAGGGACCCGTCGATCAGGATCCATGCACGACCGCCCTGGGCGAGATGGCGCCGGAGGCGGGCTCCGCTGCCGCGTATCGAGAACAGCCAGACCGAGGCTCGCAGCCGCCGGCCCAGCCCGGCGACGAGGTCGTCGTCGGCGTTCAGGACCACGACACCGTCCGCGCGCGTGATGCGCGCGATGACGGACTTCACCTGGGCCAGCTCGGGCAGGGTGTGGATGCCCTGGAGGTCCATGTGGTCGGAGCTCACGTTGGTGAGGACGGCGGCCTCGTTCGATTCGTAGCCGAGACCCCGGAGCATCAGGCCACCGCGGGCGGTCTCGAGCACGGCGATGTCGATGTCGTCGCGCGTGAGCACGCTCCGCGCACCGTACGGCCCGGTCAGGTCGCCAGCCTCGACGAGCTGCTCGTCGACCATCACGCCATCCGATGTGCTGGTACCCACATGATGACCGGCGGCGCGCAGGATGTGGCTGATCATGCGTGTCGTGGTGGTCTTGCCATTGGTGCCACTGATGCTGATCACCGGCACGCGCCGATCGTCGTCACGGATCCAGGCGGGCGGGTGGCCGTGAGTGGCCTCGATGGTCCGGACGGCACGGGCCAGCATGCGGCTGCGACCGCGTCGACCGGCGGTGCGGCGGGTCGCCGGCAGGGTCCGCGTCGGATGGATGCCGGCCTCGGTGAGCGAGAGGGCAGCCTCGGTGATCGCCTCGGCGCGCGCGGAGTCGCGCCACGGGAACGCCACGATCCAGTGACCCGGCTCGGACGTGCGATGGATGGTCACCGGGATGCGGGCACGCCCAGGGCTCGCGGCACGTCGCTCATCGACGAGCCACACGGCAGAGCCGGTCAGTCGATGGAGCCGGCGCACCCACGCGGCCAGGTCGGCGACGGATCGGGGGGCGTCGGCAGGTCGGACCGGCGCGGCGAGCTCCACGCGTGCGTGGGCCTCGGGCAGACGCTGACCGTACCAGGTGCGTCGACGTCCGACGGCGACCTCGATGCGGACGGCAGGCTCCAGCCGCACCACGGAGGGGCCATCCAGCAGCCGGATCTCGATGCGTCGCACGGTGCGCGGAAGGATACCCAGCCGGTGCGTTCGCGTGGAGCCCGCGTCGACGGAGCACCCTAGACTCACGAACCATGACCGACCTTCCGACGACCGACCTCGTGACCACCGCCGAGCTCGACCGACTGACCAGCCACATGACCGACCGATCGTCGGCGTACCTCGCTGACCTCCAGCGGCTCGTGGACATCGACTGCGGGAGCTACACGAAGGCCGGCGTGGACGAGGTGGGGGCGTGGGTCCAGACGGCGTTCCGGGAGCTGGGCATGGGCGTCGAGGTGACGCGCCACGACACGCTCGGTGACACGCTGGTCGGGACGCTCGGCGATGGGATGGCCGGCCCCACGCTCATGCTCATCGGCCACATGGACACCGTGTTCGATCCCGGGACCGTGGCGGAGCGACCGTTCCGCATCGAGGGTGACCGCGCGCTCGGGCCCGGCGTCTCGGACATGAAGGGTGGCCTCCTTGCCGGGCTGTATGCGCTGCGCTGTCTGCGGGACCTCGCGCAGGCCGGTGACGTGCCGTGGCCACCGGTCGGTCGGGTCGTCTACGTCGCGAACCCGGACGAGGAGATCGGGTCACCGTCGAGCACGCCCATCATCAGCGCCCAGGCGGCGGATGCGGACCTGGCCCTCGTGCTCGAGGGTGGACGTGCGAACGGTGACTTCGTGAGCTCCCGCAAGGGCATCATGGACCTCGAGCTGCGCATCGCGGGTCGTGCGGCGCACGCGGGGGTGGAGCCGGAGAAGGGCCGCAGCGCGATCCTGGAGGCAGCGCACAAGGTCCAGGCGCTCCACGCGCTGAACGGGCGATGGCCAGGGGTCACCATCAACGTGGGCGTGGTCCACGGCGGGACCCGACCCAACGTGGTGGCGGCCGAGACGACCCTCCAGGTGGATGTGCGGGCGGTCCGGCGGGCCGCGTTGGAGGAGGCGGAGGCGGCCGTGCGGGCCATCGCCGACCAGTCCAGCGTGCCGGACACCACCTGCGAGGTCTCGCTCATGGGGCGCTTCTGGCCGATGGAGAAGCTGGAGCGCTCCGGGCGACTGGTGGAGCACGCCATCGGGCTCGCCGGGCAGCTCGGGTTCTCGCTCCGGGACGCGGCGACCGGCGGGGCCTCCGATGCGAACACGACGTCGGGGTTGGGCGTCGCATCGATCGATGGTCTCGGGCCCATCGGCGGCAACGACCATGCGCCGGCGGAGTACCTCGAGGTCAGCTCCATCGTGCCGCGGACCGTGCTCGTGGCGGGCATCATCCTCGCGGCCGGGCGGGACCCCGTCATCGATGGGTGGGCGACGGCGCGTCAGGCCCGATAGGAGGGGCGCGACCGATAGGCGCGCTGCGGCAGATACCGCCGGTGCCGCTCCTCAGCGCAGGTAGGTGTCCCCGTGGGTGTCGCACACGGTGTACAGCGCGTGCCGGTCACGGGCGTACCCCGCGACGTGCAGCCGGCCGTCGAAGTCCCCCTTGGGGCACACCCAGAC